>DATIYW010000279.1:0-25420 GCA_035517415.1 Thermoanaerobaculaceae bacterium
CAGCCGTTCAAGGGCAAGGCGGGCCAGACGGCGATGGACCGCGGCTACGCTCGGGTGACGGTGAAGTCGGGATCGGGGGTGTTCGCGGTCGCCTCGGTGATCAACAACGTCACCAACGACCCCACCACCATCGCCATGCAGCACTGAGCGGCGGGCCGGCGGCGGGTCAGCGGAGGGCGGCCGCGAGGCGGCGGCAGCCCTCCGCGATCTCGTCGGGCTGGGCGAACGTGAAGCACAGCCGCGCGAACTCGCGCCCGTCGACCGCGTCGCCCACGGTCTCGGCGGGATCCGGGTAGAACGCGCCGCCCGGCAGGAACGCCACGCCGCGCTCGACCGCGGCCTCGAACAGCGCGCGGCTGTCGCGTCCCGCGAAGCGCAGCCAGAAGAAGAAGCCGCCCTCGGGCGTGACGAACCGCGCGGCCCCCGCCGGAAGCTCGCGCTCGAGCGCCTGCGCCATCGCCGCGGCCTTGGCGGCGTAGTGGGAGCGGATCTTCGCCAGGTGGGCGTCGAGGTGGCCGCGGCGGCAGTACTCGGCCACCACCACCTGCGCCACCATCGAGGTGCAAAGGTCCATTCCCTGCTTGGCGATCACCATCTTGCGGATCAGCTCGGGCTCGCCGACCGCCCAGGCGACGCGGACGCCCGGCGCGAGGATCTTCGAGAACGACGAGGCGAACACCACGCCGCCACGTGCCGCGGCGAACACGGTCGGAAGGCGCTCGCCGCCGTAGCGCAGCTCGCCGTACGGGTCGTCCTCGAGCACCGGCACGCCGTGCTCGGCGGCGAGGGCGGCGAGCGAGGCGCGGCGCGCCGCGGAGAGGCACGCGCCCGACGGGTTGGAGAAGTTGACGATCGAATAGACGAGCTTGGGCAGCCGCCCCGTCTCCCGGCGGCAGCGCTCGATCACGCCGGCCAGCGCGTCGACCCTCATCCCGTCGGCGTCGCACTCGACGAGCGCGAAGCGCGCCCCGGCGGCGCGGAAGGTGTGGAGCGCGCCGGGGTAGGTGGGCGCCTCGACGACGATGACGTCGCCCGGGTCGACAAGGACGCGGGCGAGCATGTCCATCGCCTGCTGCGAGCCGGAGGTGACCACCACCTGCTCGGGGGCGATCGGCCGGCCGAGCAGCGGCTCCATGCGGGCGACGATCGCCTCGACCAGCGGCCGGTAGCCCTCGGTGGCGCCGTACTGGAGCGCGACGGTGCCGCGCTCGCGCAACGCCGAGGCGCACTCGGCGAACTCGGCGACCGGGAAGATCGCCGGGTCGGGCAGGCCGCCGGCGAACGAGATCATGCCCGGCCTCTGCGTGAGCTTGAACAGCTCGCGGATCGGCGACGGGCGCATCGATTCGGCGATCCTGGAGTAGCGGTAGGGAGCGGCCACGTCTCACCTCGGGCCGTGATCACGGCGGCGGGATTGTAGACCAGCGGCGGCGCTCGCCGGTGCGGCTCGGGGGGCGTGTCCAACCGGCGGGACGCCGCGTCCTCTACAATGGCCCGCCAGCGCACGCAGGGGCGTTCGGCGCTGAGACTGAAGCTGGCATGCGGCTTGCTCGCGAGCAGCGACGGAGGGTGAGAACGATGCATCGGGCGGGAGCGTGGGCCCTCGCGATCGGGGTCACGACGGGAGCGGTCGTGGCGCAGGAGAAGGCGTCCACACCGTCGTTCGTCAGCGAGATGAAGGTCAACAACGTCACGGTCGACGTCAAGGTCACCGATGCCCAGGGCGTGCCCGTGGCGAACCTGCGCCAGCAGGACTTCCGGCTCTTCGAGGACAACGCCGAGCAGAAGGTCACGAACTTCAGCGCCGTCACCGGCGGCGAGATCAGCCAGTCGCGCGACGCGGCGGCGGTGGGCCAGCCCGCGCCGCGTATGGTCCTGGTCTTCTTCGACCTCTACCAGCTCGTCGAGGCCGACAAGCGCGCCGTGCTCGACTCGCTCCGCGACCAGGTGGCGGCCGGCCTGCCTCCCGCCGAGACGATGGCGGTGCTGAGCTTCGACGGCAGCCTCCGGGTGCACACGCTGCCGACCGCGAGCCGCGACAAGCTGATCGAGGCGTTCAAGGAGGTCGAGCGCACCCCGGCGACCGGCCTGCAGCGCCAGATCACGCTCAGCAACTTCAACTCCCCGCGCGGCACCTACGACTACCGCCGGATGCAGAACGAGGAGTACTGGGCGGAAATGCGCCGCATCGTCGGCAAGGTCGAGGCCGCGTTCTCCGCCGCGGTCGACCGCTTCGCGCAGGTCGACGCGCGCAAGGTCGTGATCCTCGTCTCGCCCGGGTTCCCGCGTGCCGAGAACGTGCCCGTCTACCGCGCCTACGACTTCTTCCGCGACACCCCGCCGGGCGAGTACCGCAACGTCGGCCTGCTCGCCCATGCCGCCCACCTCGCCAGCGAGCTCGAGTTCACGCTCTACACGCTCGACCCGTCGGGCAACGACATCCACGACGTCAACGCCAGCCGCACGCGCCCCGATGGCTTCACCGACGTCGCCAGCGTCCGCTTCTGGCGCGAGGCCGACCGCAAGGACAACCTGATCCGCGCCGCGCAACTCACCGGCGGCGAGGCGATCTTCAGCGGCAACGGCGGCGCCGCGCTCCTCGACGTCGAGCGCCTGACCTCGAGCTACTACTCGCTGGCGTTCCAGCCCGAGCATAGCGGCGACGGCAAGGAGCACGCGCTGCGCGCCGAGGTGATCGGGCACCCCGAGTACCAGCTCACCTACCGCAAGGCCTACGTCGACCGCCCCGCCGAGCAGCGCGAGGCCGAGCGCTCGCGCGCGGCGCTGCTCACCGGCGCGACCGAGAACCCGCTCGGCGTCGAGCTGGTGCTCGACAAGCCGACCAGCAAGTTCCGCTTCGGCGCCCAGGGGATGAGGGTCTACCGGATCGGCGCCGAGCTGCGCATCCCGTTCGCCAAGCTGACGATGCTGCCGCGCGGCGCGGTCGCCTGGGGCCAGGTGCAGGTGGTCGTGATCGCGACCGACGCGGGTGGCAACCAGTCCGAGCTCAACCACGCCAAGGTGCCGATCGAGATCCCCGCCGAGAAGCTGCAGGAGGCCCAGCAGAAGGGCTACTTCGCCTACCGCTTCATGCTCGAGGTCGAGGGCGGAACGCACTCGGTGCGCGTCGGCGTGGACGACGTGCTCGCCCACACCACCTCGGCGGTGATCGCGGACCTCAAGCTGTAGGTCCGAGCTGCGCTGTTGCAGGCTCCCGTTCTGCCGCCGGCGAACGGCGATTCGTTGCGGCGGCCTTTGCTAGACTGCCGCGGTCGGAGGTCAGGTTGAAGAGCGATCTCGCTTTGCGCTTGGGCTTGGTGTTCGCGACACTCGCGTTCGTGGGTTCCGGGCAGGAGGCGCCGACCGAGGAGAAGCCGCCGGCGGACAAGCCGCCGGTGCGCCAGATCGGCGGTCTCAAGTTCGTCGACGTCGCGGAGGTCACGATCGTCAACGTCGACGTCTCGGTGCGCGACAAGAACGGCCCCGTCTCCGGGCTCAAGCTCGAGGACTTCGTCGTCTCGCAGGACGGCAAGCTGCAGCCGCTCACGAATTTCGCCGTCTACACCGAGAAATCCGAGGCGCCCGTGGCGGCCGCGCCTGCGCCGCCGGCAACGACGCCCACCGCGCCCGCGCCGGCTGCGACGGCGACGCCCGCCGCGGCGGTCGCGCCGCTCAAGCGCGAGCCCGCCTTCATCGCGATCTACGTCGACAACGAGAACATCCTGCCGATGAACCGCAACCGCGTGATCGGCCGCATGACCGAGTGGGTCCGCGACCACCTCACCCCGCCGGACGTCGCGATGGTGATCTCCTACCAGCGCAGCATGAAGATCCTGCAGCCGTTCACCTCGGACGCGGACGAGGTGGCGGCGGCGCTCAACACGATGAAGCGCTACACCGGCGGGCGCACCGACGCGGTCAACTCGCGCAAGCAGGTCGAGGACTACATCGACCAGAATGCGGACCAGAACCCCACCAGCATCATCTCGGCGATGGACCAGGCGACCAGCTTCGCGCGCGAGCAGCGCAACAACCTGCAGTTCACCATCGGCGCGCTGCAGGAGCTGATCGGGATGATGACCGGGCTTCCCGGCAAGAAGGCGATCGTCTACCTCTCCGACGGCCTGGCGATGACGCCGGGCCTCGAGCTGTTCTACGAGATCGAGGACCGCTACCGCAGCCCGAGCACCCTCTCGGCCGCGCACGAGAACGACGCCACCGACCTGTTCCAGCGCCTCGTGACCTCCGCCACCGCGGCGGGCGTGACGTTCTACACGATCGACGCGCGCGGCCTCGAGTCCGAGTCGGGGATCGAGGCGGAGAACCGCACCTCGCGCTCGAGCCTGGCGGCGAACATCGCGCAGACCAACTACCAGGACTCGCTCACCTACATGGCCGACCAGACCGGCGGCCTCGCCGTCCTCAACAGCAACGACCCGACGCCGGGCCTCAACCGCATCTCGGCCGACCTCGACACCTACTACTCGCTCGGCTACCGCCTCACGCCCTCGGGACAGGACCGCACCCACCGCATCGACGTCAAGGTGAAGGGGCACCCGGAGTACAAGCTCAACTACCGCCGCACCTTCATCGAGAAGACGCTGCCCACGAGGATCGCCGACCGGGTGGTCAGCGGGCTCGAGTTCGACCTCCAGGACAACCCGCTCGGCATCGAGCTGAAGGCGGGCGACCCGTCGCCGGCGGCCAACGACCGCTGGACGCTGCCGGTGGAGGTCCACGTCGCGCTCGACAAGATCGCGCTCATCCCCGACGAGGAGCAGGTCGAGCGACCGGAGCTGCTCAGCCCGGCGCTCCCGGCGCCGCTCGTCGTCCGCCAGGAGCTCGGCGGCGGCGTGCGGATCTTCCTCCCGGCGAGCGAGCGCAAGCCCGACACCGAGGTCCGGCTCGAGGACGTGCAGACCGGCGAGGTGCTGCTCGACGCCAAGGCCGACACCGCGCCCGGAGACCTGCAGGTGCCGTACGACAAGTGGCCGGCCGACCCCTACCGCAAGCTGCGCCTGTTCCGCGGCCGCTACTTCGAGAAGGAGCCGATCCTCAAGGGCATCCTGATGATCTACTACGCCGCCCGCGACAACGAGGGCAAGCAGTCCGACCTGCAGCGGATCGAGCAGATCGTGCGCGTCCCGACCGGCGACTACGAGCGGGCGCGGCACCAGTACTACACGGTCACCACGTCGCTGCTGCTCGAGCCCGGGCGCTACCGCATCTCGGTCGGCGTGCGCGACGAGCTGACCAACCAGGCGGGCTACGCGGCGACCAAACAGGCGGTGCACCCGGAGGTGGAGAAGTGATCGCGCGGCGGAGCCGCATCATCACCGCCGCGATGCTGATCGGATCGGCCTCGCTCGCCGCGGCGCAGACGCCGACGCCGGGTCCGGCGGCGCGCGCCGGGAACGCGATCGACCGCGCCTGGTCGGCGGTGAGCGACGAGCTCGCCGACGCGATCCTCAAGACCAAGATCCGCGTCGCGATGCTCGAGCACCTCAAGTCCGACGGGCTGCGCGTGCAGATCGACGTCAAGGCCGGCGTCGTCGACCTTTCGGGGCAGGTGGGCAAGCGCGCGAACCGCATGTTGGCGCGCGACGTCGCCGCTTCGGTCGAGGGCGTGAAGGAAGTGCGCAGCCGCGTCGAGGTCGCGCCCGCGGAGGCGACGCCGCCCCCGGTGACGAAGTTCGTCGGGAAGGTCGAGCACGGCTTCGGCGACGCACTCCTGGAGGCGAAGGTCAAGGGCAGGCTGCTCGAGGAGCTGGGCAAGACCGCGTTCAAGATCGACGTCGACGCCGCCGACGGCGTGGTGAGCCTGACCGGCACGGTGCCCGACGGTGCCCGCCGCGATCTGGCGGTGAGGACGGCCCGCGCCACCGACGGCGTCAAGGAGCTCCACGATCTCCTGAAGATCGCGCCGTAGCAAAAGACCGGGGTCCGGGGTCCGGGGCCCGCGGTCCGGGGTCCGGGGTCCGCGGTCCGAGGTCTGGAAAGGCGAGTCCGTCGCGAAGCGATTGCATCCGCGGCACCAGGCTCGCTCGCTGCATGGCCCGTCGTCGTCCCCGCGAAAGCGGGGACCCAGGCTGGGCGCGTGCAAAGCCTGGATTCCCGCTTGCGCGGGAATGACGGCGAACAGCGGATTCCTCACTGCGCTCGGAATGACAGCAGGGCGACGGGGGCACGCGCGGAGCCCGCCGGCGGCGCCTATAATGATCGAACCGTCATCGGATCGGGAGGAGCCCCCATGGACGTCAACCTCGAGCCAGACTTCCTCAGGGTCACGGAGAAGGCCGCCATCGCCGCCGCGCGCACGATGGGTTACGGCGACCGCAAGCACTCCGACAAGATCGCCGTCGAGGCGATGCGCACCGAGATGGACACGCTCGCGATCAACGGCACGATCGTGATCGGCGAGGGCGAGCGCGACAAGGCGCCGATGCTGTACGTCGGCGAGAAGGTCGGCGCCGACAAGGACGGCAAGCTCGGCTACCCCGAGATCGACATCGCGGTCGACCCGCTCGAGGGCACGAACCTGTGCGCGACCGGGTCGAACAACTCGATCGCGGTGCTCGCCGCGGCGAGCAGGGGCGGCCTGCTCTACGCGCCCGACATCTACATGCAGAAGATCGTGGTCGGCCCGACCGCGCGCGGCTGCGTCGACATCGACGCGCCGGTCAAGGACAACCTCTCCCGGATGGCGAAGGCGTTCGAGCGCGACGTCAAGGACCTGACGGTCGTGGTCCTCGACCGCAGCCGCCACCAGCAGCTGATCGCCGACATCCGCGAGGCCGGGGCGCGGGTCAAGCTGATCAGCGACGGCGACCTCTCCGCCGGCATGTCGAGCGCGATCCGCGGCACCGGCATCCACGCGCTGATGGGGATCGGCGGCGCCCCCGAGGGGGTGATCACCGCGGCGGCGATGCGCTGCCTCCACGGCGAGATGCAGGGGCGGCTGGTCGTGCTCGAGGACTGGCACCGCAAGCGCCTCGACGAGATCGGCATCAAGGACCACCACCACGTCTACTCGGAGAAGGAGCTCGCCTCCGGCGACGACGCGATCTTCGTCGCCTCCGGCGTCACCAAGGGCGACCTGCTCGAGGGCGTGCGCCTGTTCGGCGGCGGGGTGCGGGTGGCGTCGGTGATCATGTCGCTCAACACCCATACCGTGCGCTTCATCGACTCCGTCTACATGGAGGAGGACGGCATCCTCGAGGTGATGAGGTAGGGTCGGGGACGCGGGACAGCAAGACAGAAGCGTCCGTTGTCTCTCCGTCGCCGGCGCCCGGCCCGGTTCCCCGATCCTCGGAACCACTCTCGTCGTACAATGAGCGCTCGCCGTCGCCAGGACGGCGGCCCACAGAGGGAGGTGTGTTGTGCCGAGTCCCCTGGACAAGCTTGAGCCTCGCCTGATCTGGAAGCACTTCGACGCCATCCGGCAGATCCCGCGGCCGTCGAAGCACGAGGAGCGCGTCGCGCAGCACGTCGTCGGCTGGGCGCGCGGCAAGGGCCTCGAGGTCGCGCGCGACGCCGCCGGCAACGTGATCGTGCGCGTTCCCGCCAGCGCCGGCCACGAGAAGGCGCCGGTGGTCGTGCTGCAGGGTCACCTCGACATGGTCCCGGAGAAGAACTCGGACGTCGAGTTCGACTTCGACAAGGACCCGATCCAGGTGCGCGTCGTCGACGACTTCGTCTACGCCACCGGCACCACGCTCGGCTCCGACAACGGCATCGGCGTCGCGGCCGCGATGGCGGTCGCCGACGACCCGGGCGTCGTGCACGGCCCGCTCGAGCTGCTGTTCACCGTCGACGAGGAAACGGGTCTGACCGGCGCGATGCAGCTCGACGCCTCGCTCATCCGCGGCAAGACGCTGCTCAACCTCGACACCGAGGAGGAGGGCGCGCTCTACATCGGCTGCGCCGGCGGCGCCGACACCCACGCCACCTTCGCGATCGCGCGCAAGGACACCCGCGCCGGGACGATGGCGCTCAAGATCGCGGTCCGCGGCCTGCGCGGCGGGCACTCCGGCGTCGACATCCACGAGAACCGCGGCAATGCGCTGCGCTTCCTGCTCCGCGCGCTCAACGCGGTGCGCGAGCACGGCCTCCGCTTCGCGCTCGTCTCGATCGAGGGCGGCAGCAAGCACAACGCCATCCCGCGCGAGGCCGACGCGGTGATCCGCATCGCGCCGCACAACGAGGCGAGCCTGCGCGTCGTCGTCGAGGGCGTCGGCAAGCTGCTCAAGGAGGAGTACCACGAAATCGACGCCAACGGGCGCATCGAGGTGACGCGGGTCGCCGACAGCGCGAAGAACCGCCAGGTGTGGCGGCCGGGCGACGCCAATCGCGTCATCAACGCGCTGCTCGCCGTGCCGCACGGCGTACTGGCGATGAGCCGCGCCGTCCCCGGGCTGGTCGAGACCTCCAACAACCTCGCAGTGGTGATCACCGAGCCCGACAAGGTGAGGGTTACGACCTCGAGCCGGTCGTCGGTGATGCCGTCGCTGAAGGCGACCACCGAGCAGCTCGCCGCGATCTTCCGCCTCGGCGCGGCGAAGGTCGAGCTGCACGACGGCTACCCGGGGTGGAAGCCGAACCCCGGCTCGCCCGTGCTCAAGACCGTCGAGCGCGTCTACCAGCGTGAGTTCGGCGCCAAGCCGGTCGTCAAGGCGATCCACGCCGGCCTCGAGTGCGGCCTGCTCGGCGAGCGCTGCCCGGGGATGGACATGGTCTCGCTCGGACCGCAGATCGAGTCGCCGCACTCGCCGGACGAGCGCGTCAAGATCTCGAGCGTGGGCAAGTTCTACCAGCTGCTCAAGGCGACGCTGAAGGAGTTGGCGTAGGAGACAGGGGTCAGGGGTCAGGGGTCAGGGAAAAGCAAGACAGATCATGCACCGAGGGGCGGCCTCGCGGCCACCCTTCGTTGTCTTTGGGTCGTCATTTCGGGTGCCGAACGACGGGGAGTCTTAGCTGGCCCCTGACCCCTGACCCCTGACCCCGGTTTCCTCAGACAACAAGCTCGCCGCGGAGGATCGTGACCGCCCGCCCGCCGAGGAAGACGCGGTCCCCGGCGGTGCGGACCGTCATCTCGCCGCCGCGCGCGGACGCCTGCCAGGCGCGCATCTCGGTCTTGCCGAGCCTCGCGCCCCAGAACGGCGCGAGCGCGCAGTGCGCGGAGCCGGTCACGGGATCCTCGTCCACGCCGACCTTGGGCGCGAAGAAGCGCGATACGAAGTCGAACGCCGGGTCGCTCGAGCGCGCCGTGACGATCACGCCGCGCACCTCGACGGTCCTGAGCTTGGCAAAATCGGGCGCGACCGCGCGAACGGCGGCCTCGTCGTCGAGCAGCACGAGGTAGTCGAACTGGTTGCGGCCGACGTAGCGCGCCTCGCAGCCGAGCGCGCGCAGCAGGTTCCCGGGCGGCTCGGCGGGCTGCTCGAGCTTGGCGGGAAAGTCCATCTCGATGCGTCCTTCGCGCCGCTCCGCGGTGAGAGGGCCGCTCTTCGTCGCGAAACGCGCCGGCTCGCCGCCGGCGAGGACGCCCTCCTCCCACAGCACGTGGGCGCTGGCGAGCGTGGCGTGGCCGCAGAGCGAGACCTCGGCGACCGGCGTGAACCAGCGCAGGTCGAAGCCACCGCCACTGCGCACCAGGAACGCGGTCTCCGAGAGGTTCATCTCGCGCGCCACCGCCTGCATCCACCCTGCCTCGCGCGCCTCCGGCAGCAGGCACACGCCGGCGGGGTTGCCGGCGAAAGGCCGGTCCGTGAAAGAGTCGACCTTGAACATGCGGACGGTCACGGCTCCACCCTCGCTTCCTCGGCGGCGGCGATCTCGGCGGCGCCCCGCTCGGCGACGAACCGGACGGCCGGTGCGCACACGTCGCGCAGGACCCGCGCCTTCTCCTCCGGGGCGTTTTCTCGACTGAAGTCCAGGCCGGTCAGGCGCCGGCAGTCGCAGGTTCCGAAGCGCTCCTGGAAGGCGCGAAACGTCCGGTCCACCGCGCGGTAGACGAGGTCGCGGCGCGACTCGTCCTGCGGCGAGGTGCGGCCGCAGCGCAGCCCCATCGCGATCGCGCAGCCGGTGAGTGCGCCGCACGTCCCGCCGCGCCGCGCGATCCCGCCCCCGAACGCCGCCGCCGCACGCGACGCTCCGGACCCGGCGGCGCCGTCTCCGGCCAGGGCGAGGACGATCGCTTCGGCGCAGCTGAACCCGGACTCGAACCGCGCGACGGCGACCTCGCCCGCGCGTGTCTGCTCGTCATGCGTGCTGGCCATTCTCCCGATCTCCTCGCTCGTCCGGCCGGCTCATCCGGCCGCCGCGACGCCGGCCTCGCGCACGCCTGACGGCTCGACTCGCCCGACCAGCTCGCGCAGCACGCGGCCGAGCCGCGCGATGCCCTCGGCGATGCGCGGCTCCGGCATGTTCGAGAAGTTGAGCCGGAACGTGTTCTCGTGGCCGCCGTTGGGGAAGAACGAGCCGCCCGGCACGAACGCGACGTTCTCGGCGACGCAGCGCGCCAGCACCTCGCGGGCGTTGAGCGACGCGGGCAGCTCGACCCAGAGGAACAGCCCTCCGTGCGGGCGGGTGAAGCGGACGCCGGGCGGGAACTCCGCCTCGATCGCGCGGATCATCGCGTCGCGGCGGCGGCGGTAGACCTCGCGGATCCGTGCCACGTTGTCGTCGAGGTCGTACGCCTCGACGTACGCTGCGATCTGCATCTGCGCCAGCGTGGAGGTGTGGAGGTCCGCGCCCTGCTTGACCACGACGTACTTCTCGAGCAGGCGGCGCCGCGCGGCGAGCCAGCCGATGCGCAGGCCGGGACAGAAGATCTTCGAGAACGTGCCGAGGAAGACGACCAGACCGTCGGGGTCGATGGCCTTGAGCGCGGGCAGCGGCGTCCCCTCGAAGCGCAGCTCGCCGTAGGGGTTGTCCTCGACCACCGGGAGCTTCCGGCGGGAGACGATCTCCATGAACGCGTGGCGGCGTGCCAGCGACCAGGTGCGGCCGGTCGGGTTCTGGAAGTCCGGGATGACGTAGGCGAGCTTGGCGCGCGGCTCGGCGGCGAGCCGCTTGTCGAGCTCCTCCGGGAGCATCCCGTCGTCGTCGGTCGGCACCTCGACGAAGCGCGGCCGGTACACCTGCAGCGCGTTGATCGCGCCGAGGTAGGTCGGGCTCTCGCACAGCACCGCGTCGCCCTCGTCGAGGAACACCTTGCCGGTGAGGTCGAGCCCCTGCTGCGAGCCCGAGGTGATCAGCACCTCCTCGGGGGGGACGTCGGCCGCGAGCCTGTCGCGCATGCGCTCGGCGATCGCCCGGCGCAGCGCCGGGTCGCCCTCGGTGGTCGAGTACTGCAGCGCGACCCGGCCGCGCTCGGAGAGCACCCGCGCGGCGACCTCGCGCATCTCGTCGACCGGGAAGCACTCCGGCGCGGGCAGGCCGCCGGCGAAGGAGATCACCTCCGGCCGCTGCGTCACCTTGAGGATCTCGCGGATCTCCGACGCCTTGAGAGACTCCATGCGCTTCGCGAACTGGACCGCCATCGATTCCTCCCTCCCGGGTTCAGACGATCGGCGGCGTGCCGCCGCCGTTGCCGCCGCGGCGCGGCCGGCTCGCCGCCGCGCGCACCGCGCCCATCAACCGCTCGACGCCCTCGCCGATCGCCTCCGGCGGCGGGAACGTGAAGTTGAGCCGCAGGTAGTTCTCGCTCGGCTCGTCGGCGAAGCAGGCGTCGCCGGGCAGGTACGAGACCCGGCTCTCCGCCGCCCTGGCGAGCAGCTGCGCCTGCGCGATCGCGTTCGGGAACCGGCACCAGAAGTAGAACCCGCCGCTCGGCTTGCTCCAGCTCACGCCCTCGGGCGCGTGGCTGCGCAGCGCCTCGTCCATCAGGTCGCGGCGGCGCCGGTACTCGGCGCGCACGGTCTTGAGATGGCGCGCGTAGTGCCCGTCGCGGATCAGCCGTTCGATCAGGTGCTGGCCGGCGGTGCTCGAGTGCAGGTCCATCGCCTGCTTGGCGAGCGCGAGCTGGCGCAGCGCCGGGCGCGGCGCGACCAGGAAGCCGACCCGCATGCCGGGGAACAGAACCTTGGAGAACGAGGACAGGTACATCACGTAGCCGTGCTCGTCGAGCGCCGCCAGCGAGGGCAGCGCCGGCCCGTCGTAGCGCAGCTCGCCATACGGGTCGTCCTCGACGATCGGCACCTGGTAGCGGTAGGCGAGGTCGAGCAGGTGGCGGCGGCGCTCCAGGCTCATCACCGCGCCGGACGGGTTCTGGAAGGTCGGCAGCGAGTAGATCAGCTTGGGCCGGTGGCGGGCGAGCAGCGACTCGAGCACGTCGGTGCGCATCCCGTCGGCGTCGACCGGCACGCCGAGCAGGCGCGCCGGGGCGCGGCGAAACGCCTGCAGCGCGCCGAAGAACGACGGCTCCTCCACCACCACCGCGTCACCGGGCTCGACGAAGGCGCGCACCGCGAGGTCGAGGCCCTGCTGCGAGCCCGACGTGACCAGCACCTCGCCGGGCGCGCAGCGGATGCCGCGGGTGACGAGCATCCCGGCGATCGTCTCGCGGAAGCTGCTCGTCCCCTCGGTCGGGCAGTGCAGGAGCAGCGGTGCGCCGACCTCCTCGAGCAGCGCCGACATGACGCGGCGGACCGCGTCGAGCGGCAGCAGCTCGGCGGCGGGCAGGCCGACGGAGAGCGAGATGATGTCCGCCCGCTCGGTGAGCTGGAGGAGGTCGCGGACGAGCGGGTCCTGCGCCCTCGGGCCGTCCTCGCGTACGAGCTGGCGCCACGGGATTGGCTGGGTCGGGCCGGGCGCGGCCGGCACGGAATGGCGGGGCAGGACCGCCGTGCCGCGGCCGACGTGCGCGTCGACCAGCGCGTCCGCCTTGAGCTCGCGGTAGGCGGCGAGCACGGTGCTGCGATTGACGCCGAGAGAGCGGGCGAGGCGGCGCTCAGGCGGCAGGCGGAACCCCTCGGGGAGCTTGCCGGCGAGGATCAGGTCCTTGATCCCGCTCGAGATCTGGAGGTAGATCGGCACCGTCGATTCCCGGTCGATGTGGACGTCCACCGCCAAGCTCCTTTCACGGGGCCGGGCCTGCGAATTGGACCGGACCTATGTTGAATCTACTCCCGATTTCCGGGCGCGCAACCTCCAATCGGAGCCATCCAAGGCCATCCAATAGGTCGGAGCGCGGCCCCCCCTGTGGCGTCGGCAAGCCGCAACTCGCTCCCCAGGGACGGCTTACGCCCGCGACGCGCACCGTCGAGGCGCGGAGGGCCGGGAACAGCGGCGGAGGGCGAAACGTCTTTACGGTCGTGGGGAAACACAGGGCCACGCCGATCGGAGGCCACCGTGGGTGAGGTCAAGGCGCGAGCCGGCGCGGCGGAGTCCGCCCCCGCCGCGGGACCGGCGGGCCGCCGCGTCCCGGCGCGCGGCGGCATCGAGGCACTCTGCATCAACACCATCCGCACGCTGTCGATGGACGCGGTCCAGGCGGCCCGCTCCGGGCACCCCGGCACGCCGATGGCGCTCGCGCCGGTCGCCTACCTGTTGTGGCAAGAGCGCCTCCGGTTCGACCCGGCCGACCCGATCTGGCCGAACCGCGACCGCTTCGTGCTCTCCTGCGGCCACGCCTCGATGCTGCTCTACTCGCTGCTGCATCTCGCCGGCGTCAAGGCGGTCAACGCCCGCTACGAGAACCTCGGCGAGCCGGCGGTGAGCCTCGACGACATCCGCCGCTTCCGCCAGCTCGGCAGCAAGTGCCCGGGCCACCCGGAGTACCGCTGGACCTCGGGCGTCGAGACCACGACCGGGCCGCTCGGCCAGGGCGTCACCGCCAGCGTCGGCATGGCGATCGCCGGCCTGTGGCTGGCGGCGCGCTACAACCGCCCCGGCTTCGAGCTGTTCGACTACGACGTCTACGCGATCTGCAGCGACGGCGACCTGATGGAGGGCGTCGGCGCGGAGGCGGCCGCGCTCGCCGGCCACCTCCGCCTCGGCAACCTGTGCTGGATCTACGACAACAACCGCATCACGCTCGAGGGGCACGCGGCGTGGGAGCAATCGGAGGACACCGCCGAGCGCTTCCTCGCCTACGGCTGGAACGTGACGCGGGTCGGCGACGCCAATGACCTCGACCTGTTGCGCCGCGCGTTCGCCGGCTTCGAGGCGACCCCGGACCGGCCGACGCTGGTGATCGTCGACAGCCACATCGCGTGGGGGGCGCCGAGCAAGCAGGACACGAGCGCGGCGCACGGCGAGCCGCTCGGCGATGACGAGGTGCGTGGGGCGAAGCGCGCCTACGGCTGGCCCGAGGACGCGCAGTTCCTCGTGCCGGAGGGCGTGCGCGAGGCGTTCGCCGCCGGCGTCGGCGCGCGCGGCGCGGCGCTGCGCGCGGCATGGATGGAGCGCTTCGAGGCGTACCGCGGCGCACACCCGGAGCTGGCGGACGAGCTCTACCGCATGCAGCACCGGCAGCTCCCCGACGGCTGGGAGGAGGCGATCCCGGCGTTCCCCGCCGATGCCAAGGGCATGGCGACGCGCGAGGCCTCGGGCGCCGTGCTCAACGCGGTGGCGCGGCGCGTGCCGTGGCTGGTGGGCGGCTCCGCCGACCTCAACCCGTCGACCAAGACCCGCCTCACGTTCGAGGGGGCGGGCGAGTTCACCGCCACCGACCGCGGCGGGCGCAACCTCCACTTCGGCGTCCGCGAGCACGCCATGGGCGGCATCCTCAACGGCCTCTCGCACTGCAAGGTGCGGCCGTACGGCTCGACGTTCCTCATCTTCTCCGACTACATGCGTCCCGCGATCCGCCTCGCGGCGCTGATGGAGATCCCGACCATCTACGTCTACACCCACGACTCGATCGGACTCGGCGAGGACGGGCCGACCCACCAGCCGGTGGAGCAGCTCGCCTCGCTGCGGGCGGTCCCCGGGCTGGTCGTGATCCGGCCCGCCGACGCGAACGAGGTCGCCGAGGCGTGGCGGGTGATCGTCGCGCTCCGGCACACGCCGGCGGCGCTGGTGCTGACGCGCCAGGCGGTGCCGACGCTCGACCGCTCGCGCCTCGCGCCGGCGGCCGGGCTGCGCCGCGGCGCCTACGTCCTGGCGGACGCGCCGGGCGGCGAGCCCGAGCTGCTGCTGCTCGCCAGCGGCAGCGAGGTCGCGCTGTGCGTCGACGCCCACGAGCGGCTGGCGCGAAAGGGCGTGCGGGCGCGCGTCGTGAGCATGCCGTCGTGGGAGCTGTTCGAGCGCGAGGACGAGGCGTATCGGCGCAGCGTGATCCCGCCCGGCGTCACCGCGCGGGTCGCGGTCGAGCAGGCGTCCGCGTTCGGCTGGGAGCGCTACGCCGGCGAGGGCGGCGCGATCATCGCGATGCACACGTTCGGCGCCTCGGCGCCGCTTCATGAGCTGCAGCGCAAGTTCGGCTTCACGCCCGAGCGGATCGTCGAGGCCGCGCTGCAGCAGCTCGAAAGGCGAGGCTGACGATGCGCGTCGCGATCGGTGCGGACCACGCCGGCTACGAGCTCAAGGCGACCCTGGCGAAGCTGATCCGCGACCTCGGCCACGACCTGATCGACGTCGGCACCGACGGGCCGGCGCCGGTCGACTATCCCGACTTCGCCGCGGCGGTCGGGCTGGCGGTGCGGGAGCAGCGCGTCGACCGCGGCGTGCTGGTGTGCGGTAGCGGCGTCGGCGCCTCGGTCGCCGCGAACAAGATCCCGGGAGTGCGCGCCGGGATCTGCCACGACGCCTACTCGGCGCACCAGGGCGTGGAGCACGACGACATGAACGTGCTCGTGCTCGGCGCGCGGATCGTCGGCGTCGCCCTCGCGAGCGAGCTGGCGCAGACGTTCCTCGCGGCGCGCTTCTCGGCGGCCGAGCGGCACGTGCGCCGGCTCGCCAAGGTCCGCACCCTGGAGGAGCACTTCGCCACCGTGCTCGCCGGCTCGCTCGGGAGGCGCTCGTGAACCCGCTCCTGGAACTCGGACGCGCCGGCCAGTCGGTGTGGCTCGACTACATCCGACGCAGCTTCGTCGCCGGCGGCGAGCTCGGCCGGCTGGTGCGCGAGGACGGCCTGGGCGGGGTGACGTCGAACCCGTCGATCTTCGAGAAGGCGATCGCCGGCTCGACCGACTACCGCGAGGCGATCGACGCGCTCGCCGGCGAGCCCGGCCTCGACGCGGCAGGCGCCTACGAGCGGCTCGCGGTCGAGGACGTCCGCCTCGCCGCCGACGTGCTGCTCCCGGTCTGGACCGCCTCCGCCGGCGGCGACGGCTACGCCAGCCTCGAGGTTTCGCCGCGCCTGGCCCACGACACGGCGGGGACGATCGCGGAGGCGCAGCGCCTATGGCGCGAGCTCGACCGGCCGAACGTGATGGTCAAGGTGCCGGCGACGCGCGAGGGGCTGCCGGCGATCGAGCGGCTGATCGCGGAGGGCGTCAACGTCAACGTCACACTGCTGTTCTCGGTCGAGGTCTACGCCGAGGTCGCGGAGGCGTTCCTGCGCGGCCTGCAGTGGCTGGCCGAGCGCGGCGGCGACGTCGGGCGGGTGGCGAGCGTGGCCAGCTTCTTCGTCAGCCGCATCGACACCGAGGTGGACAATCGGATCGAGGCGCGGCTCGCGTCCGCGGGCGGCGAGGAGCGGGCGGCGCTGGACCGCCTGCGCGGGGCGGTCGCGATCGCCAACGCGCGCGTCGCCTACCAGCGCTTCCGCGAGATCTTCCGCGGCCCGCGCTGGGAGGCGCTCGCCACGCGCGGCGCGCGCGTCCAGCGCCTGCTGTGGGCCTCGACCTCGACCAAGAACCCGGCCTACCGCGACGTGCGCTACGTCGAGGAGCTGATCGGGCCCGACACCGTCAACACGATGCCGCCGGCGACGCTCGCCGCGTTCCGCGAGCACGGCCTCGTGCGGTCGAGCCTGGCCGAGGACCCGGCCGCCGCGGCGGCGACGCTCGCCGAGCTCGAGCGCGTCGGGATCTCCCTCGCCGACGTCACGACCCGACTCACCGAGGCGGGCGTGAAGCTGTTCGCGGAGGCGTTCGACAAGCTCCTCGGCGCGGTCGAGACGGCCCGTGCCGCGCACGCCGGCCGCGGCGCCCGGCCGCACCGCGCGTCGCTCCCGCCGCCGCTCGCGGGCGCCGTCGCGCGCGCGCTCGAGGTGTGGCAGGCCGGCGGCAACACCGCGCGCTTGTGGGCGCGGGACGCGTCGCTGTGGACCGGCGCGGACGAGGCGCGGTGGCTCGGCTGGCTCGGCATCACCGACGACCAGCGCGCCCACCTCGGGCGGCGCCGCGCCGCGGCGGAGGAGATCCGCGAGGCCGGGTTCACCCGCTGCGTCCTGCTCGGGATGGGCGGCTCGAGCCTCGCGCCGGACGTGTTGCGGCGCACCTTCGGGACGGTCGCCGGGGCGCCCGAGCTCGAGGTGCTCGACTCGACCGACCCGGGGCAGATCCGCGCCGTCGAGTCGCGCCTCGACCTCGACCGGACGCTCTTCGTCGTGTCGAGCAAGTCGGGGACGACGGTGGAGCCGAACCTGCTGATGGAGTACTTCCTCGCCCGGGTGTCCTCGGTGGTCGGCGAGACGCAGGCGCCGCAGCATTTCGTCGTCATCACCGACCCGGGCTCGGCGCTCGAGCACGAGGCGATGCGGCGCGGCTTCCGCCGGCTGTTCCACGGCGTGCCGGCGATCGGCGGGCGCTACTCGGCGCTCTCCGACTTCGGCATGGTCCCGGCGGCGATCGCCGGGTTCGACGTGCCGTGCCTGCTCGACCGCGCCGAGGAGATGGTCCACGCCTGCGCGAGCTGCGTGCCGGCCGCCGACAACCCGGGGGCGGCGCTCGGCGTGATCCTCGGCGAGCTGGCGAAGGCGGGGCGCGACAAGGTGACGGTGGTGGCGTCGCCGGGGATCGCCGGCCTCGGCGGCTGGCTCGAGCAGCTGCTCGCCGAGTCGACCGGCAAGCACGGCAAGGGGCTGGTCCCGGTCGACGGCGAGCCGCTCGGCGCGCCGGAGGCGTACGGCGACGACCGCGTGTTCGCCTACCTGCGGCTCGCCGGCGGCGCGGACGCCGCCCAGGACGCGGCGGTCGCGCGCCTCGAGCAGGCCGGCCAGCCGGTCGTGCGCATCGAGCTCAACGACCCGCACGACCTCGGCCGCGAGTTCTTCCGCTGGGAGTTCGCGACCGCCGTGGCGGGCGCGATCCTCGGCATCAACCCGTTCGACCAGCCGGACGTCGAGTCGGCGAAGGAGGCAGCGCGCCGTCTCACCGCCGAGTACGAGTCGAGCGGCGCGTTGCCGGCGCCGGAGCCGCTCGCGGCCGACGGCGACCTGACGCTGTACGCGGACGGGCGCAACGCCGCCGCGCTGCGGCGCGGCGGGCGCAAGCGGCTGGCGACGATGCTCGCCGCCCACCTCGCGCGCCTGCGCCGGGGCGACTACTTCGCGCTCCTCGCCTACGTCGCGATGGACGACGCCAACCGCGCCGCGCTCGAGGCGATCCGCGTCCGCGTGCGCGACGCGCGCGGGGTGGCGACCTGTCTCGGTTTCGGGCCGCGGTTCCAGCACTCGACCGGGCAGGCGTACAAGGGCGGGCCGAACTCGGGCGTGTTCCTGCAGGTCACGCACGAGCACGCCGCCGACGTCCCGGTGCCGGGGAAGCGGCTCTCGTTCGGGGTGGTGGAGGCGGCGCAGGCGCAGGGCGACCTCGACGCGCTCGCCGAGCGCGGCCGGCGCCTGCTCCGCGTCCACGTGCGCGGCGACCTGGCGGCGGGGCTGGCGCGGCTCGAGCGCCTCGTCCACGCCGCGCTGGAGTAAGCTGCGGGAAAGCGACTCGGTTTCGTCTCGGGCGGGGCGCTCGCCCGCGGGAAGTCGATCACGCCGGGGTCGCCCGGCATTTTTCCTCGCGCCGCGGAGGTTGGAGGGAAACATGCAACTCGGGATGGTCGGGCTCGGAAGGATGGGCGCGAACATGGTCCGCCGGCTGATGCGCGGCGGCCACCGCTGCGCGGTGTACGACCTCGATGCGGCGAACGTCGCCGCGCTCGTGAAGGAAGGCGCAATCGGCGCGACCTCGCTCGCCGACCTCGCCGCCAAGCTCGCCGCGCCGCGCGCGGTGTGGGTGATGGTGCCGGCGGGCAAGCCGACCGAGGACACGATCGCGGCGCTGGCGCCGCACCTCGCCGCGGGCGACGCCGTGATCGACGGCGGCAACACGTTCTTCAAGGACGACATCCGGCGGGCGCAGGGGCTCGGCGCGAAGGGCATCCACTACGTCGACGCCGGCACCAGCGGCGGGATCTGGGGGCTGGAGCGCGGCTACTGCCTGATGGTGGGGGGCGACGACGCCACCGTCGCGCGCCTCGAGCCGATCTTCCGCACGCTCGCGCCGGGGCGCGGGACGGTCGAGCGCACCCCCGGCCGCGACGGCGAGCCGGCCGGCGCGGAGCTCGGCTTCCTCCACTGCGGGCCGCCGGGCGCCGGCCACTTCGTCAAGATGGTCCACAACGGCATCGAGTACGGTCTGATGCAGGCGTACGCGGAGGGGTTCGACATCCTCGCCAACGCGGGACGGCTCGGCCTCGACGGGACGCGCTTCGAGTTCAACCTCGCCGCGATCGCCGAGGTGTGGCGGCGCGGCAGCGTCGTCTCCTCGTGGCTGCTCGACCTCGCCGCCGCGGCGCTGTTCGAGGACGCCGAGCTGTCGGGGTTCAGCGGCTTCGTGCAGGACTCCGGCGAGGGGCGCTGGACGATCAACGCGGCGATCGACGAGGCGGTGCCCGCCGACGTCCTCGCGGCGGCGCTGTTCGTCCGCTTCCGCTCCCGCGAGCAGCACAGCTTCGCGGAGAAGGTGCTGTCCGCGATGCGGCACAAGTTCGGCGGGCACGTCGAGCGGCCCGCGGGCGGGTGAGACGGACAGGGAACAGGGGACAGCAGGAACGAGATTCAGCAAGACATGGGCCGGGCTGGCGGGAGCGAGACGGGGGAGACCTGACGATGGCGACGCACGACCACAACGAGCACCGGCCGGAGCCCGCGGCGAGGCCGCAGCCCCACGCCGCCGGACCGTGCGCGATGGTGATCTTCGGCGCCGCCGGCGACCTCGCCAACCGCAAGCTGCTCCCGGCGCTCTACAACCTCGCCGCCGCCCGCCTCCTGCCGGACGGCTTCGCGGTGATCGGGTTCGCCAACGACGAGCTCGACACCGACGCGTTCCGCGAGGAGATGCGCCGGGCGGTCAACGCCCACCTGCCGCCCAACTTCGACCCGGCGCTGCTCGACTGGGTGCTGGCGCGACTCGAGTACGTGGTCGGCGACTTCCTCGACCCGGCGGCGTACGACCGGCTCGGCCAGGCGCTCGCGGCGGCGCAGTCCAAGCACGGCACCGCCGGCAACGCGCTGTTCTACCTCGCCACGCCGCCGCGCTTCTTCGGCGACATCACGACCAACCTCGGCCGCGCGGGGCTCGTCTCCGAGGCGGGCGGGCAGTGGCGGCGAGTCGTCTACGAGAAGCCGTTCGGGCGCGACCTCGAGTCGGCGCGCGCGCTCAACGCGGTGCTGCGCGGGGCGCTCGGCGAGGACCAGATCTACCGCATCGACCACTACCTCGGCAAGGAGACGGTGCAGAACATCATGGTCTTCCGGTTCGGCAACGGGATCTTCGAGCCGATCTGGAACCGGCGCTACGTCAACCACGTGCAGATCACCGTGGCGGAGGAGCTGGGGGTCGAGCACCGCGCCGGCTACTACGAGAAGGCTGGCGCGCTGCGCGACATGGTCCCCAACCACCTCTTCCAGCTCTTGGCGCTGACCGCAATGGAGCCGCCGATCTCGTTCGAGGCGGACGCAGTGCGCGACGAGAAGGCGAAGATCCTCCGCGCGATCCAGCCGATGTCGCCGGAGGAGGTGCTGACCCGCACCGTGCGCGGGCAGTACGGCGAGGGCGCACTCGCCGACGGGACCAAGGTCACGGCCTATCGCGCCGAGCCGGGGGTCGCGCCGGACTCGGCGACCGAGACCTACGTCGCGATGAAGCTGCTGGTGGACAACTGGCGCTGGGCCGGCGTGCCGTTCTACCTCCGCACCGGCAAGCGGATGAAGCAGCACGTGACCGAGATCGCCATCCAGTTCCACCGCGCCCCGTTCATGCTCTTCCGCGAGACGCCGGTGGAGCGCCTCTCGCCGAACATCCTCGTGCTTCGCATCCAGCCGAACGAGGAGATCTTCCTGCGCTTCGGCGCGAAGGTGCCGGGGCCGGAGCTGTCGATCGGCTCGGTCGACATGGAGTTCTCCTACCAGGACTACTTCGGCGGCGCGCCCACCACCGGCTACGAGACGCTGCTCTACGACTGCATGCGCGGCGACGCGACGCTGTTCCAGCGCGCCGACCACGTCGAGATCGCCTGGGCGGTGGTCGCGCCGATCCTCGACGTGTGGAGCGCCCTGCCGCCGCGCACCTTCCCGAACTACGCGGCGGGATCGGCGGGGCCGGCGGAGGCGGGGCTGCTGTTGCAGCGGGACGGGCGGGCGTGGCGCGAGATCTGATGCGGGAACCGGCGCGCCGGTCTTCGCCGGCGTGGATGCGCAACGGCGCCGGGCCGCGGTCCGCGGTCGGCGTGCCGCGTCGGCCCATCCCCTCGGTCGGGACGCGGGGCCTCGATGACCGGTGAGCCGCGGGCGCCGCGGACCGTCCCGGATCTGCGGGTCCTCGCCGATGCCGCGGCGCTCGCGACGGCCGCGGCGGAGGAGTTCGCGCGGCGCGCGGCGGAGGCGGTGCGCGCCCGCGGACGCTTCGCGGTCGCGCTCTCCGGCGGGGCGACGCCGGCGGCGATGTTCGAGCGCCTCGCGACTCGGGCGCCGTCGCGGTTCTCGGCGCTGCCGTGGGCCTGGACGCACGTGTTCTGGGGCGACGAGCGGACCGTCCCGCCCGAGCACCCGGACAGCAACTTCCGCCTCGCCGAGTCGCTGCTCCTCTCGCGCGTGCCGATCCCGCCGGCGAACATCCACCGCGTCCGCGCCGAGCTGCCCGACGCCGCGACCGCGGCGGCGGAGTACGAGGCCGAGCTGCGCCGCTTCTTCCGCGTCGGCCTGGGCGGGACGCCGCGCTTCGACCTCGTGCTCCTCGGGCTCGGCGCCGACGGCCACACCGCCTCGTTGTTCCCCGGCAGCTCGGCAGTCGAGGAGCGAACGCGCCTGGTCGCGGCCACCCGCGTCACCCGCCTCGGCGTCGAGCGCATCACGCTGACGCTGCCGGTGCTCAACCACGCCGCCGCGGTCGCGTTCCTGGTCTCCGGCGAGGCCAAGGCGGCGATGCTGCGCGAGGTGCTCGAGGGCGACCGGCCGGCGGCCGAGGTGCCGGCGAAGCTGGTCCGCCCGGACGGCGACCTCGTCTTCCTCGCTGACGCGGCCGCGGCCGCCCTCCTTAGCTCGCATAGACCCTGACGCGTCGCTCGTCATTGCCCTCGGCGACTCGCGTTGGGCGACCTCGACAGCGGCGCTGCGCTCGGTGGCACTTCCCGCAGGGCCCCGGTCGAGGCCGATCTCGAATGGAAGGCCAAGAAACTCAGTCACAGAATGGCTGCTGCGCACTTCGGTGAGTCGCCGAGCGATCGCAGGTGCCAGTGATGAGCCGGGAGGGCATCCGCCTCTCGAGGCTCGACGGGTTCGACTAGACCCCAGCAGTCCTTCGGAAGGACACCAACGGCATGCGATGCATACCGACCACGCCCCGGCGGTCTCCACGAGCCTCGGCGTCAAGCCATAGACCGGATGCGCGCCGAGGTCGTGGCTAGCCGACACCTCTTCCGGGCGGCGTTGCACGAGCCCCGATGGGTCCACCCCGCTCGGGGACATCACAGCCCAGCGATGATGCTCCATGTCCCGATGGCGCCCATCACGGAGGTCCAGTAGCCGTATCGCAAGTAGATTTTCGCTGCGCACGACTCCTGTGCCCTGGGTTTCAGAGCCGCGTTGATTACCGGATCGGAGTAGTTGCGAATGCTGAGCCACTTTGGGGGGGCGGCCAACTCGGAGCAGGCAAGGCCGAAGACGGCGTCGTCCATCTCGACCGCGAGGCCCAGCTTCTCGAGATGGTTCCTGTCCGTTCCAAACTCGAAGAAGTCGGTCGTCAGCACTGGAAAGTCCTTCGGGACTCCGCCGGCGCCGTCCAGCAAGAAGGTGGGCTTGGGGGGCCTGTCGTTCCCGCCCTGCAGAGCGTGGCAAGGGCACGACGCGTAGTTGCCAGCGGACTGAACTACCAAGTTGTCCATGAACGCTTTCATGAGGCTCAACGCCTGCGCCCGGAACGTCGTCGGGACAGTCCAATTGGACTGGAACTGCGCATTGGCGAATTTCTCCTTCGCGAAGTCCTTCTTGCAAATGAAGCGCACAGCACGGCTCGCTGCCACGGTCCCAAGCGGTCGGTCGGGGCAGGTTCCTCCCGCCGTCCCGATGCAGAAGAAGTGTCCCGGCTTCGCCTCGTCGATGATCTGGTGGAAGAGGTCCTTGATCGGCATCGTGGGTTTCCCGTTCTTGAGGAAGACGTCCTGGTGAAGGTGGAGCTCGGACTTGAACAGCAGGATGGACTTCCCGCCGACCGAGGTCGTCCAATAGCTCCCGAGCCTACCGGCCATGCGGGACGGGGCGCCCTTGCGTATGTTGGGTAGGAAGGTCTTGTAGTTGTGCGCATAGTGCGTCCAGTCGTGCGAGAACTTCCCGGGAGACATCACGTCGGCGAGGGCCTTCGCTTCGTCGGACGTGTACGTGAGCACCACGACGTCAGCCGTTGGCAGCGGATCGTTGGGGTTGCCGACCTGCCCCGTCGCGGGCTTCGGCTTGAGGTCGGCGGGAAATGGGAGGTTCAGCGTCCGGCCCGGCCCAGACAGCGTGAGACCGACGAGCGCCTGGTTGGCCGCCGGATACGGGCTCAACAACGTCCTGCCCAGATTGAACCGTCGCGTGAGGTCACTCGCCGTGTATGCCATAGACCCTCCTCGCCAACTCTTGCCTGTTGGCGGATCCCGTTTGACTCGACTTCGCCTGCGAAGGGGGCGATTCCCTACCTCTCGACGGCCCGAACTGTCCAGAAATCGGCGGACAGGTTGGCGTCAGTCAGGTAGGAGTAGGGCATTTCGAAATACCCCTGCTCCTGCACCGTCTTGCCCCAGGAGTTGCGGATCATGAACCTCCCTGTCGAATCGTCGTACCCAACTGCGAGGACGGCGTGCCCGCCGTCGGGCTGATCGTTGCCGGTCGGGAGCGGCACTATCGATTTGGGTTTTCCGGTGGCGTCCCACAGGGAGTCGTAGACCCTAAACCCGAACACGAAGGGGAAACCCTCGGCCAGGCACCCCTTCATCTGCCAGAGGGACTGCTGTACCCGGTGGTACGAAATGACCTGACACTCGGCAGCCACCTTGTAACAGACGGCGCTGGGCGTCTTCGTTTCCGGCGCGTTCGGCGGGAAGAGATGCGTGTTGGGATCCGCCGGCACGGGATTGTACGGCCAGAGCTTCTCGGGGCAGCAACCCTGTTTGGCGACCGACTTGATCCCGTCCCGGAGTTGGGCACCGTTGTCAAGTGGGATCGTATGTTCCATCGCACGTTCGTTGAAGTAGATGAACAACCTCGAGGGAACGAAGTCCGGCTTCTCGCGGGCCAGTCGACGGTCGAACTGGATCGCCCCGGCAATGGCGTTCGCGGTACACGACCCGATGTTCCCCTGGTCGTATACCGGGGGGCACTTGGGTCGCAGGTCGATCTTCGACGGGAGAACCCGCAACGTTGGAAGTGCCGCGGAATAGAACAGGTCGCGATGATCCGGAAGGTCCCTGACCCAACCCATGCCGTACGGGTGGTTCGCCATACCCTGCCTCCTTTATTGCAGACCGACGTGAGGCCTGCTGTTGTTTGGTTACTACCAATTTGGGTCGCGTTCCGCTCGCTGTCAAGAGCTTCAGCACCGGCGGCAGCGTCGGCTGACAGAAGGTAGGAAGCCCAGGGTCGAGTGGTCGCGGCAGAGACCGACAGCCGGCAGGTGTGGTGATCGAAGCTGTTGGCCCAGAGCCCGAGCCATCGTGCGAGTGAATCCCGAGCGCCGGGCGGAGGTGGGGGCTTTGCGTCGGCGAGGAGACGTCCGCCTGACCCGTGCCTAAGAGGCGGGACTTCGCCTTCTTGCTGGCGCGAGAGCGTGATGAATTGACGCCAATCGCTGTCGACAAGTGAATCGATCGTCCACCACACGCATCGTGCAACGGACCCAGTCGGCGCCAGGGTGGACGTGCGAAACACCTCGCCTAGGCGTAAGCTGCGGGCAACGAACGAAGATAGGAAGAGGAGGTGCACCATGGCACCTGTGATTGACATTCATATCCACGTTGCGGCACGGAATCGTCAGGACTGTCGTGTCTCGGATCAGATGATCCT
>DATIYW010000280.1:0-2529 GCA_035517415.1 Thermoanaerobaculaceae bacterium
GCGTGACCGGGAGGGCGGACCGCCCGTATTCGGCGTCAGCGGCCTCCTCTACCAGTCCAACCTGGTGCTCTACGACCGCACCTCGCCGCCGGGCCGCCCCAGCCTCTGGAGCCAGCTCCTCATGCGCGCGATCGCCGGCCCGGCCGCCGGCGCCGAGCTCGAGCCGCTCGCGATCAGCGTCGAGCCGTGGTCGGCGTGGCGGCGGCGATGGCCGGAGACGACCGTGCTCGCGCCCGACCCGCGGCTCGCCGAGCAGTACCGCCGCGACCCCTATGCGAGCTACTTCGGATCGGACGAGCTGCGCTTCCCGGTCGCACCGCTCCCGCCCTCGCCCGCCTACCCGCTCAAGACGCCGGTGCTCGCGTTCGGCGGCAGCGGCGGCTGGACCGCCGTCCCGATCCCGGCGATCGCCGCACTCGCCGGCGCGGCGGCCGCGCCGCCGGGCGGGTTGCGCGAGTTCTGGCCGGCGATCACCTTCCTGCCGGCGGCATCGGCGGTGGCGGTGGACGACCGTCGGCTGCCTGCGGGCGTCGCAGTGGTCTACGCCTCGTACTTCGCCTGGTTCGCCACCCATCGCGACGACACGACCTGGGTCGGCGAGGCGGCCGGCGACGGCTCGGCCCGCCCCCGGTAGGCGCGCGTGGCGCCGCCCTCAGGCCACGACGACCAGCAGGGTGAACATGACGAGCCAGACGACGGCAAGGAAGTGCCAGTAGATCTTGCAGTACTCGACGCCGGGATGGAACTCGGCCGAGTAGCGCCCGCGCCACGCCCGGGTCGTGACGACGCCGAGTGGGATGAGGCCGCCGACGACGTGCGCGGCGTGCAGCCCGGTGAGCAGGTAGAACGTGAAGCCGTAGAGGTTGACGCGGGCGGTCACCTTCACCGCGACGAGCGAGAACCAATTGAGCGTCTGCGAGGTCAGGAACGCGAGGCCGAGCACGGTCGTGAGGAGCAGGCGCCACTTCAGCGCCCGTGTGAGGCCGCTCCGCGCCGCCCGCACCGCGCCCTGCATGGTCGCGCTGCTGACCAGGATGATCGCGGTCGAGATCCACAGCGCGCCGGGCAGGCGCGGCATCCCCGGAGGCGGCCACGCGCTCGCGCGGGAGCGGATGATCAGGTACCCAAGCATGCTGGCCGCGAACAGCATCGACAGCGCCAGGACCATCAGCTTGATGCCGAGGCGCCCGGTCGCCAGCGGCGCCGGCTCGGCGCGGTCGCGGTCGGAGGCAGCCGCCAGCGGGCTCATTTCGGCAGGCCCGGCGCGTAGCCGGGGATCAGGTCCGGCGCGTACGCCCGGCTGTCGAGCAGGGCGAGCGAGACGAACAGGGCGAAGAAGAGCAGCGCCGCGGCGAACACGATCGCGTTCATCGGCCGGTCGTAGCGCATGTGCATGAAGTAGAGCAGCACCAGCGTCGCCTTGACGGTCGCGATCGCCATCGCGATGCCGAGGTTGAGGCTGCCGAGGTCGAAGCGGGTGACCGCCACGGTGATCACGGTGAAGACGAGGAGCGCCCCCCACACCGCGGCGAGGATCCTGAACGGCACGACGTGCCCGACCGCCGCGTGCTCGGACGCCGACGCCGGTTGATGTTCGTGGTCAGCCATTGCGCTCCCCCATCGCGTTCCTCGGTGCCCGGCCACTCTCCGGCCTGCGCCGCGCCGCCGCTCCTGCCGTGGCTCCCCGTCTCATGCCCGCCTCCTCAGTGGATCAGGTAGAGCAGCGGGAAGAGGTAGATCCAGATGATGTCGACGAGGTGCCAGTAGAGGCCCCCGAGGTCCACCGGTGTGAAGTAGGCGGGGCCGAACTCGCCCCTCCTCGCCCGCACCAGCAACATCGTCAGCACGACGATGCCGACGATCACGTGGATGCCGTGCAGACCGGTCATGAGGAAGTACACCGCGAAGAACTGCTGCACGTTGCGCGGCGGGCCCTCCGCCTCCTCGCCCGGCAGCGGCGCCTCCTTGCCGCGCGCGAGACCCCGCGGCCCCTGCGCCGCCGGCGGGATGTTCGAGCGCTCGTCCGGCTTCGGGTTGGGTCGGGCGAGGATCGCCGCGACGTCCGGCGGCTTCGCCTGCGCCGCCCCCTCGGTCTCGAGCCTGGCGTGGAAGCGCCTCCCCCAGAGCAGGCCCTCCTTCCACTTGTGCTCGTACTCGACGTACTTGATGCCGAGGAAGCCGAAGGCGCAGAGGATCGTGAGCCCGAGCAGCACCTGCAGCGCGCGCTGGCGCCCGCGCTGCGCGCAGCGCACCGCCCACGCCATCGTGAAGCTCGAGCAGATCAGCACCGCGGTGTTGGTCGCGCCCAGCGTCTTGTCGAGGTACCGATGGGCGTACATGAAGATCTCGGGATGGTTGGCGCGATACACGGAGTAGGCGCAGAACAGGCCGCCGAACAACAGGATCTCGGTCGCGAGGAAGATCCACATCCCAAGCTTGCCGGACTCGAATTGCTGCTCCGCCGTCTCGAAGTGGTGCTGCAGGTGCTCGGCGTGGGACTCGGCCATCGGACCCCCTAGCTCCCCGCTC
>DATIYW010000281.1:0-13447 GCA_035517415.1 Thermoanaerobaculaceae bacterium
CACCCTCCCCCCCGCCCGCGCGCTGCCCTTGATCGTCGCCCTCGTGGCTTCCCCGGCTTCACTGCCGGCGAAGGACAATCCGGCCGACCGCGTCGTGTGCCGCGAGGGCTTCCTGCAGATCGTCTCGCCCGATCCCGTCACCGCCGATCAGTGCCGCAGGGCGGCCCGTCTGGCGATGGCGGCGTGGAGGTTCGACGAAGGGGCGATGCAGTGGCGCGGCTGGGCTAACATGCAAGCGCCGCTCAAGCTGCGCCTCCTCAGCGACGAGCGGATGGAGAAGGAGCAGGGCAAGGGTACCAGGGCCGCGGCTTTCACCGGCGGCAAGACGTTCGTCATGAGGACCTCCCTCGTCGACGACCCCTCCGGTCCCAAGACGCTCGCCCACGAGCTCGGGCACGTGCAGTCGTACCGCGCCCTCGCCAACGACCGCGCCAAGAAGGAGGTCCCCGACTACTTCTTCGAGGCCCACGGCCTCAGCCTCAACCGCCTCTGGAACGAGAAGCACCCCGAAACGGACGACCCATCCGGATGGACCAGCTGGCCCAAGTCGATCAAGTCCACCGGCGCGGATGTGGTGAAGCTGGTGTATTCCGACAGCAGCTACCGGCACGGCGAGAAGGACCCCGGCAAGAGCGGCAAGATCCACCTGATGGGGCTGTACATGGTCGAGTACCTGCATGGCCACCACCACCTCGACGATGTCGTCAGGCGGATGGGTCGGGTCTTCGAGGAGGTCGGCCGCGGCAAGTCGTACGCGGCCGCGTTCCGCGACCAGATGGGCGTGGCGCTCGACACGGTCATCGCCGAGATCGTGGACCTGTTCGAACGCACCGCCTCGGACCCGGCGAAGCGCCTTGAGGGCACACGCTTCCTGGAGTGGGCCGGCAAGTCCTGAAGCGCGGGTCGACCGGCGGATCGCCCCATGGGAGTTCGCCTCGCCAGTCCGGGCGAACGTGTCCCTCCGGGCGGCGACGGATCGGCGATCGGGCTCGCTGATCGGTCCCACTCGACCGCGTGGCCGGGCTCGCGAGCGGGCTCCCGATTTCGGGTGCATCCTGCGAGAGCTGCGTCGTCGCAATGTCGTCAAGGTGTATCGTGCAACGCGGAGGAGGATCGATGCGAGACCGCAAGCTGGCAACAACCGCCATCATCGCCGCTGCCGCCCTGATCGCGCTGGGAACCGTCATGTTCGCGGCGGACACGGGCGTCTCGGTGGCCGCGCTTCCCGCGGTGGTCGTGGCGACCACGCCGCGGGCGGGCGACCTCGCGGTCGACCCCGGGCTGACCGAGATCCGCGTCACCTTCAGCAAGGACATGGCCGACAAGAGCTGGTCGTGGGTGCGGATCGGGGCCGAGTCGTTCCCCGAGATGAGCGGCGACCCCCGCTACCTCAGCGACAAGCGGACGTGCGTGCTGCCGGTCAGGCTCAAGCCCGGGCGGGTCTACGCGATCTACCTCAACCGCGACGCCCACGCGAACTTCCGCGACGCGGCCGGCCAGTCTGCAATGCCGTACCTGCTGACGTTCGAGACGCGTCACTGACGGCTGCGCGCCGACGAGGGCGGTCCGCGCGGGGTTAGCCGGCCGCCGTGAGCCGGTCCGATCGGGTGCGGCGGGCCGGCTACTTCTGGTGGTGGGAGTTCACCCACTCCGCGGCGAGGTCCAGCTCCTGCTGGGCCCGCTCGATGTACTCCTTCGCGCGGCGGCCGTGGCCGCCCTCGACGCCCCAGATCTTCTCGTTCGCCTCCTGCGATCGGGTGATCCAACGGTGTGCGTCGTTGAGCGCGTGATGGGCCCTCTCCAGGTAGGGGTGCCCCGTGAGGACCACGTCGCCGGCGAGTGCTCCGAGGGGCAAGGCGATCGCTGCGGTGATCAGGATGGTGCCGATTCTCTTCATGCTCGCTCCTTTCGAGCTGCGAATGCCAGAAACCTCGCTTGGCGTCTCCGCCGTCTCAGGACGGAGCTCCTAGCTTGCCTCCGGCACGGTCGTGGGAGCGACACGGCCCGGTCCAGTGCGGCACGAATCACGCGAAAGCGAACGCCCGGTTGCGAACCAATTCAGGCCGCGAGTGCGTTGCCTTTCGCCGTTCGGACCCCGGACCCCGTTCCTACCACGAGCTGGCGAGCGGGCCGATCTCGGACTCGACGGCGGCGAGCACGTCGCAGCGCTCGACCGCGGCCATCATCGCGTTGTGGTCGGGGAAGAGCGGGCGGTCGACGTCGAGGTGCTGCACCACCTTGCGCACCGCCGCCTGCGCCGCGCGGGTGCCGTGGCCGGGGGTGAACTCGCGGAAGTCGAGCGCCTGCGCCGCGGCGATCATCTCGATGCCGAGCACGCCGTTGGCGTTGGTGAGGATCTGCCGGGTCTTCAAGGCGCCGTTCATCCCCATCGAGACGAAATCCTCCTGGTCGGCGGCGGCGGGGATTGACTGCGTGCACGAGGGCGCCGAGAGGATGCGCTGCTCGACGATCAGCATGTCGGCGGTGTACTGCGAGAGCATGTGGCCGGAGAACATCCCGGCGCCCTTGGTGAGGAACGCGGGCAGGCCGACCGAGAGCGCCGGGTTCAGGAGCCGGTTCAAGCGGCGCTCGGAGAGCACCGAGACCATCGTCACGCCGGCGCCGACGAGGTCGAGCGGCATCGACACCGGGGTGCCCTGGAAGTTCGCGCCGGTGTAGACCTTGTTCTCCTCGGCGTCGAAGATCGGGTTGTCGGCGACGGCGTTCAGTTCGATCTCGAGCTGCGTGCGCGCGTACGCCATCGCGTCGCGCAGCGCGCCGATCACCTGCGGCGTCGAGCGCATCGAGTAGGCGTCCTGCACCTTGACCTTGAGCTTGCCGGTGACGAGGTCGGAGCCGTCCATCACCTTGCGCAGATCGGCCGCGCACCGCTGCGCGCCGGGGAAGCCGCGCAGCTCGTGGAGGCGCGCCTGGTACGGCCGCATGTTGGCGAGCAGCGCCTCGAGCGACATCGCGGCGGCGATCTCCGCCTGCTTGATCCAGCGCTCGGCGTCGTAGAGGATCAGGCAGCCCATGCCGGTGATGAGGTTGGAGCCGTTGATGGCGGCGAGTCCGTCGCGGGCGCGCAGGCCCGGGACCGGAATGCCCGCGCGCTCCATCGCCTTCGCGGTCGGCATCCGCTCGCCCCGGTAGAACGCCTCGCCCTCGCCCATCAGCGAGAGCGCCAGCTGGCTCATCGGCGCGAGGTCGCCGCAGGCGCCGACGCTGCCCTTCTCGCACACCACCGGCGTGACGCCGGCGTTGAGCATCGCGACGTAGGTCTCGGTGATCTCGGGGCGGCAGCCGGAGAAGCCGCGCGCGTGGACGTTGATGCGCGAGGTCATCGCCGCGCGCACGTGCTCGATCGGCGCGGGCGCGCCGATCCCGGCGGCGTGGTTGTAGATCAGGTACTTCTGGAACTGCTGGACCTGCTCGTCGGAGAGCACGACCTCGGAGAACTCGCCGATGCCGGTGTTGACGCCGTACATGATCTCGTGCGCGACGATCTTCTTCTCGAGCATGCCGCGGCAGGCGACGATACGCGCTCGGGCGGCGGGCGCGAGCTCGACCTTCTCCCCGTGCCGCGCGACGCGGACGACGTCTTCGATCCTGAGGTGCTGTCCGTCGAGGGTGACTGCCATGGTGGGGTTCCTCCGGCGGCCGCGTGCGCGGCCCGCTGCAGGGCGAATAGTACCAACTTTTCACAAGCCCGGCAGGACGGAATGCGGGATGGGCGCGCGCCGGTTTGCAGCGCGGGAGCCCGCATGGTCAACCCCGTCCTCTACCTTCCGGTGGTCACGACGCTCTTCTCGGTGGCGTTCACGACGCTGCTGCTGCGGCGCTGGGCCGTGCGGGGCCACGCGCCGCACTACCTGGTGTGGGCGATCGGCGTCTTCGTCTACGGCGTCGGCACGTTCACCGAGGCGTTCACCAGCGTGTTCGGCTGGCACGAGGCCGTCTTCCGCGCCTGGTACATCTCCGGCGCGCTGCTCGGCGGCGCGCCGCTGGCGCAGGGCACGGTCTACCTGCTGCTGCGCCGCCGCACCGCCCACATCCTCACGGCCTGTCTCGTGACGGTGGTCGCGGTCGCCGCGGCCTGCGTGCTCGCCTCGCCGGTCAACGCCTCATTGGCCGAGGCGCACCGGCTGTCCGGGAAGGTGCTGGCGTGGCCGTGGGTGCGCGCGTTCTCGCCGTTCATCAACACCTACGCGCTGGTCTTCCTGGTCGGCGGCGCGGTGGTGTCGGCGGTGCGCTTCTCGCGGCGCCGGGAGACCCACCACCGCTTCGTCGGCAACGTCCTGATCGCGGTCGGCGCGCTGCTGCCCGGGATCGGCGGCACCGCCACCCGCTTCGGCTACGTCGAGGTGCTCTACGTGACCGAGCTGATCGGTCTCGCCCTGATCTACGCCGGCTACCGCTTCAACGTGGGCGGGCCGCACGGCGCCGCCGCGCCGGCGGTCGCCTCGACGCTGCCGGTGCGCTGAGCCCAGCCGCCGCGGCCGGGCTACAATCCAGGGCAAACGCACGACAGCGGCGGCGACGGGGCCGCGGGCAGTCGCGGGCGGGGAGGCGGAGCGATGGGCTACCTCGATCGCAACCTGATGGCCGGCGAGACGGTCGTGTTCCGCACCCGCATCCACTGGATCACGCTGCTGCCGGCCTCGCTCGCCGCCGCCGTGCTGCTGGGCGGCGCGATCGCGCTCCTGTTCTTCCCCAAGGCGCGGCTCGCCAGTCCGGTGTGCCTGCTCGCCGCGGTCGCGGTGCTCGCCGGCCCGCTCGCCCGCTACTTCTCCTCGGAATTCGCGGTGACCAACAAGCGGGTCGCGATCAAGGTCGGCTTCGTGCGCCGCCGCACGCTCGAGATGGTGCTGCAGAAGGTCGAGAGCGTCGCGGTCGAGCAGGGGGTGCTGGCGCGGATGCTCGGCTACGGCACGCTCACCGTGCACGGCACCGGCGGCACGCCGGAGGTGTTCGACCTGATCCGCGCGCCGCTCGAGTTCCGCCGCCACGTCGACGAGCAGCTCGCCGCACGAGCCTGATCGAGCCCCGTGGCCCGTGGTCCGGGGTCCGCAAAGGACTCCGGCAGCAACCGCAGTATTCTCGCAGGGCCGCGGAGGATGGCGCGTAGCCGCGCCGCCGAGAATGGGCCGGATGCGAGGCGCGCGAGCCGGCCGAACCGGAGCATAGCCAGCGGCGATGTGAGGATTCGAGCCGGCGAGCGCAACAACGCAGACGGTCCGTTCTCGGCGGCGCCCTACTCGTAGCGGAGCGCTTCGATCGGGTCCAGCTTCGACGCCTTCACCGCCGGGTACGTCCCGAAGAAGAACCCGACCGCGCCGGAGACCAGCAGGCCGGCGACGATCGCGCCGGGCGAAATGCTGGTGGGAAACGGGCTGATCGCCCCGACCAGTCGCGAGATGCCGACGCCCGCCGCGACCCCGGTCGCCCCTCCGACCAGCGCGAGCGTGATCGCCTCGGTGACGAACTGCTGGCGAATGTCGGTGCGGCGCGCCCCGAGCGCGCGGCGGACGCCGATCTCGCGGGTGCGCTGGGTGACGTTCATCAGCATGATGTTCATCACCCCGACGCCGCCGATCACGAGCGAGATCCCGGCGATGACGATCATCGCCGCGCTCACCCCGCCGGTGATCTGGCGGAACAGGCGGATCGTGCGGTCGGGGGTGCGGACGCTGAAGTTGTTCGGCTGGTTGAAGCGGAGGCCGCGCCGCTCGCGCAGGATCGCGGTGCCCTGCTCGATCGCGAGGTTGAGCCACTCCGGCTTCTTCGGCACGGTGGCGATGACGCAGCCGTAGGTGCGCTGGCGGTCCGGCCAGATGCGGTCGAACATGCCGACCGGGATCACCATCTGCTGGTCGGCGCCCTGGTCGAGGAAGCCGCCCTTCTTCTCGAACACGCCGATGACGCGGAACGGCCGGCCGTTGATCGAGATCTCGTGGCCGAGCGGGTCGACGTGGGGGAAGAGCGCCTCGCGCACCCCCTGGCCGATCACCGCCACCTCGGCGGAGTGCTCCTCCTCGGCGGCGGTGAAGAAGCGGCCGTGGTCGACGAAGAAGCTGTTCGCGTCGGGGAAGCTATGCGTCACCCCGCCGAGCGTGACGTCGTTGGTGTGTTCGCGGCCGAATCGCACGTCGACGTTGGTCGCGCCCCAGCGCTCCGGCGAGACGTACGCGATCGCCCACGCGTAGCGGCGGATCGCTTCGGCGTCGTCGAGCGTGAGCACCGGGCGGAGGCGCTCCTCCTCCGGCGGCGGGCCGCCGCCGCCGAAGCGGTCCTCGAACTTCTGGAACTGGACGAGCGTCGCGCCGTAGCTCTGGAACTGGGCGATGAAGGTGCGGTTGAACCCCTGGATCAGCGACACCATCACGATCACGGTCGCGACGCCGATGATGATGCCGAGGCAGGTGAGGAACGAGCGCAGCTTCTGCTCGCGGATCGCGCGCAGCGCCTGCAGCACGTTCTCGCGCCGCGCCGCGACGATCGCCTCGAAGCGCGTCATGCCCGCCTCCGCATCAGTCCTCCCGCAGCGCGACGATCGGGTCGAGGCGTGCCGCGCGCACGGCGGGGAGCCACCCCGCCAGCAGGCCGGAGAGCGTGGCGACCCCGAGCCCCGTCGCCACCAGCGCGGGCGTCACCCGGGCCGGGAACGGGCTCCACGCCCCGACCGCGACCGACGCGAGCCAGCCGAGCGCCACCCCGACCAGGCCGCCGAGGGCGGAAAGCACGACCGCCTCGAGCACGAACTGGCGGTGCAGGTCGCGGCGGCGCGCGCCGAGCGCCTTGCGGATGCCGATCTCGTGGGTGCGCTCGACCACCGAGGCGAACATCGTGTTGGCGATCGCCACCCCGCCGACGACGAGCGAGATCGACGAGATCCAGATCACCAGGGCGAACGCCGAAAACGTCAGCGTGCGCCACAGCGCGGAGAGCGCCTCGGAGTCGATCACCCCGAACGGGTCCGGGGCGGAGAACGGCGTGCCGCGCCGGGTGCGCAGGGCGATGCGCACCTCGTCCTCGACCTCGCCCTTGTCGGCCGCGCTCGGCGCCTCGACGAAGATGTCGAGCGAGCGCGCCTTGCCGAGCGCCTTCTGGTACGCCGCGAGCGGGACCAGGACGAACTTGTCCTGGCTCTGCCCGAACGAGCTGCCCTGCCGCACCATCGTGCCGATCACGCGGAACGGCTTGCCCTCGACGCGGATCTCGCGCCCGATTGGGTCGACGTGGGGGAAGAGCTCGTCCTTCACGTCGAAGCCGATCACCGCGACCGACCGCGCCGACTCGTCCTCCGCCTGGGTGAAGTAGCGGCCGTCGTCGAGCTCGACGCCGATCATCCACGGCAGCTCCGGCTCCGAGCCCACGACGAACGTGTCGGCGAGGCGGTGGCCCTCGGCGTAGACGGCGTGGGTGGAGAACGCGCGGCCGGCGACGCGGAGCGCCCGCGGCGCCATCCGCCGCACCGCCTCGACGTCGTCGAGCGTGATGTCCTTGCGGGTGCGCAGCGCGGCGAAGAACGCCTCGCGGCTGGTGATGATGCCGAACTTGCTGAAGATCATCGTGTTCGGGCCGAGCCCCGAGATCACGTCGGCGGCGTACTTGTTCAGGCCCGTGACGACCGAGATCACGGCGATGATGGTGGTGACGGCGATGATGATGCCGAGCAGGTTGAGGAACGAGCGCAGCTTGTGCCTCCGGATCGCGGCGAATGCGACGTGGAGGACGTCGAGGAGGATCATGGCGAGAGACGGGGTCCGGGGTCCGGGGACCGGGATCCGGGAAAGACGACGGCGAAGCAGCGAGAGCTCGGTCGAACCGGTTGCATGGGCATCACGTCTCGGAGCCGGCGTGCTCGCTGTTGTCGACCACCACCTGCGAGCCGGGCTTGAGCTCGCGCAGCGCCTTGAACGGCCCGACCACGATCTGCTCGTCGCCCTTGAGGCCGCCGACCACCTCGACGTCGAGCTCGCCCTTGATGCCGGTCTTGACCGGGCGGAACTCGACCTTGCCGGCCTTGCCGGCGAGCACGTACACGCCCTCGATGTCGCGGCTGCGGGCCGCGACCGCCTCGGGCTTGCCGGGGGCGCTCGGCGTCGCAGTGGGCGCCGCCGCGGGCGTCCCCTTGGCCTCCGGCTGGCGCAGCACGAGCGCGCCGATCGGCACGGTGAGGGCGTCCTGCCGGGTCGAGGTGGTGATGTCCGCGGTCACGGTCAGCCCCGGCCTGATCCGCTCCGGGTGCTTGAGGAGCGTGACCTTGACCTGGTAGTCCGTGCCGGTGGCGGCGCCGCCGAGCGCCGAGGTGCCCTGGAGCGGGCTCGAGCCGATCTCCGAGACCTCGCCGGGGAACGTCTCGTCGGGGAACGCGTCGATGTGCACCGCCGCCTTCTGCCCGAGGCGCAGCGACGGCACGTCGGTCTGGTCGACCTCGAGCGCCGCCTCGATCGTCGACATGTCGGAGATCGTCATCAGCACCGTGCCCGGGTTGTTCATCGTGCCGGTGACGATCACCTCGCCCTGCTCGATGTTGCGCCGCGTCACGACGCCGTCCATCGGCGCGCGGATCTCGGTCTTGTCGAGTGCGTCCTGCGCCGACTTGACGTCGGCGTGGGCCTGCTCGACGACGCGCCCGGCGCGCCGCGTCGAGGCGATCGCCTGGTCGTACATGCTCTGCGCCCGCTCGAGGTCGGCGGCGGCGATGATGCCGTCGCGGAACTGCTGCTGGGTGTGCTCGAGGTCGCGCTTGGCCTGCGCCTCCGCCTCGCGGCTGCGCGTGAGCTCCGCGTCGAGTGCCTGGAGGTTGGACTTCGCGCTGTCGACTGCGGCGGCGTAGCGGGTCTGGTCGATCACGCAGAGCAGCTCGTCCTTCTTCACGACGCTGCCCTCCTCGACGTTCAGCTTGGTGATCTGGCCCATGATGTTGGCCGAGATGTCGACCTTGGTCTTGGCCTGCACGGTGCCGTTGGCGGTCACCAGGGAGACCAGCTCCTTGCGCTCGACCTTGGCGGTGCGCACCTTGATCCCCTTCGGCTTGCCCGCCTGGACCGCCGCGACCACGCCCACCACCACCACCACCCCGGCCGCGATCCCGAGCACGATCTTCGTCCTGCGTTCCATCCCTTCGACCCTCCCGCGGTCCCGTGCGTCCGCAGCCAGACCCTGGCGTGGCCCTTGTTACGAAACTCGACATGCAAGGTTACCCACCAGCCCCTTGCCGTCGCTCCGCCGGCGGTCGCTCCGCTCCGAGGCGCGCGCGCCGGGGTGGGAATGGTAGCAGCGGCAGGGGAAGCTGCGTCAGGCCGGAGGCGATTGCCGGAGGGCCGGCGGGGGGTGTAAAACGGGCCGCATGCCCCGTGAGCGCCTGGAGCGGCAGATCCGGTTCATCCTCGAGATCGACAAGCTCAAGGAGGTGCTGCGGCGCACCTACCTCACCGGCTCTCTGCGCCGCGAGAACACCGCCGAGCACTCGTGGCACGTCGCGGTGATGGCGCTCGTGCTCGCCGAGTACGCCGACCAGCCGGTGGACCCGGCCAGGGTGGTCAAGATGCTCCTCGTCCACGACATCGTCGAGGTCGACGCGGGCGACACCTACGTCTACGACGAGGCGGCCGTGGCGACCCGCGCCGAGCGCGAGGAGCGCGCCGCGGCGCGGCTCTTCGGCCTCCTCCCGTCCGACCAGGCGGCCGAGCTCGCCGGGCTCTGGCGCGAGTTCGACGCGCGACGCTCGGCGGACGCGCGGTTCGCGGCCGCGCTCGATCGCATCATGCCGGTGCTCCACAACGTCGCCACCGGGGGGCGCTCGTGGCGCGAGCACGGCATCACCGCGGACCGCGTCGTCGCCCGCAACCGGACGATCGCCGACGGCTCGGCGGCGCTGTGGGAGTACGCCCGCCGCCTGATCGAGCGCGCCGTGGCCGACGGCGTGCTCGCCGCCGCGCCGGAGGCGCCGTCGTGACCGGCGGCGAGGGCGGGACGGCGCCGCGCATCCGCGTCGGGCGCGGCGCGCGCGCGACCGAGGCGCTCGTCCTCGCCGACCTCGACTCGCTCCTCGACGCCGCGCGCGAGGACCCGTCGCTGCTGGCGCGGCCGGTGGTGGTGGTGGTGCCGTCGCGCAGCCTCCGCCTCCACCTCGCGGAGCGGCTGGTGGCGCGGCGCGGCCGGGCCGCGGCCGGCGTCGAGGTGCGGACGCTGCACGGACTGGCCGCCCGCATCGTCGAGCGCTTCGGCCAGGCGCCGCGTCCGGCCGCGCGCCTGGTGCCGCTGCTCGTGCGCCGCTTCACAAGCCGGGAGCCGGCGCTCGCGCCCCTGGTGCTGCAGTTCGACGACGGCGAGCTGCCGGTGCACGCCACGGTCCGCGACCTGCTCGACGCCGGCTTCGCCCCCGAGCACGCCGGCGCCGCGGTCGAGCTGCTGACGGAGCGCGGGGCGGGTGCGGAGGAGGCGCGTGCGCTCGCCCTGGTGCGCGTCGCCGTGGCGGTCTCCGAGGAGCTGGCGCGGCTCGGCCTGGCGACCGGCGGCGAGGTGCTGAGCGCTGCGGCCGAACTCCTCCAGCGCGACGCGGAGCGGGTGCTGCCGGCGCGCGCGGTGCTGGTGCACGGGTTCGCCGACGCCACCGGGGTCGCGACCGACCTGATTGCCGCGCTCCTCCGTCACCGCGGGGCGACGGCGTACCTCGACCGGCCGCCGGATCCCGCCGATCAATCCACGGCGGACATCGGCGCCGCGTTCGGCGAACGGTTCGGCGCGCGGCTCGGCGGGATCGCGTCCCGTGAGTCCGAGACGGGCGCGCCGTCAGCGCCGGCCCGGCTCGCGCTCGTGCAGGCGCCCGGGGCGCAGGCGGAGGTGCGCGAGATCGCGCGCCGGGTCCGCGCGCTGGCGGAGGCCGGGACGCCGTTCGAGCGGATCGGCGTGGTGGCGCGCGACCTCGGCGGCTACGTGCAGCCGCTCCAGCTCCACTTCACCCGTCTCGCGATCCCGTTCTCGACGCTCGACGCGCCGGGCTCGCGCGACGCCGAGGCGCGGCGCGCGGGCGCGCTCGCCGCCCTGCTCGCGCTCGGCGAGGACGCCCCGGCCGACCTGTGGCTCGGCGCGCTCGGCGACGAGGGCGGGTTCGACCTGCGCCTCGGCCTGCGGGCGTGCGCCGCCGCCCGGCTGCGCGACGTCGCGGCGCTCGAGCCCGCCGCGCTGCTCGGCCGCGACGGCGACCTGGCACTGCCGGTACGCCGCGGACTCGCGGTCCGCGAGGACGACGGCGGGGAGGGCACGCCGGTCGCCCCCCGGCGGGCGCTCCCCGGCCGGCAGCTGCGCCGCGCGGTGCGCCGGGCGCGCGCGCTCGTCGCCCGCCTGCGGGGATGGCCCGCCGAGGCGCCGCTGGCGGAGCACGTGCGGACCCTCCGGCGACTGGTCGCGAGCGATCTCCTCTGGCGCGCGAGCACGCCCGCGAGCGCGGCGGCGTGGCGGGAGCTGGCGGCGCTCGAGGCGGCCCTTCCGGCGCGGCTCGTGCTGGAGCGCGACGAATTCCTCGCCCTCGCGCGCCGCGGCTTCGCCGGCGTCGGCGGGGCGCGGCGCGGCGGCGCTGGCGGCGGCGTGCAGGTGCTGTCGGTCACCGAGGCGCGGGCGCGAACGTTCGCCCACCTGTTCGTGCTCGGCCTCAACCGCGACGCGTTCCCGCGCCAGGTGCGCGAGGACCCGCTCCTCCCCGACCGCCTGCGCGGCGCGCTGGCGACGGTGTTGCCCGACATCCCGATCAAGCGGAGCGGCTTCGACGAGGAGCGCTACCTCTTCGCCCAGCTCCTCTCCGCCGCCGACGCCGTCACGCTCTCGTGGCAGTCATGCGACGACGACGGCAAGCCGCGGCTGGTCTCGCCGCTGGTCGAGCGGCTGCGCGTCGCCGCCGGGCTCGGTGAAGCGCCGTCCGCTCCGCCGGCGGTCGACCCGGCGAGCAGCGACGCGCTGCGGCCCGGCCACGAGGTCGCGGTCCTCGCCGGCCTCGCGGGCTCGCGGCGTGAGTTCGGCGCGGCGCTCGAGCTCGCCTGCCGCGAGCAGGGCGCGGCTGCGGCGGACGAGCTCGCCGCCGCGCGGCTGGCGGTGCTCGAGGAGCTCGACCCCGACCGCCGCAGCGCGGAAGGGCGCGAGCGCGCCGCGCGGCTGGGGCCGTACTTCGGCTTCGTCGGGGCGGTGCGCAGCGCCGCCGACCCGCGCCGCGCGCCGCTCGCGGTCACCACCGCGGAGGACCTCGCGCGTTGCCCGTGGCAGACGTTCCTCCGCCGCGTGCTGCGGCTGGAGGCCTCGCCCGACCCGCTCGCCGACGCGCCCGGCGTCGACGCGCAGCTCGTCGGCCTGGCGGTCCACGCGGTGCTGGAACGGATCGTGCGGGAGGCGTCAGGCCGCCGCCCCGCGACGCTCGCCGAGGCACTCGCCGCCGGGCCGGCGGCGGTCGCGTGGCCGGACGCGGCCGCGCTCGGACACGTCACGCGCGAGGCGTGCGGCGAGGTGCTGCGCGAGGCGGGCCTCGCCCTCCCCGGCCTCGACGGCGTGCTGCGCGAGCTGGCCGCGCCGTACCTCGACGCCGCGCGCGTGGCGGGGTGGCCGGCGACGGGCGCGATCGACGCGCTCGGCGTGGAGGTGACCGGCGAGGCGCGCGTCGCGCACCGCGGCGGCGAACGGGGCCTGCGGTTCCGCGCCGACCGCGCCGAGCGGCTCGACGGTCGGCTGGTGCTGACCGACTACAAGACAGGCAAGCCGGTCGCGGACGGGAAGCAGCAGGAGACGCGCCGTCGCCAGCTCGAGGCGGCGGTGCGTGGGGGGCGGGCGCTGCAGGCCGTCGCCTACGCGCTCGGCACCGGCACGGAGACGGGGAGGGGGCGTTACCTCTACCTCCGGCCCGACCTCGCGGAGGAGCTGCGCGTGCTGGCGGCGGACGGCGACGACGCGCCGCTGCGCGAAGCGTTCGCCGGTGCGATTGCGGCGATCCTCGACGCCTGGGACCTCGGCGCGCTGTTCCCGCGCCTCGAGGTCCCGGGCGGGGGCGAGGAGCCGCCGACCTGCCGGTGGTGCGAAGTGCGCGAGGCGTGCGTGCGCGGCGACAGCGCGGCGCGCCGGCGCCTCGCCCGCTGGGCCGCGGACGGCGGCGGGACGCCAACCCCGGCGGAGGCGGCGCTGGCGGCGCTGTGGCGGCTCGGCGCCAAGCGCGAGCGCGAACCGGAGGCAGGATGACGCGCGACGCCGCGCTCGACGCGCTGCGCGAGGCCGACCGTCGGGCCCGCGCCCGCTCGCAGACCGAGTTCGACCGCCCGCTGGTGCTCGAGGCCGGCGCCGGGACCGGCAAGACCGCCACGCTTGTGGCGCGCGTGCTGGCCTGGTGCCTCGGCCCGGGGTGGCGCCGCGCCGAGACCGAGCTGGGCGCGGCGGCGGCGCGCGCCGGGCGGGGCGGGGCCGT
>DATIYW010000282.1:0-4011 GCA_035517415.1 Thermoanaerobaculaceae bacterium
GCCGGTCGTGGTGGACCAGCCGAAGCTCGACGCGAGCGGCGCCCAGGTCAAGGACGCGCAGGGCAACCCGGTGACCGAGAAGGTGACGGTGACCGAGCAGACGCTCGCGCTCGGCCCGGTCGCGTCGCAGATCGCGATCAAACAGCTCGGCACCAACGGCGGCGGCTACTTCAACGTCAACTCCGCGCACCCGTTCGAGAACGCCACGCCGCTCTCCAACTTCCTCGAGTGCCTCGCCATCCCGCTGATCTCGGCGGCGCTTTGCCTCACCTTCGGCGAGATGGTCCGGGACCGCCGCCAGGGGTGGGCGATCCTCGCCGCGATGGTGGCGATCTGGCTGGTCGCCACGGCGGCGGCGATGTCGAGCGAGCAGCGCGGCAACCCGCTGCTCAGCAAGCTCGGCGCCGACCAGCACGCGTCCGCCCTCCAGGCCGGCGGCAACATGGAAGGCAAGGAGGTCCGCTTCGGCCCGGCGGCCTCGGCGCTCTGGGCGTCGACCACGACCGGCACCTCGAACGGCTCGGTCAACTCGATGCACGACTCGTTCACCCCGCTCGGCGGCCTGGTCCCGCTGGTGATGATGCAGCTCGGCGAGGTGGTGTTCGGCGGCGTCGGCTGCGGCCTCTACGGCATGCTCGCGTTCGTCATCGTCGCGGTGTTCATCGCCGGGCTGATGGTCGGGCGGACGCCGGAGTACCTGGGCAAGAAGATCGGCGCGTTCGAGATGAAGATGGCGTCGCTCGTCATCCTCGTCATGCCGGCGGCGGTGCTGCTCGGCGCCGCACTCGCGGTCGCGACCAGCGCCGGACAGGCCGGCGCCACCAACCCGGGCGCCCACGGCTTCTCGCAGATCCTCTACGCCTTCACATCGGCCGGCAACAACAACGGTTCCGCGTTCGCCGGCATCAGCGCCAACACCCAGTTCTACAACTTCATGCTCGGGCTGGCGATGTTCTTCGGCCGCTTCTGGGCCAAGGTCCCGATCCTGGCCATCGCCGGCTCGCTCGCGGCGAAGAAGTTCACGCCGGTCGGCGCCGGCACGCTCGCGACCCACACGCCGCTGTTCGTGGTGCTGCTGATCGGCACGATCGTGCTCGTCGCCGCCCTGACGTTCTTTCCGGCGCTCGCGCTCGGCCCGATCGTCGAGCACCTGCAGATGCTCGCGGCGGCGCGGTAGGGGAGGCATACCATGCCCAACAGAATCCAGGCGCTCCGGCTGTTCGAGCCCGCCATCGTGCGGCGCGCGATCCTCGAGTCGTTCCGCAAGCTCGACCCGCGCCACCAGATCAAGAACCCGGTGATGTTCGTGACCGAGGTGGTCAGCTTCCTCACCAGCTGCCTTTTCGTTCAGGCCGTCGCCGGCAAGGGCGAGGCGCCCGCCGGCTTTATCCTCGCGGTCTCGCTCTGGCTGTGGTTCACGGTGCTGTTCGCCAATTTCGCCGAGGCGATGGCGGAGGGCCGCGGCAAGGCCCAGGCCGACGCCCTGCGCCGCTCGCGCCAGCAGCTGGTCGCCAAGTTCCTCGCCGAGCCGCGCCACGGCGCGGGCTGGGCGCCGGTCGCCGCGCCGTTGCTGCACAAGAACGACGCGGTGCTGGTCGAGGCGGGCGACGTCATCCCCTGCGACGGCGAGGTGATCGAGGGGATCGCCTCGGTCGACGAGAGCGTGATCACCGGCGAGAGCGCGCCGGTGATCCGCGAGTCGGGCGGCGACCGCAGCGCCGTCACCGCCGGCACCAAGGTGCTCTCCGACTGGCTGGTGGTGCGCACCACGGCCGAGGCGGGCGAGACGTTCCTCGACCGCATGATCGGCATGGTCGAGGGCGCCAAGCGGCAGCGCACGCCGAACGAGATCGCGCTCTCGATCCTGCTCGCCGCGCTCACCATCGTCTTCCTGCTCGCGGTCGCGACGCTGCTGCCGTTCTCGCTCTACTCGGTCAAGGTCGCCGGCCAGGGCGCGCCCACCACCGTCACGGTGCTGGTGGCGCTGCTCGTCTGCCTCATCCCGACCACCATCGGCGGCCTGCTCTCGGCGATCGGCATCGCCGGGATGGACCGGATGATCCAGGCCAACGTCATCGCCACCTCCGGCCGCGCGGTCGAGGCGGCCGGCGACATCGACGTGCTGCTGCTCGACAAGACCGGCACGATCACGCTCGGCAACCGCCAGGCGGCGGCGTTCGTCCCCGCGCCGGGAGTCCGCGAGGACGAGCTGGCGGACGCCGCGCAGCTCGCCTCGCTGACCGACGAGACGCCGGAGGGGCGCAGCATCGTCGTGCTCGCGAAGGAGAAGTACGGGCTGCGCGGCCGCCGGGTCGCCGATTTCGGCAAAATCACGTTCGTGCCGTTCTCCGCGCAGACGCGCATGAGCGGCGTCGACTTCGACGGGCGGAGGATCCGCAAGGGAGCGGCCGACGCGATCGAGCGCTTCGTCGCCGGCCAGGGGGGCTCGTTCAGCGAGGACCTGCGCGCCAAGGTCGACGCGATCGCGAAGACCGGCGGCACGCCGCTGGTGGTGGCCGACGGCGCGCGGGTGCTCGGCGTGATCCAATTGAAGGACATCGTCAAGGGCGGCATCCGCGAGCGCTTCGCGGAGCTGCGCAAGATGGGGATCAAGACGGTGATGATCACCGGCGACAACCCGCTCACGGCGGCGGCGATCGCCGCCGAGGCGGGGGTCGACGACTTCCTCGCCGAGGCCACGCCGGAGACCAAGCTCTCCCTGATCCGCGAGCTGCAGACCGGCGGGCGCCTCGTGGCGATGACCGGCGACGGCACCAACGACGCGCCGGCGCTCGCCCAGGCCGACGTCGCGGTGGCGATGAACAGCGGCACCCAGGCGGCCAAGGAAGCCGGCAACATGGTCGACCTCGACTCCAACCCGACCAAGCTGATCGAGGTGGTCGAGATCGGCAAGCAGCTGCTGATGACGCGCGGCTCGCTGACGACGTTCTCGATCGCCAACGACGTGGCGAAGTACTTCGCGATCATCCCGGCGATGTTCCTCGCCACCTACCCGCAATTGGGGGCGCTCAACATCATGCACCTCGCGACCCCTTCGAGCGCCGTGATGTCCGCGGTGATCTTCAACGCGCTGATCATCATCGCGCTGATCCCGCTGGCCCTGCGCGGGGTCGAGTACCGGCCGATCGGCGCGGCCGCGCTGCTGCGCCGCAACCTGCTCCTGTACGGACTCGGCGGCATCGTCGCGCCGTTCGTGGGCATCAAGGCGATCGACCTGGTGCTCGAAGTGCTGCACCTGACCTAAGGAGGACCGACATGCTGACCCAACTGCGCCCCGCCCTGGTTCTCCTGGTCGCGTTGCACGTGCTGACCGGCATCGTCTATCCGCTCGTCGTCACCGGCGCCGCCCAGGCGGTCTGGCACGACAAGGCCGAGGGCTCGGTCGTCACGGTCGGCGGCAAGGCCGTCGGCTCGAGCCTGATCGGCCAGCCGTTCTCCGCGCCGGAGTACTTCTGGAGCCGGCCGTCGGCGACCTCGCCCGCGCCCTACGATGCGTCCGGCTCGACCGGCTCCAACCTCGGCCCGACCAATCCGGCGCTGCTCGACGCGGTCCGCGGCCGGATCGCCGCGCTCCGCCAGGCCGACCCGAAGCTGACCGGCCCGATCCCGGTCGACCTCGTGACGACCTCGGGCAGCGGGCTCGACCCCGACGTCTCGGTCGCCGCGGCCCTGGTGCAGGTGAACCGGGTCGCCGCCGCCCGCGGCGTGCCGGCCGAGCGGGTGCGCGCGCTCGTGCTCGCCGAAGCCGAGGGACGCACGCTCGGCTTCCTCGGCGAGCCGCGCGTCAACGTGCTGCGCCTCAACCTCGCCCTCGACGCGGCGACCCGGCGCTGAAGCGGCGCGGATCGCGCCTACAATCGGGACGAAGGCCGGCAATGTGAGCGAGCGACGACGCCCCGACCCGGACGAGCTGCTCGCGCGGGTGCGCGAGGACGAGGCGCGGCGCGCGCGCGGCAAGCTCAAGGTCTTCTTCGGGGCGGCGCCCGGCGT
>DATIYW010000283.1:0-26211 GCA_035517415.1 Thermoanaerobaculaceae bacterium
CATGGTGTCTATGCTGTTCTCCCATTGACACGGCGCGCCCGACCCTGTCCGACCGTCTCACCCTGCTCGGCCCGATGCTCCCAGTCCATCGACCAGAGCCGACGTGACTTGCACGCCTCGTCGGTTGCCTCCTTCCGACCCAAGGCCCAGACCCCAGGACGCGGGGCAATGCCAATACACCATTCTATATATGCTGTGACGGCATTGCTGTACTGACATGGCTGGACCGCCGGACAGATGAGCGCGAGGCTGAGGGGTGTGGGAGTCGAACAGAAGGTATGCTATATTGCGATTGTTGCTATGCTATATCAACATCACAGCGTCGGCCCACGTACACGTGTACGAGACGGCGCCTGCCGGCGTCGGGGAGGCGATGATGCGAGCGACCATCGTTCATGACCGATCCGAGGTGGGGGCGCTCGACATGCTCGCGGCTGGCCTCCTCCTCCTGCTTCTCGTCGCCGCCCTCCTGCCCTAGCCGCCCGCCGATCGCCGCGCACCCGCCGCGCCGTGCATCGGCTAGACTCGCCGCGGGGCGACTACCCCAGGAGAACATGATGCCCGACAAGCCGATCGCAACGCTGCTCTGGCACTCCGGCATGCGCTTCGTCGCGCGCTCCCCCAGCGGCCACGGACTGATCGTCGAGTCCGTTTCCGGTGCCGATCACCTCGGGCCCTCGCCCACCGAGCTCCTTCTCATCGCCGTGGCAGGCTGCTCGGGCATGGACGTCGTGTCGATCCTCAAGAAGATGCACGAGCCGCTCGCCGGCCTCGAGATCAGCGTCACCGGGGAGCGCGCGAGCGATCACCCGAAGTACTTCACCGCCATCGAGATCCTCTACCACGCCAAGGGCCGCGGGATCTCCCGCGAGAAGCTCGAGCGGGCGGTCGCGCTCTCCCAGTCGACCTACTGCTCGGTGCTCGCGACGCTCCGGCCCGACTGCAAGGTGACGAGCCGGATCGAGATTAGCGAGGAGTAGGAGCCCGTCCCCTTCCCCGGGCGGGCACCTAGCTCGGCGGCGACAGGAGCTGCGACGGCCGCACCAGCGTCACGTCGGACGGCAGGTGCGGCAGCTCCCGCAGCAGCAGGTCGAGCGTCAGCGCGTGGACGTGGCCGATCGCGACCGCGCTGCCGGTGGCGCGCGCGCGCCCGATCGCCTGGTCGAGCGCCTGCCGCACCGCGTCCTCCTCGGCGACGACGTCGAGGAAGACGTCGCGGTGCAGCGCCGGAACCCCGTCGCGGTGCGCCTCCGATTCGGCAACCGTCTCCGCTGTGGTGCGCGAGTCGAGGAAGTAGAGGCCGCGGGCGCGCAGGACCTGCATCACCGGCCGCATCGTCGACACGTCGGCGGTGGCGCGCGAGCCCATGTGGTTATTCACGCCGCGCGCGCCGGCCACCACCTCGAGGCCCTTCCGCAGCCGCGCCTCGATCTCGGCCGGGCCCTGGCCCACGTCGATCGCCCCCTCGCCAGGCCCGGCGCCGTGATTGGCGAGCGGCTCCATCGGCATGTGCAGCAACACCTCGCGGCCGAGGCCGCCGAGCGCCGCCGCGACCTCCCTCGAATGCGCGGCGTTGGGTAGGACGGCCACCGCCACCGCGGGCGGGAGCTTCGCGATCTCGCGAACGGCCTCGAGCGAGCCCCCGGCGTCGTCGAGCACGATCGCGAGCCGGGACGCGGCGACGGCGCGCGGGGTCGCCGCCGGCGCCGGCGTCGGCCTCGCCGCCTCACCCAGGACCACCACCCGCCACCGCTCGCCGCCCACCTCGCCCTCGAGGCGCGCGAGGCCGTAGCCGCCGCTCTCGAGGAGCGGTTTCGGATCGAGGCGCCCTCCCAGGTTGTGGGCCGCGGCCTGCAAGTCGAGCGAGAAGCGGTCGGAGGCGAAACCGGACGGGGCGTGGACCGTCACCGTGTGCAGGGTGCCGCCCGCGTCGCGCCGTTCCTCGGCGCTGACGCGGTCGGCCGGGCAGCCGTGGCGGCCGGCGACCTGGCGGACCACCTCGGCGACGTCCGGCGGGGGCGCCTCGACGCCGCGGCGCGCTCGCGTCGCCAGCAGCACCACGACGACGATCCCGGCGACGAGCAGTGCCAGTGCGATCGCGACGCGCAGCCCGCCGCCGCCGCGCCGGGCGCCACCCTTGCCGGGGCTGGCCCTACGCGGCTTTCTTCTCGGCGTGGCCACCGGCCGCGAGCTCCAGGGCCCGATCGAGCACCGCGTCGCCCGCGCGCCCGCCGCGGACCGCCTCGTCGGGCTTCAGCCCGCTGCCGAGCAGGGGCTTCTCGTCCGGACCGAGGCCCCACGACGCCGCCAGCCACACCGCGCCGCCGGCCCCGGGGTGGGCGCGCCGCTGCCCGGTGTCGCCGTAGCTCTCGCCGCCAATCAGCGTCGCCCCTCTGCTCTTGAGCGCCGCGGCGAGCAGCTCGGCCGCCCCGGCGGTGGTGGAGTCCTGGCAGACGACGACCCGCCACGCGCGGCTCGGCCCGGTGGCGCGCAGGTCGTCGGTCTTGCCGTCGCGCCCGCCCAGGCGCACGCGCACGTCGCCGCCCGCCAACGCCGCCGCGACCTCGGCGGCGCCGCTCGCGCTGCCGAGCGCCACGCCGCGCAGGTCGAGGATCAGCGCCGGCGCGGTCGCGTAGCCGGCGAGCGCGCCAGCGAGCTGCTTGGCCGACGCAGGGTCGACGCTCGCGAGGCGCGCCACCGGCACCTCGCTCCGCAGCGCAACCGCGGGCGGAGGCACCGTCACGGCGCCCGCTGTCAGCGTGACGCGGCGCTTGCCCGTCGCCTGGCGGTCGATCACGTCGAGGTCGACGGCGCCGCCCTTGCGCTCGCCGGCATCGAGGAGGACCAGCGCCCGCCACAGCGGCCTGGCGCGGACCGGCTCGCTGCCGATGCGCTCGATCAGCTCGCCCGGGAGGATCCCCGCCCGCGCCGCCGGCGATCCTTCGATAACCTCCAGCACGGTCGGGTAGGAGGCGCGCTTCCCGAGCACCAGTCCGAACGGCGGGATCGCGCGACCGGTCGCGCGGGCGTAGTCGGACGCCGCGTCGTCCGGCACGAACGAGCCGCCCGAGTCGGCGGCCTCGACCAGTCCGGAGAGCGCGCCGAGCTCGAGCGTCGACACCGGCACGTCCTCGACGTAGTTCGTCCGCACGAGCTGGACGACCTGGCCGAACAGACCCACCAGGCGGTACATCCCCTTGCCCGCGGCACCGGCCGCACCGGACGCCAGGACGACGACCCCGACGATCAGCGCGCCCGAGATCGAAAGGAACAGCACCCTCTGCTTCACCGCCACCTCACTTCCCGATCGGCTTGAGCCAGCCCAGCGGGTCCTGGGCGGACTGGCCGACGCGGATCTCCAGGTAGAAGTTGCCGGAAGCGCCTTCCTCGCGGCCCACGACGCCGAGCGGATCCCCCATGCCGACGCGCTGGCCGGCACGGACGAGCATACTAGCAAGGCGGGCGTAAAGAGAATAGATCTCGCCTCCGTGCTGGACGATGACCAGGTTGCCGTAGCCCTTGAAGAACTGGGCGTAGGAGATGCGTCCGGCGGCCACGGCGCTCACGCGCGAGCCCGGGTCCGCGCTCAGCACCAGGCCGTGCGAGACCGTCACCGTGCCGTACTGCGGGTCGCGGTGCGGGCCGAACAGCTGCACGATCCGCGGCGACTCCACCGGCCAGCGGAGCCCGCCCCGGAGCAGCCGCACGTCCGTGCCCTCGGTCCCCGCGGCCTGGGTGACCGCGCCCCACAGCCGCTCCAGGCGCTCCTCGTCCTCCCGCGCGCCGGCGAGCGCCACCGCCCGCGACCGGCGCTCGTCCTCGAGTTGCGCAAGCTCCGCGACCACCCTCCCGCGGGTCTGCTCGAGCTCCTGCCGCCGTTGCGCGACCGAGCGCGCGGCGCCCGCCAGCTCCTCGCGGCGCCGCGACAGGCCGGCGAGCGCGGCGGCGCGCTCCGCCATCAGCGCGGCGGCGAGGTCGCGCCGGCGCTTCTGCTCGCGGAACACGGCGAGCGCGACCGTGACCCGCTGCGGCACGTCGGTGGCGGAACCGATGGCGTGGAGGAGCAACGGCGCCAGCCCCGACCGGCCCAGCACGGCGAGCATCGAGACCTGGACGCGGAGCTGCTCCATCGCGCGGTCGAGCTCGCTCTGCGACGCCGCGGCTGCCTGCGCCGCCGCGTCGACCGCCGACTTCGCGGCGCGGCTCTCCTCCTCCGCCTCGCGCACCCGCATCGACGCCACACTCATCTCCATCTCGAGCGTCTCGCGCTGCTTGCCGAGGCCCGCCTGCTTCTGCTCGAGGTCGCGGAGGCGCGTCTCGAGCTCCTTCACCGCGAGCCGCGCCTTGAGCACGTCCGGCGGGACCGAGTCCGCCGGCGGCGCCGCCACCGCGACGGCGGCAAGCAGCAGGATGGGGATCGCGAGCCGGATCAAGGGCTACGTGTCCCCGTCCTCGCCGCCGGCGCGTTCCAGCGCCGCGGAGGCCAGCCGATGGAAGCGCCGGCGCAAGGGATGCAGGTCGGGCGCCCGGCCTCCGGGGTGGAGCCGGTTGCCGAGAAGCACGTGGACGCCGCGCGCGTGGGCGTTGACCCAGACCGAGGTGCCGGTGAAGCCGGTGTGGCCGAAGGCGTCGGGCGGGAGCGCCGGCCCGGCCGAGCACCCGGCGGTCGAGGCGAGCTGCCACCCGAGCCCACGCGCCTGCTCGAGTCCCGGCGTGTGGTCGCGGACCGCGATTGCCGCCTCATCCGCGTCGAGCAGCGTCCCGCCGCCGGGCAGGTACTCCGCGGCCAGCCGCGCGACCGCCGCGGCGGTGCCGAACAGGCCCGCGTTGCCGGCGGCGCCGCCCGCGCCCCTCGCGTTGCCGTCGTCGCAGGGCGCCACGCCGGGCGGGCCAAGGGGCGGCTCGCCCGCGATGCCGCGCTCGGCGAGGAGCGCGCGCTCGACGAACCACTCCCGCTCGCCCGCGGCGACATCGGAGCCGGCCGGCGGCGCGAAGCGGAGCTCGCCGGAGAGGCCAAGCGGCTCGGCGATCAGCTCCTCGAACATGACGGCGAGGCCGGCGCCGCCGGCCCGCTCGAGCGCCAGGCCGAGGGCGATGAACCCCGGGCACGAGTAGACCACCCCGGTGCCGGGCGCGGCGACCGGCGCGAGCCCGCGCAGCGCGCCGACGTAATCCTGCTCGCCCGCCGCGCGGCGGGCGTAGAGCGGTTCCCACGCCGGGAAGCCGGCGGTGTGGGTGGCGCACTCGAGCAGCGTGACGCCGTCCCAGGCGCTGCCGGCCAGCTCCGGAATGACCTCGCCGAGGCGCGTCTCGAGCGCGAGCCCGTCGCGTCGGGCGAGGAGCAGCAGCGTGACGGTCGCCAGCGGCTTGGTCAGCGAAGCGAGGTCGTAGGCGAGGTCCGGGCTCGCCGGACCCCCGCCGATCCCGGTGGACCCCGCGCACCAGACGGGTCCGGACTCGCCGTCGCGCGCCGCGAGCGCCACGAAGCCCGGCGCGAGGCCGGCGGCGACGGCGCGCCGCAGGAATGAGCCCACGCCGAGCTGGTCGACTTGCCATGTCGCCATCGGGGGGAAGCTACCGCGAAACCCGCGCGGCTGTCCACCGCGTGGCGCGCTCCATCGCGCGACGCGGTGCTACCCTCCGGCCATGGAAGCGACGGTGCGGCGACTCGCGCGGGCGGTGCAGGAGCGCCTCGGCTCGTCGTACTCGTTCGCCAAGCGCCAGGTCGAGACTGGGCGGGTCCGCCTCAACGGCGCGGTGGCGACGAACCCGGGCGAGCTGGTGCACGCCGGCGACACGGTCGAGCACGTGCCGGACGCGCCCCGCATGCGCCGTGCCGGCCCGGCGCCGCCGATCGAGATCCTCCACCTCGACGACGACGTCGTGGTCGTCGACAAGCCGGCCGGCCTGCTCGTCCACCCGACGATCGACGGCGAGCAGGACACCGTGCTCACCCGCGCGGCCGCCGCGATCGAGCGGCGGACCGGCCGCCACCAGCGGGTGCTGGTCGTCCACCGGCTCGACCGCGAGACGTCGGGCGTGATGGTGCTGGCGCTGTCGCACAAGGCGGCGGAGCACCTGCAGCGGCAGTTCCGCGCCCACACGATCGACCGGCGCTACCTGGCGCTGGTCGGCGGCGCGCTCGACGGCGAGCTGCTCGTCGACCGCGCGATCGGCCGCCCGCGCCCGTCGGCCCGCCGCGCGGCGCTCGCGCCCGGGCACGGCGGCCGGTCGGCCCGCACCGTCGTGCGCCCGGTCGAGGCACTGGGCGACGCGTCGCTGGTCGAGGCCGAGCTCGGCACCGGGCGGACCCACCAGGTCCGGGTCCACCTCGCCTACCTCGGCCATCCCGTGCTCGCCGACTCGATCTACGGCGAGCCGGACGAAGACCCGATCCGCCTCGAGCGGCTCGCGCTCCACGCCGCCGTGCTCGGCTTCGTCCACCCGATCTCGGGCGAGCGCCTCGACTTCCGGGTGCCGCTGCCGGCCGACCTCAGCGCCGCCGTCGCGCGGCTGCGGTCGCGGGGGGCGCGGCGCCCCGCGCCGGCGACGCCCCGCGGGGCGCCGTCGCGTCCAGGTCGACCCGCAGGCGCAGCGGCCACGACGCGGCCTCGCCCGCGTACGCCACGCCTACGCGCGGGAGCCGCCGGACCCGGGACTCCGGCGCCGACCGGCCGTCGGAAGCCAGCCAGACCTCATCCGCCGCGACGAGGTCCGCACCGTTGAGCGCGCGGTCGATCGCAAGTCCCTGGCACAGACGCGCCGGGCCGTCGAGCAGGTCGGCGCCGCGCCGGCCGCCGCGGCGCGCCGCGACGATCTCCTCGCCCGCCACCGCCACCCCGCCGCGCAGCAGGACCGCCTCCGGCCGCTCGGGAGTGCGCGTGACGACGTTGCAGCAGTGGTGCATGCCGTAGGTGAAATAGACGTACAGGTGCCCGCCCTCGCCCCACATCACTTCGTTGCGGGCGGTGCGGCGGCCGCGGAACGTGTGCGCAGCTGGGTCGCCCACCCCGAGGTACGCCTCGACCTCGGTGATGCGGACGACGACGATGCCGTCCGCCAGGCGGCGTAGGAGCAGCTTCCCGAGCAGCTCGCGTGCGACCCGCCGCGTCGGCCGCTGGTAGAATTCCCGTCCCAGCGGCTGCAGCGCGGCGATCGCCCGCCGGGAAAGGGGCTTCCCCATGACGTCTCGGACCGTCTGCGTGACCGGAGGGGCGGGGTTCATCGGCTCCCACGTGGCCGACGCGCTGCTCGCCGCCGGCCATCGCGTCCTGATTGTCGACGACCTCTCCACCGGCCGCAAGGAGAACCTCCCGGCCGCGGCCGAGTTCCACGAGCTCGACATCCGTTCCGCCGCGGCGGCGGCGCTGGTGCGGGAGGCGCGGGTGGAGGTGCTGTTCCACCACGCGGCGCAGATCGACGTGCGCAAGTCGGTCGCCGACCCGGTGCGAGACGCCGAGACCAACGTGGTCGGCACGCTCAACCTGCTCGAGGCCGGCCGCCTGGGCGCGCTCAAGCAGGTCGTGTTCGCCTCGACCGGCGGCGCGATGTACGGCGAGCAGGAGGCGTTCCCGGCGGCCGAGGAGCACCCGACGCGCCCGCTCTCGCCCTACGGCGTCGCCAAGCTGGCGGTCGAGCGCTACCTCTACTTCTACCATTCCGAGTACGGCCTCGACGCCGCCTGCCTGCGCTACGCGAACGTCTACGGCCCGCGCCAGAACCCCCACGGCGAGGCCGGCGTGGTCGCGATCTTCCTCGACCGCCTGCTCGCCGGACGGCCGGTGACGATCAACGGCGACGGGCGGCAGACCCGCGACTACGTCTTCGTCGGCGACATCGTCGCCGCCAACCTCGCCGCGCTCGGCCGCCCCGGGTTCGCGACCTACAACGTCGGGACCGGCCGCGAGACCGACGTCGTGGAGCTCTACCGCCAGCTCGCCGCCGCGGTCGGCAGCGACCGACCGGCGACGCACGGTCCGGCGAAGCCCGGCGAGCAGCGGCGGTCGTGCATCTCCTCGGCACGGATCGCGCGCGAGCTGGGCGTCGTGCCGGTCACCTCGATCGAGCAGGGGCTGCGCGAGACCGCGGCGTGGTTCGCGGCGCGCGCTGCAACGTCGCGCTGATCGAGCGCGTCGTCAGCGGCCGCGCGCGCGGTCGATCCTGCGGCGGTCGCGCTTCTCGGGCCGTCCCGACCCGCGCGGCGGCGCCGGTGGCGGAGCGAAGCGCTCGAAGCGGCGCAGCTCGAGCTCCTCCGGACTCGGCGGCGGGGTGACGTCCTCGTACAGCTCGCGCGCCTGCGCCTTCGCGACGTGACGCTCCGCCACCGCGCGCACGATCACCTGCTTGCGCACCCCAGGGGCCAGCGTGACCGCGATCCGCTCCCCCGGCCGCACCATGCGATGGGGCTTGGCCCGCACCCCGCCGACCTCGACCTTGCCACCGTCGCAGAGCTCCTTCGCTTGCGAGCGCGTCCGCGCGAGGCACGCCACGTCGAGCCAGACGTCGAGCCGCACGGCATCCGCCATGCCCGAATTCTATCCCGGCGGGCGGCCTCCGCTAGAATCCGACAGTGAGCTTGCTAGCCGGCGCGTTGGTCGTGGCGTGGGTGGCGTGTGCGACGCTGGCCGGCGGTGCGGTGCCGCTGCGCTTCGAGCGGCACTCGCGCATGTTCCTCTCGTTCTCGGCCGGGACGCTCGTCGGGCTGGCGCTGCTCGAGCTGATCCCCGCGGGCATCGCCGACGTGACGGCCGAGATCCACCTCAAATTCGTCGTCGTGCTCGCCGCCTTCCTCGGCACGATGTTCCTCGACAAGCTGCACGTCCTCCACCCGCACCCGCACGCGATGGACGCCGAGTGCCCGCCCAAGCCCCACGAGCACGCGCCGCTGGCGATGCACGGCGCGCTCGGGCTGCTCGTCCACTCGGCGGTGGACGGGGTCGCGCTCGCCGCCGCGCTCCACCAGTCGCCGACGGTCGCGATGGCGGTCGGGCTGGCGCTCTCGGCGCACAAGTTCGCCGACGGCCTGACCACCGTGTCTCTGATCCTCACCCACCACCACCGCCGCGACCAGGCGCTCCGGCTCCTGCTCGGCAACGCGGCGGCGCTTCTCGCCGGCTTCGGACTCGGCATGGCCGTGTCGATGCGCACCGACCAGCTCGGGGCGCTCCTGCTGGTGATGGCTGGGTTCTTCCTCTACCTCGGCGCGAGCGACCTGATCCCGTCGCTGACGACGCCCGTGTGCCGCAAGCGCGACGTGTTCGCGACCGCGTGCGGCATGGCGGCGATCGCCGTCGCCGCCACCCTCGCGCCCTGACGCGCGGCGCGATCCGACCATGCCGCCCGCCCGCGCCTCGCGCCGGCGGGCAGCATGCTCCGCGGCTCGCCGGGCTAGTCCTTGACGCCGCCGGTGGTCGTGTACTGCACGCTGACCTGGGTGAGCGCGCCGACCGGCACGACCGAGACGTTGACCTCGCGCTTGCCGCCATCGCGCTTGGCGTTGAGGTTCCCGAGCGCCGCCGTGCCCGACACGCTCGCCCGTTCGACCGTGAACCCCGAGCCCTTGAGCGCCTTCTCGTAGAAGTCCAGGATGTCCGCGGGCTTGTCGCCGGTCTGGAACGAGAAGTTGCCGTAGATCCCCTCGGGGGTGTCCTTCGACATCGTCGCGATCGCCGCCGAGCCGGGGTAGCTCGGCACCCATGCGGGCAGGGGCTGGCCCCCGCGGTTGCCCAGCGTCATCGTCCCCTGGTTGGACTTGATCGTGAGCCCTTCCTTGCCCGGCTCGCCGCTGCCCTGGAGCGTCACCTCCTCGCCCTTCTCGTTCTTGAACTTGAGCTTGCCCTGCTTGATGTCCTCCGCGTTCATGGTGATCTGCTCGCCGGTCTTCTTGTTGCGGATGGTCAGCACGCCGTGGTCGTCGTCCTCGGAGACGACCTCGAGGTCCGGGTTGACCGCGACCGCGAACTTCGCCGCCGCCATCGCCGGGTTCTTCTTGGCCGCCTCGATGAAGCCCTTCGCCTTGTGCGCGACCAGGTAGCCCCCCACCAGCATGACGATCGCGGCGATGAGGACCAGCCCGCCGCAGCCGGCGAGGATCCACACCAGGGGGCTCGTTCCCTTCTTGGCCGGCGCCGCCGGTGCGGCGGGCGTCGGTGCCTGGGGTGTCGGAGTTGCCATCGTGTCCCTCCTCTTCAGTTGCCCGGTTTCCCTGTCTCCCGAGGTTGATTACAAGTCGCACTCTATCGCATTTGTTCCCGCCTGCCACGGCGGGGGGTTGACGGCCGCTCGGTCCACTTGCGCCCGAGTCGCGGTACCATGTGCGGCACGGAGGCGCGATGAGCGACAAGGTCTACAAGAAGATCGAGCTGGTGGGGTGCTCGGCGAAGGGCATCGAGGCGGCGGTGCAGCTGGCGATCGGCAAGGCGTCGGAGAGCCTCCACGGTCTCTCGTGGTTCGAGGTGAAGGAGATCCGCGGCGCCGTCCACGAGGGCAAGGCGTCGGAGTGGCAGGTCACGCTGGAAGCCGGGTTCAGGCTCGACTGACGCGGCGGCGTGCGCGGCGGCGATGCCGGTCGCGAGGCGAATTCGCCGCCGTCGACCGGTCCGCCTTGACGGCGTCCGCCGCCGGAGACTAGCCTCGGCCGTGCTCCGAGCCGCAAGGAGGCCGTCATGAAGGCGCTTCTCGTCATCATCGTCGCGTTGCTTGCCTGTTTGGTCGTCTACAACTACGCCACTACCGGCCAGTTCACCCTGGTGCCGGCGGCATTGCAGTCGGCCCAGCAGCGCGAGCTGTCGCGCTTGGAGGACCGCTTCCTCAAGGACAAGGCACGCTTCGAGCAGGCCGGGCGCGCGGCCGCGGTCTCGGGCGTGGACACCTCGGCGGACGCCGAGGCGGTGAGGCTCGACGTCGAGCGGGTCGAGACCGCCCTGCGCGACCTCCGCGACCGTCTCGGCGACTCCGGCAAGCAGAAGATCGACCAGCTCATGGACCGGATCCAGGAGTTCAAGAAGGACCTCAAGTAGCGCCGCCCGGCCCACCGCGCTGCGTCCCGGATGCGGCGGCGCGGCAGACCACGCCGACCGAGAACACGCAAGACATGCTCCCCACCGCGCTCCTGATCGTCGCCGTGTTGATCGCCGGATTCGCCGCCCTCCGGCGGCGCTCCTGGTCGCGCTGGCAGGGCTGGACCGCCGGGGCCGGGTCGCTCGGGATCGCGCTGATCGCCCTGGCCATCGCTCCCGGCGAGCTGCTGCTGCGCAAGTCCATCGCCGCCTGCCTGATGCCCGCGGGCCTGGTGTGGGTCGGCCTCGCGGCGCTTGCCGTCGTCCTGGGGCGGCGCGGCCTCCACCGGCCGGCGGTCGCCGCCGCCGGGCTGTTCATCCTCTACACCGCCGCGGGCAACCCGGTGCTGGGCGGCGCGCTGCTGTCGATCCTCGAGCGCCCCTACGCGCCCGTCGACCCGTCGCGCGTCGGACGGTTCGACGCCGTCATCGCCCTCGGCGGCGGCGCCTCGCTGCGCGAGGACGGACAGCCGACGCTGGGCTGCTCCGCCGACCGTGTCGTCCTCGCCGCCCGCCTGTTCCGCGACGGCGACGTCGGGACGCTGGTCTGCTCCGGGCCCTACGTGCTCCTGCCCGGCGGGCGCCGCGCCGGCGACCCGGAAGCCACGGAGGCGGTGTGGGTCGAGCTCGGCGTGCCCGCCGACCGCATCGTCCGTCTCGACGGGCCCGCCACGACCAGCGAGGAGATCCCCGCGTTCCGCGACCTCGTCGCGCGTCGGGGCTGGCGCCGCGTCGGCATCGTCAGCTCGGCGTGGCACCTGCGCCGCGCCATGCACCTGGCCGCGCGCGCCGGCCTCGACGCCACGCCGCTGCCGGCCGACCGCCACGAGTACCGCGAGGGCTTCTGGCGCTGGATCGTGCCGCAGGACTCAGGCTTCCGCCTCGTCCAGACCGCCTGCTGGGAGTTCCTCGGCGACCTCGCCGGGCGCTGAGCGGCGCTGCAGCGCGCGCCGGCCACCGAGGTGCCTTGCGCCGCCCACCCCCGGCGATTCGTGCCGCGCGCGGGCGCGCACCGCCGCTTGCACCTACAATCGCTCGATGCCGGAGCCGTCGCCGCGCCGGATCCTCCACTGCGACATGGACTGTTTCTACGCCGCAGTCCACATGCGCGACGACCCCTCGCTCGCGGGTCGTCCGGTCGTCGTCGGCGGAGACCCGAGCGCGCGCGGCGTGGTCGCCTCTGCCAGCTACGAGGCGCGCCGCTTCGGCGTCCACTCCGCGATGCCCGCGGCGCGCGCCCGCCGCCTCTGCCCGGACGCCGTGTTCATCCGCCCCGACTTCCCCCGCTACCACCGCGAGTCCGACCGCATCTTCGCCATCTACCGCCAGTTCACCCCGCTGGTCGAGACCGTCTCGCTCGACGAGGCGTACCTCGACGTGACCGACCACCTCGGCGAGCACGGCAGCGCGACCGCGCTCGCCAAGCGGATCCGCGCCCTGGTGCGCGAGGAGCGCGGGCTCACCGTCTCGGTCGGGGTCGGCCCGAACTGCCTGGTGGCGAAGATCGCGTCCGACTTCCGTAAGCCCGACGGGCTCACAGTCGTGCCGCCGCAGCGGGTGCAGAGCTTCCTCGACCCGCTCCCGGTCCGCCGGCTCCACGGCGTCGGCCCGGCCACCGAGGCCGCGCTCCACGCGCTGGGGATCACCACCATCGCCGAGCTGCGCGCCCGCGACCCCGCCGAGCTGACCGCACGCTTCCACAGCCACGGGAGGACCTTGTTCCAGTTTGCACATGGGATCGACGACCGTCCGGTCGAGCCGGTCCACGCGCGCAAGAGCCTCGGCACCGAGAACACGTACGACGTCGACCTCGCCCACCTGCAGGCGATGGACGAGGAGCTGCGCCGCATGGCCGAGGAGGTCGCGGGCGGCCTCGCCCGCCGCGAGCTCGCCGCCTGCACGATCACCGTCAAGGTGCGCTACTCCGACTTCACCACCGTGACGCGGGCCCGCACCAGCCCGATCCCGACCGCACGTCCGGCGCGGATCGCCGGCACCGCGATGGCGCTGCTGCGCCGGACCGAGGCGGGGCGCCGCAGGGTCAGGCTGCTGGGCGTGTCGGCCGCCACGCTCGTCCCCGCGACCATGCTCCAGCTCGAGCTGTTCGACGACCCCCTCGATTGAGGTCGGACCCGCCATCGCGCCGGCCGCGCCCGGCGCATCGGCGCCGGCCCGGCCCGCGAACGTGCAGCGGCGTCCCCGAGGGGAAGACGAGCCGAGGCGCCGCGTCCGGACCTCCTGCTCCCGCGTGTCGCCGCGCGGCTCCCCCGCCGCGGCTCCCGGGCTTGACATGCTCCTGCCGCCGCGCTATAACTAACTCGTCGGTTTAACCGACCGGATAGTTGGTGGAGCCCCCGATGGAATCGACCACACCAAGGGCCTCGAGCGCGGCGGTCCGGCAGCGGATCCTTGACGGCGCCGCGCTGGCGTTCGCCGAGCTCGGCTTCACCGCCGCCGGCGTCGACGAGATCGCGCGCCGCGCCGGCGTGAACAAGGCGATGCTCTACTACCACGTCGGCGACAAGGCCACGCTCTTCCGCGAGGTCGTCCTCGGCGTGGTGCGGGCGATCAAAGCGGAGCTCGACGCCGCCGACGCGCCCGGGCGCGGTCCCGCCGAGCGCCTGGCTGGCGTGCCCGCCGCGGTCGCGCGGGTCGCCGCCGAGCAACCGTGGTTCGCCCAGATCATGCTGCGCGAGCTCGCCGCCGGCGGCGTCCACCTGCCGACCGATGTTCTGGTCGAGATCACGGGCATCCTCGCGATCACCCGCTCGGCCGTCGCAGACGGCGTGCGGCAGGGCGAGTTCCGCGACGTCAATCCCCTCCTCGTCCACCTCATCCTGATCGGGTCGCTGCTCTTCATCGCCAACGCGAGCCGGATGCGCGAACGCCTCGCCCGGCTCCAGGCGCTGCCGCCCAACCTGCCGCAGGACCTCGACGCGGTGGCGCGCGCGGTCGCCGACATCGTCCTCCACGGAGTCGCTCGCCGCGAGCGACGGAAAGGCCGCCCATGACACGCTCCGATGCGACCCGCGCCCTCGCCGCGGTCTCCGCCGCACTCGCCGTCGCCTGTGCCGGACGCGGACCCGAGCCGCTCCACGCCTCCGGGCATATCGAGGCGACCGAAGTCCGCATCGCGGCCAAGGTGCCGGGCAAGCTGCTCGAGCTCCCCTCCCACGAGGGCGACGCCGTCGCCGCTGGGCAGCTGATGGCGCGCCTCGACGCCTCCGACGCCGAGCACCAGCTCGCCCAGGCGCGCGGCGAGCTCGCCGCGGCCGACGCGCACCTCCGCCTGCTCGAGGCCGGGACGCGGAGCGAGGACATCGACCGCGCGGCGGCGCTGCTCGCCCGCGACCAGGCCGACCTCGACGGCGCGCGCCTCGACCTCAAGCGCCTCGAGGGGCTGGCCGACCGCGGCACCGCCACGCTCAAGGCGCGCGACGATGCGCGCACCCGCGCCGCGATGCTCGAGCGCGGCGTCGCCGCCGACCGGGCGCAGCTCGACGCGCTCGAGGCCGGCCCGCGGCCGGAGGAGATCGAGCAGGCGCGCGGCCAGCGCGACGCCGCCGCCGCCGCCGTCGCCGCCGCCGCGCAGCGGGTCGCCGACGCCACCGTCGCCGCGCCGCTCGACGGCGTCGTCACCGAGCGCATCGCCGAGCCGGGCGAGGTGCTCGCGGCCGGGGCGCCGCTGCTCGTCCTGACCGACCTCGCCCATCCCTGGCTCAACGTCTACGTCGACGAGCCGGCGCTCGCGCACATCCACCTCGGCGACACCGCGCGCGTGAAGGTGGACGGCCGCGCCGACGCGTTCCCCGGCAGGGTGACCTTCGTCTCGCCCGTGGCCGAGTTCACGCCGAAGAACGTGCAGACCCCGGAGGAGCGGGCGAAGCTGGTGTTCCGCATCAAGATCGGACTCGACAACCCGAGCGGGGTGTTCAAGCCCGGGATGCCCGCCGACGCCTACTTCGAGGAAACGGGGACCGGGGGCCGGGCTCCGGGGTCCGGCGTCGGCACGTCCGGCTCCCGGCCGCCGACGAGCGATTCGCGGGCCCCGGCATGAACGGCGACGACCGTGTCGTCTCCGCGCGCGGCCTCGTCGTGCGCTACGGCGACAACACCGCGGTGAAGGGGCTGGACCTCGAGGTCCGGCGCGGCGAGGTCGTCGGGATGATCGGGCCCGACGGCGCGGGCAAGACCTCCTCGCTGCGCGTCATCGGCGGGCTGCAGCGCGCCGCCGCCGGCGCCGTCGAGGTGCTCGGCGAGGACGCCTGGAGGCATCGCCGTGGGCTCCACCACCGCCTCGGCTACCTCGCCCAGCGGTTCGCGCTCTACGGCGACCTCACGGTCGACGAGAACGCGCAGTTCTTCGGCCTCCTGCTCGGCGTCCCCGCCTGGCGCGCGCGCCGCGACGAGCTGCTCGAACGCGTCGGCCTGACCCCGTTCCGCACCCGGCCGGCCGACCGCCTCTCGGGCGGGATGAAGCAGAAGCTCGCGCTGGTGTGCAGCCTGATGCACTCGCCGGAGATCCTCCTCCTCGACGAGCCGACCACCGGCGTCGACCCGGTCACCCGGCGCGAGTTCTGGCGCCTCCTCGCGGGGTTGGTCGCGGGCGGGCTGACGCTGCTGATCGCCACCCCCTACCTCGACGAGGCGGAACGCTGCACGCGCGTGGTGCTGATGCACGAGGGGCGCGTGCTCGCGGACGCGCCGCCCGGCGAGCTGCCGGCGATGCTGCCCGGCGTCGTCGTCGAGGTCGCGGCCGCCCCGCGCGCCCTCGCCGCCGACGCGCTCGCGAAGATGCCGGGCGCGCTCGACGTGCAGCCGTTCGCGGCCCGCTTCCACGTCCGGCTCGCGAGCGCCGAGGACGCGGTCGAGCGTGTCCGCGCCGCGCTCGAGGCGGCCGGGGCGCGGGTCGAGGAGGTGCGCGTGATCCGCACCGGGCTCGAGGACACCTTCCTCCACCTCACCCGCGTCGGTCGCGAGTCATCGGAGGCCGCATGACGATGCCATCCCGCTCCAGCATCCCGGGCACTCTCCGGGCGTCGCGGCTCGGCGCCGCGTCCGCGTTCGCGATCGCGGCCGGCGCACTGGCCCTCGGCCGGTCGCTCGCCGCCGAGACCGTCCGGCTGACCGCCGACGCGGCCGCGGCCCGTGTCGTCGAGGTCTCGAGCGCAGCGGCGGCGGCGCTCGAGCGCACCAACGCCGCCCACGCCTCGGTCGCGTCCGCCGATGCGAGCGCGGGGCCGCAGCTCCTCGCCTCCGCCGCGCTCGCGCGGCGCAGCTCGGTGCCCGCGTTCGTCTTGCCGTTCACCGCGCCGGGCCAGCCGCCGCTCGTCCTCGTCCCCGACATCACCACCACCTACGCGGCCGGCCTCCGCCTCCAGCAGCCGCTCTACACCGGAGGCGCGATCGGCGCCCAGCGCGGCGCCGCCCGCGCCGACCTGCGCGGCGCGGACGCCGGCAGGGCGCAGACGACGGCGGACCTCCGCCTCGCGGCGCAGACCTCGTACTGGCAGGCGGTCCGCACCGCCGCGAGCGTCGACGTCGCCCGGGCGCAGGAGGAGCGGGCGCAGCGCCTGCTCGCCGACACCCAGGCGCTGCTCGACGCCGGGATGGCGGTCGACGCAGACGTGCTCGCGGCGCGCGAGCGGGTGGCCAGCGCCCGGGTCGGCACGATCACCGCCGAAGCGAACGCCGCCGACGCGCACGACCAGCTCCGCTCACTGCTCCACCTGCCGCCCGACGCGGTCGTCGAGCTCGCCGACACGCTCGCCGGCCGCCTGCCCGCGCCGCCGGCGGCGGTCGGGGAGCTGGTGCGACGCGCCCTCGACGGCCGCCCCGAGGTGGGCGCCGCGGGGGCGGCGATCGCCGGCCTCGCCGAGCGCGCCGACCTCGCGGGCGCGCCCGCGCGGCCGAGCGTCGCGGCGGTCGCGGCGTGGGACTACGACCGGCCGAACGCGCGCTACTTCCCGCAGCTCGACCAGTTCAAGCAGTCGTGGAGCGTCGGCGTGTTCGGCTCCTGGACGCTCTACGACGGCGGCAAGGCGGGCGCCGACGCGGCCGCCGCCCGTGCCCAGGCAGCGGCGGCGGCGCACGACCGCGACGAGCTGCAGCGGCGAATCACGGTCGAGGTGCAGACCGACGCGCGCCGGCTCTCGGCCGCGATCGCCACGGTCGAGGCCGCCGACGCGGCGCGCGCCGCCGCGGTCGAGCGCGAGAGCGCGGCGCGCGACCGTCACGCGGCGGGACTCGCCGCCATGGCGGAGATCCTCGACGCGGAGGCGCAGCTCGCCGCCGCCGAGCAGCAGCAGGTCGACACGCGGGCGGCGGCGTGGCTGGCCGCCGCGACGCTCGACCGGGCGGTCGGCCGGTGAGCGAGCCGGCCGTCGTCGCGCGCGAGCTCACGCGCACGTTCGGCGCGTTCCGCGCGGTCGACCGGGTGTCGTTCGAGGTCCCGCCCGGCGAGGTGTTCGGCTTCCTCGGCTCCAACGGCGCGGGCAAGACCACGACCATCCGCATGCTCTGCGGCCTGCTCGCCCCCTCCTCCGGCTCGGCGACCGTGCTCGGCCTCGACGTGGCGAGCCGCGCCGCCGAGATCAAGCGCCGCATCGGCTACATGTCGCAGCGCTTCTCGCTCTACGCCGACCTCACCGTCGAGGAGAACCTGCGCTTCTGGGGCGGCGCCTACGGCCTCTTCGGCGCCGAGATCGCGCGCCGCGCCGACTGGGGCATCGGCATCGCCGAGCTCGGCGAGCGGCGGCGCGCGCTGGTACGCGAGCTGCCGGGCGGCTACCGGCAGCGCCTCGCGCTCGCCTGCGCGCTGCTTCACGAGCCGCCGGTGGTGTTCCTCGACGAGCCGACCAGCGGCGTGGACCCGGAGGCCAGACGACGCTTCTGGGACCTGATCGACGGGCTCGGCGCCACCGGCAAGACCGTGTTCGTCACCACCCACGCGATGGACGAGGCGGAGCGCTGCCACCGCGTCGCGTTCATGCACGCCGGGAGGCTCCTCCGCCTCGACACGGTCCCCCGGCTGAAGCAGCTCTTCGCCGCCGGCGAGATCATCGAGCTGCGCTGTGCCAACGCCGCCCGGGCGCTGGCCCGGCTCGACCGCGCGCCGGGCGTGAGCGAGGCCTCGCTGTTCGGCGACGCGCTCCACGTCGCACTCGACGGCCCATCGCGCCGGGCCGAGGTGGTCGCCGCGCTCGAGGCGTCCGGCTTCGGGCCGGTCGCGGCCGAAACGATCGAGCCGTCGCTGGAGGACGTCTTCATCCGCGTCATCCGCGAGGCCGAGCGCGAGGCGGCCTGATGCTGCGCCGCACCCTCGCGATCGCGGTGAAGGAGCTGCTCCACCTGCGGCGCGACCCGCGCACGGCGGGCACGCTGGTGGCGATGCCGATCCTGCTCATGTTCGTCTACGGCTTTGCGCTCTCGTTCGACGCCAAGCACATCCGCCTCGTCGTCGTCGACCAGGACGGCACCAGCGCCTCGCGCGACGCCGCCGAGGCGTTCCTCCGCAGCGGCTACTTCGACCTCGTCGCCCGCGAGCACGACCCGCGCCCGCTCGAACGGCTGTTCGCCACCGGACGGGCGCAGGCGGCGCTCGTGGTCCCGTACCGCTACGCCGACGACCTCACCGCCGGCCGGCCGACGACGCTGCAGTTCGTGCTCGACGGCTCCGACTCGCAGATGGCGACGACGATCCTCGGCTACGCCGGCCAGATCGTGGCGTCGCTCTCACCGCTGGTGCGGGTCGGCGCCGCGACCGGGCCCGTGGTGCCGCTCCCGCTCGTCTGGTACAACCCCGACCTCGACTCGGCGCGCTTCCTCGTGCCCGGCCTGCTCGCGTTCATCCTCATGGTGACCTCGGTGATCGCGACCGCGCTCGCGGTCGTGCGCGAGAAGGAGCGCGGCACGATGGAGTCGCTGCGCGCGACGCCGATGGTCGCGCTCGAGCTGCTGATCGGCAAGACGGTGCCCTACCTTCTCGTGTCCTTCTTCTCCGCCGCCGGCGCGCTCGCGATCGCCTACGCGGTGTTCGCCGTGCCGGTGCGCGGCTCGCTCGTCTGGCTCGCGCTGGTGACGCTCGCGTTCCTCGCCGTCGGGCTGGGCTGGGGCGTGCTCGTCTCGACCATCGCCGAGACCCAGCAGGTCGCGTTCCAGCTCGCGCTCCTCTCCTCGATGCTCCCGACCCTGCTGCTGTCCGGGTTCATCTTCCCGATCTCCTCGATGCCGGCCGCGTTGCAGTGGTTCACCCGGATCGTGCCGGCGCGCTACTTCCTCGTCGCGCTGCGCGAGATCGTGCTCAAGGGCTCGGGGCCGGCGGTGTGGTGGGACCAGGCGGCGAGCCTCGTCGTCTTCGGCGGCCTCGTGCTCGCGCTCGCGACCGCGCGGACGCTGCGGAGCCTGTGATGAGAGACAGGGGTCCGGGGTCCGGGGTCCGGGGTCCGCTCGACCGCCTTTCCCAGAGGCGCGGGCACCGGCGACACCGAGGGACGGCGCGGCGATGAGGGCGCTGCTCAACATCCTGGTCAAGGAGCTGCTCCAGCTCCGCCGCGACCCCAAGATCCTGCCGATCCTGTTCATCGCGCCGGTGATCCAGCTGACGATCCTCGGCTACGCCGCCACCACCGACGTGCGCAACGTGGAGCTGGCGGTCTGCGACCTCGACCACACCCAGGCGAGCCGCGAGCTGGTCGAGCGGTTCACCCGCTCGACCTACTTCCGGCTCACCGCGGTGACCGACTCGCAGGTCGGCCTCGACGCCCTCCTCGACAGCGGCGCCGCGCGGATCGCGCTCACCGTGCCGGCGGGGTTCGCCGCGGATCGCTCGGCGGGGCGGCGCGGCGCCGTCCAGCTCGCCGCCGACGGCTCCGACGCGATGACCGGGACGGCCGGGCTGTCGTATGCCGTCAACGTGCTGCGCGACGCGTCGCGCGCCGGCGGGATGGAGCCGCTGGTCGACCTGCGCCCGATCGTGCTCTACAACCCGGACCTCGTCAGCCGCGACTTCATGGTCCCGGCGGTGCTCGCGATGATCATCATGATCATGACGATGATGCTCACCGCGATGGCGCTCGTGCGGGAGACCGAGATCGGCACCATGGAGCAGCTCCTCGTCACGCCGCTGCAGCCCGGCCAGCTGATCCTCGGCAAGCTCGTCCCCTACGCGCTCGTCGGCCTGGTCGAGGTGTTCAGCGCGCTGCCGGTCGTGCTCTACTGGTTCCGCGTGCCGTTGCGCGGCTCGTTCGCCGTGCTGCTGCTGCTCACGCTGCCGTTCATGCTCTGCACGCTCGGCCTCGGCCTGCTGATCTCGACGTTGTCGCAGACGCAGCAGCAGGCGATGATGATGACGGCGTTCATCTTCATCCTGCCGCAGGTGCTCCTCTCCGGATTCGCCTTCCCGATCCAGAACATGCCGGCGGTGTTCCAGTGGGTGACCTACCTCGTGCCGCTGCGCTACTACGTCGTCATCCTGCGCGGCGTGTTCCTCAAGGGCGTCGGCCTCGACGTGCTGTGGCCGCAGGCCGCGGCGCTGGTCGGCATGGGGATCGTGATCCTCGCCCTCGCCCGCCTCCGCTTCCGCCGCCGCCTCGGCTAGACCGCGAGGCGTCCGCCGCCGCGGATCGAGGACCTCAGCGCGCCTCGTCGGCGGTCGGACCGTACACGCCCGGCAACGGGACGTCGAGCAGGCGCAGGTAGACCGAGAGCTGGCCGCGGTGGTGGACGATGTGGCTGAAGCACACCGCGCGCAGGGCGGCGCCGCGCGGGAGCTCGCGCACGACCGCGTCGCCGCGCCGCATCCGCCAGGGAGCCGCCATCTGCTCGTCGCTCAGCGCAGGCAGCGCCGCGGCGAGCGAGCGGACGTTGGCGTCGAACGTCTCGAGCACCTCGGCGAGGTTCGCGGCGACGCGCGGCCGGTACGCGCCGGGCGCGATCACGTGCTCCTCGGCGGTGCAGATGCGCACACCCATCGCCGGCAGCTCCGCGACGTGGGTCGCGAGGCGGCCGAGCGGCATCGACTTCTCGTGCGGCTTCCACGCGAACCGCGCCTCCGGCACTCGCTCGAGCATCCGCCGCGTCGCCGGTGCCTCGCGCTCCAGCTCGCTCAGGAACAGGTCGGCCAGTCTCATTTCGCCTCCCGGACTCGCGATCGTAGCACCCGGAGCGCGGTGCGCCGCCCCGGCCGGGCGCGCGGCCGCCGGATGCGGCGATAATCGTGCCGACCCGACGTCTGGAGGTGGACGATGCTGGTTCTCGCAGGCGACATCGGCGGCACGAAGTCTCTGCTCGCGGCGGCGCGCGTTTCGGGCTCCGGGTTCGAGATCGTCGCCGAGCAGCGCTACTCGAGCCCCGACTACCCCGACCTCGCGCCGATCGTCACCGAGTTCCTCGCCGGCGTGAAGGAGAGCGTCGGCGCCGCCTGCTTCGGCGTGCCCGGCGCGGTGATCGGCGGCGAGTGCCGCACGCCGAACCTCCCGTGGTTCCTGACCGAGCACGGCCTCGCCGAGAGGACCGGCGTCCCCCGCGTTCACCTCGTCAACGACTTCGCCGCCGCGGCTCTCGGCACCCTGTCGCTCGCGCCCGGCGCGACCGCGACGCTGCAGGAGGGCGAGCCGGCCGAGCACGGCACGCGGGCGGTGATCGGCGCCGGCACCGGGCTCGGCCAGGCGATCCTGTTCTGGAACGGCGCCCACTACCGGGTGAACCCGACCGAGGCCGGCCACGGCGGCTTCGCCGCCCAGGGCGCGCTGCAGCACGAGCTGGCGCTCCACCTCGAAAAGCAGTTCCTGCCGGTCTCGGTCGAGCGCGTCGTGTCGGGGCCGGGCCTGGTCAACGTCTACGACTTCCTCGTCGGGCGGGGCGTGCCGACCGCCGCCGAGGTCGCGGCGAGCCGCGCCAGGTCGGACCCCGCCGCGGCGATCGCCCAGCACGCGCTCTCCGGGACCGACGCCGCGTGTGTCCAGGCGCTCGAGCTGTTCGTCGACGCCTACGGCGCCGAGGCCGGCTCGCTCGCGCTCCGGGTGTTCGCGACCGGCGGCGTGTGGGTGGCGGGCGGGATCGCGCCGAAGATCCTCGCGAAGCTCAAGGACGGCTCGTTCATGCGCGGCTTCTCTCGCAAGGGCCGGCTGACCGACTTCATGGCGCGGGTCCCGGTCAAGGTCGTGCTCGAGCCGCGCGTCGGACTGCTCGGGGCGATCACCCAAGCGGCCCGACTGCTGGCGTGACGGGACCTGCGGGCTCGGTCGGCTAAACTGCGGCGTCGAGCCGGACGGAGGTGGGGGGTGACGAGAAACCCGGGACGGTCGCTGTACCGCAACACGGTGAGCTACTTCGGCGGGCTGGTGGTGGCCGGGAGCGCGCTGCTGATCGTGCTCTCGCTGCTGCTCCAGTTCGTGATGAAGCAGGCGAGCCCCTACCTCGGCATCTTCACCTTCCTGGTGTTCCCCGGCGTCCTCGTCTTCGGGCTGGCGATCGTCCTGCTCGGGATGGCGCGAGAGAGCCGGCGGCGGCGCCGCGTCGGCGCGATCGCCCCCGCCTACCCGAGCGTCGACCTCAACGACCCGCGCCAGCGCCGCCGCTTCAACATCGCGCTGCTCGGCGCATTCTGCCTCTTCATCCTGCTCTCGTTCGTCGCCTACCACTCGTTCCTGTTCACCGAGTCCGTGACCTTCTGCGGCCGCGTCTGCCACACCGTGATGGAGCCCGAGTACACCGCCTACCTCGCCTCGCCGCACGCCCGCGTGCGCTGCGTCGACTGCCACGTCGGCGCCGGCGCCCAGTGGTACGTCAAGTCGAAGCTGGCGGGGCTGCGCCAGGTGATCGCGGTGACGTTCCACACCTACCCGACGCCGATCCCCGTCCCGGTCAAGAGCCTGCGCCCGGCGCGCGAGACCTGCGAGGAGTGCCACTGGCCGCAGAAGTTCTACGGCGCGCAGCTGATCCAGAACCCTCACTTCCGCTACGACGAGGCCAACACCGCGGAGCAGATCAGCCTGCTGGTGAAGACCGGCGGCGGCAGCCCGCGGCTCGGCCTCTCCGCCGGCATCCACTGGCACATGATCATCCAGAACACGACGCGCTTCGTCGCCCTCGACGAGCAGCTCGAGGACATCCCGTGGGTGTCGGTGACGGGACAGGACGGCAAGACCACCGCCTACTTCTCCACCGAATCGAAGCTGCCGAAGGAGAAGGTGGTCGCGCTGCCGCAGCACGTCATGGACTGCATGGACTGCCACAACCGGCCGACCCACATCTTCCAGGCGCCGGAGGGCGCGACCGACCGGGCGATGGCGCAGGGGCTGATCTCGCCCACCCTGCCCTGGATCAAGAAGGTCGCGGTCGACGCGCTGGTCAAGAGCTACCCCGACCGCGCCGCCGCGCACAAGGGCATCCACGACGAGATCGAGGGGTTCTACGCCAAGCAGTACCCGGCGATCCGCGCCGCGCGCGCCGCCGAGCTCGACGACGTGGTGAAGCGGGTGTGCGACATCTACGACCGCAGCGTGTTCCCGGCGATGAAGGTGAACTGGAACAGCTACGCCTCCAACATCGGCCACCGCAACTGGCCGGGGTGCTTCCGCTGCCACGACGGCAAGCACGTGTCCGAGGACGGCAAGGTGCTGACCAACCGGTGCACCGCCTGCCACACCATGCCGCAGCGCGGCCCGCTCTCGCCGCTCGCCAGCTCGATGCCGGCCTCGAACGAGGGCTGGCACCCGTGGGAGCTCAAGGGCAAGCACGCGACCATCCTCTGCAACCGCTGCCACGCCGCCGGCTATCGCCCGCCGACGCAGTGCGCCGAGTGCCACAAGCTCGACGCCAAGGCGCCGATGATGGACTCCGGCTGCGACACCTGCCACGCCAAGCCGCAGGAGGTCCAGCCGATCAACGACTGCAAGGGCTGCCACGACAGCCTCGGCCCGCTCCACGCCAAGGGCGGGCACCCCGACGCCGCTTGCACCGACTGTCACAAGCCGCACACCTGGGTCGTGACCGGCCGCGACGTCTGCCTCACCTGCCACGACGACAAGAAGACGCACTACGCCGACGGCGGCGCCTGCGCCGACTGCCACGACGACTTCAAGAGCAAGCCGGGCAAGTCGGCGATGGCGGTGCGGCCGGCGACGACGCTGCAGGCGGCGCATACCCAGCCGCCGAGACCCGCAGCCAGCCACGGCGCCGCCCCCGCTCCGCGGACGGGCGCGTGAGGCCGCGCCCGTGAGCGGCAGGAGAGCGACCCACGCTGGCGCCTGGACGCGCGCGGAGGCGAAGGCGCTCGAGAAGCTGTCCGACCCCTGGCGAGTGCAGCAGTTCCTCGACGCGATCCCGTACAGCGCCGACACGTTCTACCGCTGCCCGCGGCGCGTGCTGGGCGACCGCAAGGCGCACTGCTTCGACGGCGCGCTGTTCGCCGCCGCCGCGCTACGCCGCCTCGGCTTCCCGCCGCTCGTACTCGACATGCGCGCCGTGCGTGACGACGACCACGTGATCGCGGTGTTCCGCCGCGACGGACACTTCGGCGCCGTCGCCAAGTCGAACTTCGTCGGCCTGCGCTACCGCGAGCCGATCCACCGCACGCTGCGCGAGCTGGTGCTCTCGTACTTCGAGGACTTCTACAACGACCTCGCCGAGAAGACGCTCCGCTCCTACTCGCCGACCCTCGACCTGCAGCGCTTCGACCACCTCGACTGGGAGCGAAACGACGACGCGGCGGAGACGATCGCCGCCGCGCTCGACCGCATCCGCCACTTCCCCCTACTGACCCGCGCGCAGGAGCGATGCCTGTCGAAGCTCGACGGCCGATCCTACGAGGCCGGGATGCTCGGCCTCGACCGCGCCGGACTCTACAAGGTGACCGATTGACGGCTACTTCGGCAGCTTGAAGGACCCGTCGAGGCGGCTGACCATCTCGTCGTAGCGCCGATCGAGCTCGGCGAGCGCCTCCTCGAACGCGGGACCCTCCAGCTCCCCGTCCGTGCGCCGCCGCTCGAGCAGCGCGCGCTGGTTCTCGTACCACCGCTCGGCGTCGAAGTTGTACGTCACCCGCGCGCCCTGACCTTGCGGGGATCGCGGAGGACGGCGGTGTGGACGACTCGATCGTGCGCCAGCCTCCGGTTGGGGTCGCGCCAGAGATCGGCGAGTCCGACAAACAGCGTGCCGGGGATGTGCAGGTAGCCGACGAACCGCTCGAAGCTCTCCCAAAGCGTCAGCCTCTCCCCGTCGAGCCGGACGACGCGGATCCCCGCGACCCGCTTCCCGAGCGTCGCTTGCTTCCGCCCACGCGTCAGCACTCCGAAATAGAGCGCCGCGACGCCGTATAGCGCAAGGCCCCGCAGCGCCTGCGGGATCAGCCGTTCCACCGGGAACCGGACCTCCCCCTCCGCCAGCTCGGGCCGGAATTCGTCGGAGAACGACATGGCGAAGATCAGCCTGCGCTTTGCGAGCTCGTCCGCGGCGCGATCGAGCTTTCCTGCGCGCACCGCCTCGCGGACCTCGGGCGGCAGCCCCTCCGCGTCGAACCGCACGAGCAGCGGAGCCAGCTCGCGAAGCGCCGCGTGCTCCGCCGCCGGCGGCACCGAGCGCCCGCCGAAGATTAGGGTGCGCAGCGCGCCGAGCGCCTTGGGCTGGCTCACCCAAAGGCCAGCGAGCGCCGCCCCGAGCGCGACAACCAGGCTGGGCAAGACGAGCAGGCCCATGTCGATTCCGAATGCGACCGCCCGGCGACTGGGCGAAGCCAGGGGTTGGCCACGCAGTTGCTCGGCGACGACGAGGGGCTTCTCGCTCAGGTACCGCTGACCCATCTCCGGCGCACGATAGCAGACGCAACCTCCTGCGAGGAGCGCGCCCGGCAGCGAAATATTCTCGGTCCCGTCCCGCTTCCCTCGAGCAGCATCCGACAGGAAATCCACGGAAGCGGCAGGAAGGGTGGGCTCATGCGCGTCTCGACCATCACAGGTGCAACCCTCGTCACCATCGCAGTGCTCGGCGGTCCGGTGGCTCTCGCCGAGTTTCCCGGCACCGACGTCATGCTGCCGGTGGTGGCGAGGATCCAGGGATCGGGCAACCCCCCGCCGCAGTTCTACTCGACCCTCTGGCTCTCCGATCTCTCCAGCTCCAATAGCGCCACGATCGAGCTCCAGTTCTACCAGCGCGA
>DATIYW010000284.1:0-4209 GCA_035517415.1 Thermoanaerobaculaceae bacterium
TGGCGGCCCTGACGGGAATCGAACCCGTGCTGCCGGCTTGAAGGGCCGGTGTCCTAACCGTTAGACGACAGGGCCGTCGTGCGCGGCGAGCGTACCACAGGGCACTGCGCGTGGCCGCTGCCGACGGGACGAGTCGTGCCAGCCACGGGTGTGCGTGAACCGGCGGATTTGATCGTCGGAGCCGACCCAAGGAACTGAGGGAGTCGTGGTGGACGAGCGAGCTTCCCGGGGTGGCTTGGTTGCCGTCCCCGCGGCCCCTGGCCGCGGATCCCTGACCCCTGTCTTCTTGGGCCGTGTGGGGATCGAACCCACGACCTACGGGTTAAAAGCCCGCTGCTCTGCCTAGCTGAGCTAACGGCCCGACCGAGCCTAGCCCGTACCCATGGGAGCGTCAAGGAGAAATCGAGAGTAGGGGAGAGACGGGCGAGCGCGGGCGGGATCCGTCGTGCGATTGCCGCCCGCGGCCACGCCGTCGAACGCGACGTGGAGGCAGCGGCGCGGCGCGCCGGTCAGCGGCTCGGGATGCCGTGGATCCAGCTCGAGAGCGGCGACATGCGGCGGATGATCGTCTCCTCGCGGCGCGGGCCGGTGGAGATCATCACGATCGGCACGCCGAGCAGCTCCTCGAGGTGCGCGACGTAGCGGCGGGCGAGCCCGGGCAGCTTGCCGAAGGCGGTGATGCCGGAGGAGTTGGCGTTCCACCCCTGCATCAGCTCGTAGCGCGGCGTCACCTTGCCGAGGTCGTCCGAGTCCTCCGGCAGCTCCGCGACCGCGGCGCCGTCGATCTCGTAGGCGGTGGCGATGCGGATTTCGGGGAGCTGGTCGAGCACGTCGAGCTTGGTCAGCGCGACCGCGTCGATCCCGCTCTGGCGCACCGCGGCGCGGGCGGCGACCGCGTCGAACCAGCCCGTCCGCCGCGGCCGGCCGGTGGTGGTGCCGAACTCGTTGCCGCGCCGGCGCAGGTGCTCGCCGACGGATTCCACCAACTCGGTCGGGAACGGGCCGCTGCCGACCCGGGTGCTGTACGCCTTGAACACGCCGAGCACGCCGTCGATCGCCCGCGCCGGCAGTCCGCACGCCGGCGCGGCGTAGCCGGCGAGACAGCCGGAGGAGGTGACGAACGGGTAGGTGCCGTGGTCGAGGTCGAGGAGGCCGCCCTGCGCGCCCTCGAACAGGATCGCCTCGGAGTCCCGCCACGCCGCGGCGAGCGCCGCCGAGACGTCGCCGACGAGCGGCGCGAGCGCCAGCGCCGCCTCGCAGGTCTTCTCGATCTCGTCGCTGCCGGGAGCCGCCGCGTCGGGGTACCGGCGCAGCGACTCCTCGAGCGCCTCGCTCGCGGCGGCGACGGCGTCCCTCAGCCGCCGCGGGGCGCGGGCGAGGCCGAGGCGGACGCCGGTGCGGGCGGCGCGCGACTCGTAGGCCGGGCCGATGCCGCGCCCGGTGGTGCCGAGGCGCTGCGACCCGCGCGCGGCCTCGCGCGCGACGTCGAGCGCGCGGTGGCCGGGGAGGACGAGGTGGGCGCGGCCGGAAACGAGGAGGCGGGAGCGGACCGCAATGCCCTGCTCCTCGAGCATGCGGATCTCGTCGAACAGCGCGACCGGGTCGATCACGACGCCGGGTCCGATGTGGCAGCGGCAGCCGGGCTGGAGGATCCCGGACGGGATCAGGTGGAGGGCGAAGTGGCGGTCGGCGAAGCGCACGGTGTGGCCGGCGTTGTTGCCGCCATTGAAGCGCACGACGTGGGCGAACGCCGGGCCGACGAGGTCCACGACCTTGCCCTTGCCCTCGTCGCCCCACTGCCCCCCGACCACGACCACGTTCGGCATGACCGCTCCCCTGTGCCAACAGACTCGAACTGCGCTTTTTAGCAGATTGTACGCGGAACCTCAAGGCGGCGCGCGAGATGAGATGCCGGTGCTATCCTCCGCGCGCCGGAGGCGAGATGGGTGCGGTGATCCTCGACGGTCGGTCGTTGACCCTCGAACAGCTGGAGGCGGTGGCGCGGCGGGGCGGGAGCGCGGAGCTCGCGCCCGCGGCGCTCGAGCGCGTCGCGGCCACCCGCGCCGGGATCGAGGCGCGGATCGCCGCCGGCGAGGTGATCTACGGTGTCAACACCGGGTTCGGCCGCCTCGCTGACGTGCGCATCGCCGCCGATCAGCTCTCGAACCTGCAGCGCAACCTGCTCCGCTCGCACGCCTGCGGCGTCGGCGAGCCGTTGCCCGAGGACGTCGTGCGCGCCATGCTGCTGCTGCGCGCGAACGTGCTCGCCGGAGGCTACGCCGGGGTGCGTCCGGCGCTGATCGCCCGCCTCCTCGACCTGCTCGCGGCCGGGGTGCACCCGGTGGTGCCGTGCCAGGGGTCGGTCGGGGCGTCGGGCGACCTCGCGCCGCTCGCGCACCTCGCGCTGGTGCTGATCGGCGAGGGCGAGGCGACCTTCCAGGGCGACCGGATGCCGGGCGCCGAGGCGCTCGCCCGCGCCGGCCTGCAGCGGGTCGAGCTGGCGCCGAAGGAAGGGCTGGCGCTGATCAACGGGACGCAGGTGATGACCGCGGTCGGCGCGCTCGCACTGCTCGACGCCGAGCGATTGGCCGGCGCCGCCGACGTGGTCGCCGCGCTCTCGGTCGACGCGATGGAGGGCAGCGACACCGCCTTCATCGCCGAGATCCACGAGGCGCGGCCGCACCCCGGCCAGCTCGCCAGCGCGCGCAACCTGCTGGCGCTGATGGCCGGCTCCGGGATCCGCGTCGCCCACGACGCGTGCGGCCGCGTGCAGGACGCCTACTCGCTGCGCTGCACGCCGCAGGTGCACGGGGCGGCGCGCGACGCGCTCGCGCACCTGCGGGGCAAGCTCGCGGTCGAGATCAACGCCGCCACCGACAACCCGATGGTGCTGCCGGACGGGCGGGTCGTCTCCGGCGGCAACTTCCACGGCGCGCCGGTCGCCGCCGCGTTCGACTACGCGGCGATCGCCCTCACCGCCCTCGCCTCGATTTCGGAGCGGCGCTCGGCGCGGCTGGTGACGCCGGAGCAGTCGTACCTGCCGGCGTTCCTCGTCGACGCCTCGGGCCTGAACTCGGGCTTCATGATGGCGCAGGTGACCGCGGCCGCGCTGGTGTCGGAGTGCAAGACGCTGGCGCACCCGGCGAGCGTCGATTCGATCCCGACCTCGGGTGGGCGCGAGGACCACGTGTCGATGGGGACGTGGGCGGCGCGCAAGCTCTCCCAGGTCGTCGCCAACCTCCGGCTCGTCCTCGCGATCGAGCTGCTCGAGGCGGCGCAGGGGATCGAGTTCCGCCGCCCGCTGCGCTCCTCGCCGGCGCTCGAGCGCGCCCACGCGATGCTGCGGGCGGAGGCGCCGGCGCTCGACCGCGACCGCTACCTCCACCCGGAGATCCTCGCCGCGGCGCGGGTCGTCGACCGCCTCGACCCTGCCACGCTGCTCGAATCGTAGTCGCGGCGCAGCGCGCGGTGGCGTCCGCGTCGCTCGGCATCCGGGCCGCCGGCCGCGAGTGCCGCCGGCGCCCCGCCCCACGCCGCTACCGGTTGGCCGGCTCGACCCCGATCTCCCGCATCAGGCCGTGCGCCCGATCGAGGTAGTCCATGCACCACAGGACGTAGCGGATGTCGACCGCGATCGTGCGGGTGAGCGCGGGGTCGAACTGGTAGTCGGAGGTCATCGACTCCCAGTTGCCGTCGAACGCGAGGCCGATCAGCTCGCCGCGTCCGTTGAGGATCGGCGAGCCGGAGTTGCCGCCGGTGATGTCGTTGGTGGTGAGGAAACAGGTCGGCACGTCGCCGAGCCGCGCGTCGCGGTAGGGGCCGGTCACGCCGCGGCGGGCGAGGTCGAGGAGGCGCGGCGGGGAGGCGAACGGGTCCTCTCCGGTTTGCTTCTCGACCACGCCGCGGAGCGTGGTGAACGGCAGGTACTCGACGCCGTCGCGCGGCGAGTAGCCCTTGACCGTCGCGTAGGTGAAGCGCAGCGTCGAGTTGGCGTCCGGGTAGAGCGGTCGGTTCTGCCACTCGCCGAGCGCGTCGATCAGCCGCGGCGTGAGCGTCATCATCTCGCCCTCGAAGACCTTGGTCGCGTCCTCCTGGGCTCTGACCTGGACGCGAAGCGCGGCGGCGAAGGCGATCAGGGGGTCGGCCTTCGCGCGCAGCGCCGCGGCGTCGAGGTCGAACATCGCCGACCGCGCCGCCGCATCGCCGAGG
>DATIYW010000285.1:0-2258 GCA_035517415.1 Thermoanaerobaculaceae bacterium
ATGTGGAGGTAGCCGTTCGGCTCGGGCGGGAACCGCGTCGCGACGCGCCCGCCGAACTTCCCGCTCGCTAGGTCCGCGCCGATGATCTCGCGCAGGAAGTGCGACGGCGCGCCGCTCGCCGCCGCCGCCGCCGGCCGCGAGGCGCGCGGGTCCTTGCTCGGATTGGTGTCGCCGGGTTCGCTCATGCCGATCGGTCCTTCCCGCTGCCGAGACTCGTTCTGCGCGCCCATCGTAGCATCGCGCGCGGCGCGAGCGGGCGAGGTCAGGGAGCGGGCGTCGGCATCGCTCGCAGCGTCTCGACCGCGCGACGGAGGCGGCGCCGGCACACCTCCTTGCCGAGCACCTCCATCGTTTCGAACAGCGGCGGCGTGGCCGCCTTGCCGGTCACGGCGATGCGCACCGGCATGAACAGCTCGCCGGTCTTCCACCCCGCCGCGTCGCAGAAGCCGCGCAGCTCCGCCTCGAGGCGGACGGCGTCCCACTCGAGGAGCTGGTCGAGGCGCTCCTCGAGCAGCGCGGCGAGCGCCTTCGCGGTGTCGGCCGGGCTCCGCTTCTTCGCCACCAGCTGCCTGCGCGCCGTCTCGTCGTACTCGAGCTCGCCGACGAAGAAGAAGCGCGCGTACTCGACGAAGTCCTCGAGCTTCTCGATCCGCTCGTGGGCGAGCGCGAGCACGCGCGCGAGGTGCTCGTCGCCGAGCAGGTCATCGCGCAGCCGCGCGAGCAGCTCCGGCACGCTCAGCTTGCGGATGTACTTGCCGTTCATCCAGGTCAGCTTCTCGAGGTCGAACACCGGCCCGCCCAATGTGACGTCGGCGAGCTCGAAGCTGGCGACGAACTCGGCGAGCGTGAACTCGTCGCGGTCGGCGGAGATCGCCCACCCCATCAGCGCGAGGTAGTTGAGCATCGCCTCCGGGAGGTAGCCGGCGCGCCGGTAGTAGTTGAGGCTGGTCGGGTTCTTCCGCTTCGAGATCTTCGAGCGGTCGGCGTTGCGCAGCAGCGGCAGGTGGCAGAAGGTCGGCGGCGCCCAGCCGAACGCGCGGTAGAGCTGGACGTGCTTGGGCAGCGAGGAGATCCACTCCTCGGCGCGGATCACGTGGCTGATCTCCATCAGGTGGTCGTCGACGACGTTGGCGAGGTGGTAGGTGGGGAAGCCATCCGACTTGAGCAGCACCTGGTCGTCGACCAGCGCGTTGTCGATGCGGATCTCGCCGCGCAGCAGGTCGGCGACCACGCTCTCGCCCTCGCGCGGCATCGCCAGGCGGATCACGTGCGGCTCGCTCGCCCGCCGCCGCGCCGCCTCGTCGGGCGGGATCGTGCGGCAGTGGCCGTCGTAGCCGAGCGCGTGCGGCACCTTGTTGCGGCGCTGCTCCTCGCGCAGCGCGTCGAGGCGCTCGCGAGTGCAGAAGCACGGGTAGGCGCCGCCCGTCTCGACGAGCCGTTCGGCGTGCGCCTGGTAGATCGCGAAGCGCTCGCTCTGCCGGTACGGTCCGTGCGGGCCGCCCACGTCGGGGCCCTCGTCCCAGCCGAGGCCGAGCCAACGCAGCGACTCGAAGATCATGCGCTCGGCCGCGGCGCTCGAGCGCTCGCGGTCGGTGTCCTCGATGCGCAGGACGAACTGCCCGCCGTGCTTCTTCGCCCACGCGTAGTTGAACAGCGCCACGTAGGCCGTGCCCACGTGCGGATCGCCGGTCGGGCTCGGCGCGATCCGCGTTCTCACCCTCGCCGCCATCGTCCCCTCTCCGTGCTGCCGGACCCTGCCTGACGCTTGGGCCGGGACGAGTCTAGCAGCCGCACCCACGCCAGACAGCCCTGAGCTCGATGCTCTCGCACACTTGCGCGGGGATTCCGCGCCGGGGCACCGTGCTCACCTGACCTCGCGGGTGGCGTTCTCCGTTGGCTCGTCCGTTTCTGTGCAGCAGGACTTCGGACGTCAATGAGACTGACTTGACAGCGATGAAATAGTAGTTGATATTTCGCTGGAACGTCAGACCGCCGGGAGGCCCCCCATGACGCGATGGCTCGGACGCTCGCACGGTCACGCCCGCCTGCTCCTTCTCCTCGTCCTCGCCGCCTCCGGCGTCGGCCTCGGCCTCGCCGGCCGCGACCCCGCCGCGCCCCCACCCGGCGAGCCCGCGCAGAACGCCCCGAGCTCGGCCGGACTGTCGGACCTGGTGCCGCTCGCCGCCGGCCAGACCCTCTACGTCGCCACCAGCGCCCACGCCCCCGGCGCCGCCGGCTCCGTCTGGTGGACCGACCTC
>DATIYW010000286.1:0-11388 GCA_035517415.1 Thermoanaerobaculaceae bacterium
GGCGGGGTATCCGCACAGGAGTCAACCACTTCCGAGCCGACCCTGGCGACGGCCACAGCCGCGCCGCAGCCCCGCGCGGTGAGCCCGGCGTCCGCGCTCTACGACCGGGTGTCACCCGCGGTGGTCTCGATCTCCTCCACGTCGATCAACGTGTTCGACCGCAGCGACCGGATCTCGCGGGTGGTCGGCTCGGGCGTCCTCGTCGATCCCGTAGGGTTGATCCTGACCAACTCGCACGTCGTCTTCGCGCGCCAGCTCATCACCGTCACGCTCGACGACGGCACCATGCTGCCCGGCCGGCTGGTCGGCGCCGACCCGGTGTTCGACATCGCGCTGGTGCGCATCCCGCCGCCGGCCGGCGGCACGCTCCCGGCGCTCCCACTCGGCGACTCCGACGCGGTCCGGGTCGGCGAGGACGTGTTCGCGCTCGGCAGCCCGCTCGGCCTCGACCAGACCATGACCCGCGGCATCGTCTCGGCGATCAACCGGCTGCTCCCGGACGTGCCGTTCGCGATCTCCGAGCCGGTGATCCAGACCGACGCGGCGATCAACCCGGGCAACTCCGGCGGGCCGCTGGTCAACGCCCGCGGCGAGGTGATCGGCATCAACACGGCGATCCTGCCCGAGGCCGAAGGGATCGGCTTCGCCATCCCGGCCGACCTGATCAAGGCGACGATCCCGAAGCTGCTCAAGGACGGGCGCGTCATCCGCCCATGGCTCGGCGTGCAGGGGCAGCTGGTCGCGCCGATGCTCAAGGAGCTCTTCCGCCTGCCGCTCGTCGACGGCTTCCTGATCGAGGTGGTGGAGCCGGGCAGCCCGGCGGAGCAAGTCGAGCTGCACGGCGGCGACCTCGACGTCACCGTCAACGGACAGGGCCTGCTCCTCGGCGGCGACATCATCACCGCGATCAACGGCGCGCCGGTCGCCACGCCCGAGCAGATCACCCGCTCGCTCGGCGCGATGAAGGTCGGCGACAAGCTCAAGCTCGAGGTCTCCCGCGGCGGCAGGACGCTGCAGTTCATCTGCACGCTGCCGGAGCGTCCGGTGCTCCCGAGCGACCTGCGCCCGTCGCGGTCGGCGGCGCCGGCGGGCGACGCCAGCGCCCGGCGGCTGAGCCGGCGCCTCGTCTTCTAGACCGAGCCGGCTTGACACGCGCGCCGAGGCGCCCCTAGATTCCGGGCACGGAGGTCGAGACGACGAGGCGTCCGACAGGAGTGGGCGTGCCGACGCGGGACGCTGCTCACCGACGCACCCGCGGCCGGGACCCGGTACGGTGAGCTCCCCCGGCCCGATCGTGCTGGTGCCCGGCTTCATGGGCAGCCGGCTGGCGCGGCGTTCCGACCGCCAGCTGATCTGGGTCGATCCGTTCTGGGTGGTGGCGCACGCGGACGAGTTCGTCGGCGCCCTCGACCTTTCTCGCCCGCTCCCCACCGCGCTGGGCCCCGACGGGGTGCTGCACGACGTCGAGATCGGCGGCCTGCTGCGCGTCGGCATCTACCGCGCGTTCGAGGCGTTCGCGATCGACCCGCTGGGCCTCGGCGTCGCCCCGGCCGACTTCCACGAGTTCGCCTACGATTGGCGCGTCGGCGTCGCGGAGTCGGCGACGGCGCTCGACGCGTTGCTCGCCGCGCTGCCCGGTACGCAGGCCGCCACGCTGGCGGCGCACTCGATGGGCGGGCTCGTCGCCGCGGCGCTGTTCGCGCAGGGCGGCCCGGGCGCCGCGCGGGTCGGCAAGCTGGTCGCCGTTGGCTGCCCGTTCGCCGGCCTGCTCAAGACCATCGACATGATCGAGCACGGCAGCGGGGTGCTCACGCTGCTGTTCCCCCACGACCCGATCCGCGAGCTGCTCGGCGGCTGGCCGGGGACCTACGAGCTGATGCCGTCGCGGCGCGACCCGACGCAGTTCCTCGACGCCGCCGGCGCGCCGTCCACCCCGTTCCTCGCCGCGGCGGACATGCCGCCCGCGCGCTACGACCACGCCCTGCTCGCCGCGGCGGGCGCGGCCGTGTCCGGCCTCGACCTCGCGTTCCCGGTGCCGGTGCGTCTGATCGAGGGGTTCGGCCTCGCCACGGCCGTTTCGGCCGCGGTCGCGCCGCTCGGCGTGACGGTCACGCGGGACATCCACGGCGACGGCACCTGCCCCGGACGCAGCCTCAACGCGGCGAGCGGGAGCGCGGCCCCGGGTCAGCCCGCGAGCCGCGTGTTCTCGCTGCCGTTCGGCGAGCACGTCGAGCTGATGCGCGACCCCGCCGTCCTCGCCTACCTGCGCGCCGATCTGCTCGGCGCGCCCGCCGCGCCGCAGGTGATGGCACGGGTGCGCAGCCGCTTCGCGGTGCCCGGCACCGACAACCTGCTCGTGGTCGAGACCCGCGACCCCGACGGCGCCGCGCTCGGCACCGGCACGCCGACCGCGAAGCTCGCCGGCGGCCGGGCGATCCCGCTCGCGCCGTGCCCGGCGGCCGGGGCGGCGCGCTGGCTCGGGCCGTTCGACCACCCGGCGGAGCTGACCACGCTCGAGGTCGAGGTCCCGGGGATCCCGGCCGCCCAACAGCCGCATCCGATCCACCTGCTGCTCTGAGAGACGGCGCCTTCGCAATCAGCGCAGCCGCACCTCGTACCAGCCGTCGGCGCCACGCAGCAGCAGCGAGCTCCCCGACTCGTCCGGCAGCTCGAACGTGCCGCTCAGGTCGTCGGCGTGGAGCGCCCAGGCCGTCGCAAGCGCGTCGAGTCCGGCGCGGCGGAGCCGGCCGAGCACCTCGCCCTCGAGCAGTCGACCGCCCGCGACCTCGATGACGCCGAGCCACTTGCGGTCCGACTCGCCGAGCACGAGCACGGCGCCGGAGCGCAGGCGCCGCGCGTCGAGCAGGCGCGCCGCCGGGGCCGGCCCGCGCGTCTCGCCGCCCTCGCGCTCGAGCCAGGCGGCGATCTCCCCGGCATGGTCGGCGGGACGCCAGCGGAACCGCTCCTGCCCGCCGTCGAGGTCGAGTGCCACCAGCGCGCCCTCGCCGTCGAGGAACAGCGCCAGCCCCCCTGCCTGCGGGTCCACGATCCGCCATTCGCGGGATCCCCCATGCGAGCCGGCGTCGTGCGACCAGACCACGCCGCCGGGCGAGCGGTAGCGCAGCGCGCCGCCGCCCTTGAGCGTGACGAGCAGGTCGTCGGGCGTGACCGCGGCGGCGTCGGCGAAGGTCGGCGCGCCTCGCGCCATCAGCTTCTCCCCGGCGAAGCGGTAGGTGGCGACCACGCCGGAACCGTCGGGGACCGAGGCGGGCAGCTCGAAGTAGGCGCGCGCCTTCGCGTCGAGCGTCAGGGTGCCGAACACGCCCTTGCCGTCGAGCGTGAGCCGGCTCCGCTCGGTCGGGAACAGCTCCGACAGCCCCTCGTTCGGCCACGCCAGCCGCTCGCGCCCCTCGGCGCTGATCGCGACCCACGCGACGGCCAGGCCGCGCACCTCGCGCGTGGTGTAGAGCAGCGTGTTGCCGCGGAACTCGATCAGCTCCGGCGTCTTCCCCGGGATCTCAACGGTCGCCGTCGGCGACTGCGCCGCGACGTCCGCGAACACCTCGAGGCGCCCGCCGCGGAGCACGGCGACGCGGCCGTCGAGGCGGTTGACCGCGACGGTCGTGGCGGCGCCGGGGAAGCGCGGCCCCGGCACCGGCGTCGGCGCGGCGCCGTGCGCGGTCCCGGCGAAGACGATCGCCGTCGTGACGAGCATCCGAGCGGCCAGCCGATGGAGGTCGATTCGCACCGCCGGCACGCTAGCACCGAACCGGTGGGGCGGCGAGCGCCGCTGCTCGCGGGCCGGCCTCCGGCGCGGCTCCACCCGGCATGCGAAGGACGTCACGAGCGGCGCCCGGGGGCGGAGGCGGGCACCTTGCCGCCCGCGCGTGCGCGCGGCGCGAGACCGGGGTCGTCGCGCCAGCCGCCGGCGATCGAGGTCGGCGCGCCGGGCCGCGGGTGGAGCGCGCCGGCGGCGTCGCGGTGGCACGAGAAGCAGTCGTCGCGGAGCGGATGGTCGACGGGGCGGGGCTGGCGGTCGGCGCGGGAGTGGCAGGTCAGGCAGTGCGATTCCGCCTGGGCGAGGTCGTGGTCGGGGCCGCGCGGCAGCCGCGGCGGCTTCCCGCCGGTGGCCCAGAGCCCCGCGCCAGCCAGCGCGGCGGCGCCGAGGGCCGCCAGCGCCCAGCCGCGAGGTCTCATTCGCACCGCGCTATGTTACCCTCCCGACCCGATGCGGAAGCTCGCGCGCGACGCCGCGCTCTACCTCGTGCTGGCGCTGCTTCTCGGCTCCGCCGCCAACCTCCTCCCCAAGCGCCAGCTCGCGTGGTGGGGCAAGGGCCACGAGCCGCCGCTGGCGGGTCTCGACTACGACCTCATCGACCCGGGCTCCGCCGACCTCGAGCGCTCCTCGCTCGCCGGCGTCGTGGTGCTCGACACGCGCTCCGCCGCCGAGTTCGCCGCCGGCCACGTGCCCGGCGCCGCGCCGATCTCCTACACCGACCTGGACCGCCAGTGGACCGCGGCGCTCGAGTCGCGGCTCAAGCGCGCCAGCGCCGTGCTCATCTACGGCGCGAGCGACGAGACCGACGTCGAGCAGCTCCTCGCCCAGGAGCTCCGCCACCGAGGCGTGCCGCGCCCGCAGGTGCTCGCCGGCGGGTTCGGCGCCTGGCTCCAGGCGGGGCTGCCGGTCGAGGGGGGCGCCGGATGAGCGTCCTGCGCAACCGCTGGCTGCACGCCGCGCTCGGACTGCTCCTCGGCGGGCTGTTCCTCTACGCCGCGTTCTACAAGGTGCTCGACCCGCGACCGCTGGTCACCATCATCTGGGGCTACCGGATCCTCCCCGCCGGGCCGATCAACCTGATGGCGATCTACATGCCGTGGATGGAGCTGCTCGCCGGCCTCGGGCTCGTCACCGGCTGCAAGCGGCGCGCCGCGGCGTTCTGGGCCGCGGTGCTGCTGCTGATGTTCGAAGCGGCGCTCGGGATCAACGCGCTGCGCGGGGTGAACGTGGCGTGCGGCTGCTTCTCGGCGAGCGCCGACGAGGTGCACAACGCCTGGCTGCTCGTCCTGCGCGACCTGCCGATGCTCGCCGCCGCGCTCGTGCTGCTGCTCCTGCCGCCGAGCCGCCGGGGCAACCCGGCGCGATCGGAGCAGCCCGCAGGGTCCTGAGCGGTTGCCTGGCCCGTGATTCATGCCGGTTCCGGGCTCGTCGCGGCCCCGCAACCCGCACCCCGGACCGCGGAACCCGTCTCCTAGCTCTCCGCGGCGACGTGCGGCGCGGCGACCGGCTTGCGCTCCGATCCGCTCTGCTCGCGCACGAGCTGCGGGATCAGCTCGTCGAGGTCGAGCGTCGCCCAGCTCGCGCGCGCCAGCTCCTGGCCCGCGCCGCGCCACGCCGCGTTCACCACCTTGACGCCGCGCCCCTGCAGGCCGACGACCGGGAAGACGAAGTCGCTGTCGGAGGAGACCATCACCGCGACGTCCATCGCGTCGGCGAACGCGAGCTCGTAGAGGTCGGAGATGAGCGCCGCCTCGACCCCCTTCTCCGCCGACCACACCAGCGGCTGGCCGCACGAGGGGCAGGTGCCGGTCTCGTATCCGCAGCCGCGGCAGCGGATGTGGTCGAAGCGGCGGCGCCGCTCCAGCACCACGACGCTGGTGCCGGGCTGGCGCTCGAGGAAGTTCTCCAGCCAACGCCGCAGGTTCTCGTCGTCCGGGTCGCAGGAGGCGTAGACCTTCATCCCCTGGAAATCGAGTTCGCCGGAGAGCGGCAGGCTCTTGCAGCGCTCGAGCAGCACGTTGGGGAGGTGCGCCCAGTTGCAGCGAGACTCCCCCGCCCGCTCGTTCCACCGCAGCTGGAAGTTCCAATAGTCGACGAAGACATGGACGCGCTGCATCGCCATCCCCCCTTTCCCAATGCCGCCGGCCTGCGAGACGGTTCCTCAGTCCATTTTACGCCGCCAGCGCAGCACCGGCTGGCGCGCCGCGCGCACCTCGTCGAGGCGCCGCACCGGCGTCGTGTAGGGCGCGCCCCGCACCAGCTCCGGCTCGTCGCGCGCCTCGCGCGCGATCGCCTGCATCGCCGCGACGAACGCGTCGAGCTCGTCGATGCCGTCGCTCTCGGTCGGCTCGATCATGAGCGCCCCGTGGACGATCAGCGGGAACGACATGGTCGGCGGGTGGAAGCCGTAGTCGAGCAGCCGTTTGGCGATGTCGATGTTCTTGATCCCGTGCGCGGCCTGCGCCGCGTCGTCGAACACCACCTCGTGCAGGCTCGGCCCCGTGTAGGGCAGGTTGTAGTCGCCCTCGAGGCGCTTGCGGATGTAGTTGGCGTTGAGCACCGCGCCCTCGGCCATCCCCTTGAGGCCGTCGCGGCCGAGCGAGCGGATGTAGGCGAGGGCGCGCACCAGCATGCCGAAGTTGCCGTAGAACCCGCGCACCTTGCCGATCGACTGCGGCCGGTCGCTCGAGAGGGTGTAGCGCCCGTCCACCTTCTCCACCGTCGGCACCGGCAGGAACGGCACCAGCGCGGGCGACACCGCCACCGGCCCCGCGCCCGGCCCGCCGCCGCCGTGCGGGGTCGAGAACGTCTTGTGCAGGTTGATGTGGAGCGCGTCGGCGCCCATCTTCCCGGGCAGCGCGATGCCGACGAAGGCGTTGAGGTTGGCGCCGTCCATGTAGAGGTAGGCGCCGCGCTCGTGCAGCATCGCCGCCACCTTGACGATCTCCGGCTCGAACACGCCGAGGGTGTTGGGGACGGTGACCATCAGGCCGGCCACGTCGCCGGCCTCGAGCCGCCGGCGCACCGCGTCGAGGTCAACGGTGCCCGCCGGCGTCGAGGCGATCTCGACCACGTCGAAGCCGGCGAAGACCGCCGAGGCGGGGTTGGTGCCGTGCGCCGAGTCCGGGATCAGGACCACGCGGCGGTGCTCGCCGCGCGCCGCCAGTGCCTTGCGGATCATCAGCATGCCGGCGAGCTCGCCGTGCGCGCCGGCGGCGGGCTGCAGCGTCACCCGCGCCATCCCGGTGACCGCGATCAGCGCCTGCTCGAGCTCCCACATCAGGTGCAGCGCGCCCTGCACCTGGTCCTCGGGCTGGAGCGGGTGGATCTGGGCGATGCCGGCGAGGCGCACGACCTCCTCGTTGATGCGCGGGTTGTACTTCATCGTGCACGAGCCGAGCGGGTAGAGTCCGTCGTCGACGCTGTAGTTCCACTTCGAGAGCCGCGTGAAGTGGCGCACCACGTCGACCTCGGTAACCTCGGGCATCTCGTCGATCTCGCCGCGCAGCAGCGCCGCGGGCAGCGTGCGCGCGGGGTCCACGGCGGGGACCTCGAGCGGCGGGAGCTGGAAGCCGACGCGCCCGGCGGACGAACGCTCGAAGATCAGACCCTCGCGGGAGCGGAGCTTGCGCGCGTCGTTCATGCCAGCCTCCGCAGCGCGTCGAGCAGGTGGTCGCACTCGGCGCGGGTGTTGTGCTCGGTGGCGGCGACGAGGAGGCCGCGCGGCAGCGCGCCGCCGAAGCGGGTGGTGGCGACGCCGCCGAGGATGAGCGCGCCGCGCAGCCGGGCGACGAGCGCTTCGGGGTCGTCGTGCAGGACGAGGAACTCGTTGTAGCTCGGGCTGTCCGGGAACGCCAGCCGCAGCCTGGTGCGACCCTCCAGCGCCTTCACTCCGGCCTTGACGTACTCGGCGGTGGCGTGCGAGGCGAGCGCCACCTCGCGCACGCCCTTGCGCCCGAGCAGCGACAGCACGATCGTCGCCGCCAGCGCCATCAGCCCGTGGTTGGTGCAGATGTTCGAGGTCGCCTTGGCGCGCCGGATGTGCTGCTCGCGGGTCGAGAGGGTGAGGACGAAGCCGCGCTGGCCGCCGCTGTCGACGGTCTCGCCGACGAGCCGGCCCGGCATCTGGCGCAGGTGCGCGGCACGGGCGGCGAAGAACCCGAGCAGCGGGCCGCCGAACGCGGCCGGCAGGCCGAACGCCTGCAGCTCGCCGCACACGACGTCGAAGCCGAACCGCCCGCCGGGGGCGAGCAGGCCCAGGGAGGTCGCCTCGGCGACCACCTGGATGGCAAGGGCGCCGGCCGCGCGCGCGGACGCGCCGAGCGCCGGCAGGTCCTCGACCACGCCGAGGAAGTTGGGCGACTGCACCACGACCGCGGCGACCTCGGGACCGAGCGCGGCGGCGAGCGCGGCGGCGTCGACGCGACCGTGAGAGTCCCACGGCAGCGTGACCAGCTCGAGCCCCTGCGGCTCGCAGTAGGTGTCGAGCACCGCGCGGTAGTCGGGGTGCAGCGATCCGGCGACGACGACGCGCTTGCGCGCCGGCAGCACCCGGCGTGCCATCAGCACCGCCTCCACCACCGCGGTCGCGCCGTCGTAGAGCGAGGCGTTTGCGACGTCGAGCTCGGTGAGCTGGCAGACGAAGGTCTGGAACTCGAAGATCGCCTGCAGCGTGCCCTGGCTCACCTCGGGCTGATACGGCGTGTAGGCGGTGAAGAACTCGCCGCGCTGGATCAGCGCGTCGGCGGCCGCCGGCGTGACGTGCCGGTAGACGCCGGCGCCGAGGAAGCTCGCGGTGCACTCCGGCGCGAGGTTGGCGTTGGCGAACGCCCAGAACTCGCGCCGCACCTCCTCCTCGCTGTGCGCCGGCGGGAGCGGCAGCGGGCCGCTGCGCACCTCGGCGGGAATGGAGGCGAACAGCTCGTCGACCGACCCGAGGCCGATCGCCTCGAGCATCCGGCGGCGGTCCTCGCTCCCCGCCTGGTAGCGGTGCATCAGTGCGCCCCTTCCTCGGCGAGGAACTTCTCGTACGCGGCGGCGTCGAGCAGGCCGGCGGCGGCGCCGGCGGCGACCTTGAGCTTGACCAGCCAGCCCTTCCCGTAGGGGTCCTGGTTGACCAGCTCGGGGTGCGACTCGAGCTCGGCGTTGGCGGCAGCGACGCTGCCGGCGGCGGGCGCGAAGACCTCGGAGACCGCCTTCACCGACTCGATGTTGCCGAGCACGCCGCCCTTCGCGAGCGCCTTGCCGACCGGCGGCAGCTCGACGAACACCACGTCGCCGAGCTGCTCCTGCGCGTACTCGGTGATCCCAACCGCCGCCTCGTCACCGGCGATCTTGATCCACTCGTGAGACTTCGTGTACAGACGATCCGCGGGTTGTGCCATGGCAGTGTCCCCTCCCCGGACTCGAGTCCTACTTGGCGCGACGATAGAACGGCGTCTCGACCACCTTCGCCGCGACCTTCTGGTCGCGGATCGCCACGTCGACCATGCTGCCCGGCGCCGCCATCTCGACCGGCAGGTAGCCCATCGCCAGCGCCTTGCCGAGCGTCGGCGAGTGCGTGCCCGAGGTCACCGGGCCGACGTCCTTGCCGGCGGCGAAGAAACGGTAGCCGTGGCGCGCGATGCCGCGCCCGACCATCTCGACGCCGATCAGCTTGCGGTGGATCCCCTCGGCCTGCTGGCGCACCAGCGCCTCGCGACCGAGGAAGTTCGGCTTCTCGAGCTTGACGATCCACGCCAGGCCCGCCTCGAGGGGCGTGGTCGTGTCGTCGATGTCGTTGCCGTACAGCGGCATGCAGGCTTCGAAACGGAGGGTGTCGCGGGCCCCGAGGCCGCACGGCACGATCCCGAACGGCTTTCCGACGGCGAGGATCTTGCGCCATAGGCGGGGCGCGTCCTCGGGCCGGACATAGAGCTCGAAGCCGTCCTCGCCGGTGTAGCCGGTGCGCGCGATGATCGCCTTGGCGCCGTCGACGGTCCCCTCGACGAAGCGGTAGTACTTGATCTCGCCGAGCTTGACCGGCGTGAGCGGCTGCACCACCTCGATCGCCTTCGGCCCCTGCACGGCGAGCTGCGCCCACTCGTCGGAGCGGTCGACCACCTGGACGCCGTCGAAGTCCGCGGCCTGGGCGAGGAGATAGGCGTAGTCCTTGTCCTTGTTGGCCGCGTTGACGACGAGGAAGTAGTGGTCGTCGCTGAACTTGTGGACGAGCAGGTCGTCCACGAAGGTGCCCCGCTTGGTCATCAGTCCGGAGTACTGGGCGCGGCCGGGCGTCAGCTTCGTCGCGTCGTTGCACGTCACGAGCTGGACGAAATCGAGGGCCCGCCGCCCGAGCAGGTCGATCTCGCCCATGTGCGAGACGTCGAAGAGCCCGACCGCGGTGCGCACCGCGCGGTGCTCCTCGATCACGCCGGTGTACTGCACCGGCATCTCCCAGCCGGCGAACGGCACGATCTTGCCCTTGGACTCCAGGTGACACTCGAACAGGGGGGTGCGCTTCAATCCCGTCTCGCTCATTCCGGCCTCCCAGATCGGCGCGCCGTTTGTGAAGCCTAGCACACGCGAAACGCTCGCTCCAGTCAGCGCTGATGGTGCGCTTGGCCCGGCTCCCGGCCGCCCGCGCCCGAGGTCAGGTGGCCGAGCTGGGCGTAGTCCTGCGGCAGGTCGCCGGCGGGCGCCGCGAGGCGCGCGTCGAGGTTCTCGATCGGCAGGGCGAGCGTGACCAGCGCCGGGTCGATCGGCCGGCTCTCCGCCCCGATCGGCCAGCGCACCTCGTAGTAGAGCGCCGGCACCTTGGTCCAGCCGGTCTGCCCCGCCGTGCCGATCGCCTGCGCGCGGGCGACGGACTGGCCCCGCTTCACCGCGACGTCCTTCAGGTGCCCGAAGACGGTGAGCACGCCGCCGCCGTGGTCGAGCACCACCACGTTGCCGTAGCGCGTCCACTCGTTGGCGCGCCGCTCGCGCGCACTGCCGGCGAACACCACCCTGCCCGCCCCCGGCGCGAGCACCGGCTCGCCGAGCGGCGCCGCGAGGGTGATGCCGTGCTGCGCCATCGTCTTGCCGGTGAACGGCGAGGTCCGCCACCCGAACAGCGAGACCGCGACCGCGTGGGTCATGTCCACCGGCGGCGTGAGGGGCAGCGCCGCCAGCGGGCAGAGCGGCGAGTGCGGCGGGCTCGCGAACAACTCGCCGAGGTCGTCGAGGCGCGGCCCGACGGCGGCGAGCCAGCGCGCCATCGTCTCGTCGTCGGCGTCCACCGCCGGGGCGGCGTCGCACGCCGCGCGCCACGCCGCTGGTGCCGCCCCGACCGCCCACGCCATCCGCCGGGCGCGCTGCACCTGGGCGTGGAGACGGCCGGCCAGCCGGTTCGCGAGCTCGTGCAGCGTGTCCCGCTGCGCGTGCAGCGCGTGGTTCTCGCGCCGCGCCGCCTCGACCGTGAACCGCGACAGCAGGCCCTTGAGCCCGATCGGCAAGATCCCGACGATCGCGAGCACGAGCACGAGGGCCGCGCCCGCGGTGACGAGGATGCGGCGCATCCCGCGCCGGGTGAGGACGATCCGCCGCACCTTGCCGCCGCCGGCGGGGTGCCACTGCAGCTCCCACAGCGC
>DATIYW010000287.1:0-2626 GCA_035517415.1 Thermoanaerobaculaceae bacterium
GTGATCCCGGAGGCGGTGGCGCAGGTCGCGATCGAGGTCGAGGGTCTCGCCGCCGCTTGCCGTGCCACGGTGGCGCTCCACCAGCTCGACCTCTCGCACGCCAACCCGCTGCTGGCGTGGAACCTCGACACGATGGCGAGCCTGCTCGCGGCGGCCTGCGACGCGCTCGTCGCGCGCTGCCTTGCCGGCCTGCGCGTCGACCGCGCGCGCGCCCGGGCGCTGGCCGCGGCGAGCCCGGCGCTGGCGACCGCGCTCGCCGCCCGGATCGGCTACGAGCGGGCCGCCGCGGTCGCGAAGGCGGCGGAGAAGGCGGGCGAGAGCGTCCCGGTGACCGCGCGGCGGCTCGGCGTCCTGCCCGAAGCCGAACTGGAGCAGGCGCTCGACCTCGACCGCCTGGCGGGCGTCGAGCCGCCGAAGCGGCGCCGCTAGCCGGCCGACGCCCGCGCCGAGCTCGCGAGGGAAGCGCGGCGACGTGACAAAATCGCCTCGGTGCTCCGTCTTTACGATCGTGGACGGCCAAGCCTGCCCCCCCGCAGCCGCCGCCGGGCTCCTCGTGGAGGCGCCGGTGACGGCTGAGGACGATCCACTCGCCGCCGCCGTCTCCGCGCTCGCCGCCGGCGACCTCGACGCGCTCGGCGCGGTCTACGACCTCGCAGGCGCCGAGCTGTTCGGGCTGGCGCTCTGGCGCACCGCCTCGCGCCAGGACGCCGAGGACGTCGTGCAGGAGGTCTTCGTCCGTCTGGCGCGCTCGGGCGCCCGGCTCGCCGGGGTGCGCCGCCCGCGTGCCTACCTGCTGGCGATGGCGCACCGCGCCGCGGTCGACCTGCTGCGCCGCCGGCGCCGCACCGAGCCGGTGAGCGACGCGCTGCTGGCGCCGACGACCGCCGACCCCGCGGCGACGGCCGACGCGCAGCGCGTGACGGCGCTGCTGCGGCGCCTGCCGGACGCGCAGCGCGAGGCGGTGTTCCTGCGTCACTTCGCCGGGCTGTCGTTCGCCGAGATCGGCGTCGCGACCGGCGTGCCGATCTTCACCGCGGCGAGCCGCTACCGCCTCGGCCTCGCCCGACTGCGCGGCTTCCTGGGGGTGAAACGATGAACCGCAAGGACGATCCGTTCGCCGGGGCGACGCCCGTCGCGGCGCCGCCCGGGTTGCGGGAGCGCGCGCTGCGCGCAGGTCGCGCAGCCTCGCGCGCGCCCTCGGTCGCCGCGACTGCCCGGGTGAGGTGGCTTGGACTCGGCGCGTTCGACCTCGCCTGGATCACGGCGCTGGTGCTGCTGGCGCTCGGCAACCTCCTCGTGCCCGGCGCGCCCGCATCAACGGTCGGCGAGAACGCCCGAGGAGGGGTGCCGTCCCGCGAGGAGAGATCGCTCGCGCGGGAGGTCGGCATCCCCGCGAGCCAGCTCGCGGACGCGTCTGGAGCGCCTCGGCCGTGGCATCCGGACCCGCGCGGAGACGCGGTGCGACGCCTGATCGAGGAGGTGATGTGACCTGCGCCGGCGCCCCCAGCCGGCGCCGGGGAAGGGGAGTCGGGACATGCAGAGCTCGATGAAACGCCTCGCGGTTCGGGTCGTCGGCGTCGTGCTGGTCGTGCTGCTTGCCGCGCTGCTCGTGACGAGGTGGATCGGCGCGAGCCGCCTGCGCGCCGCGCAGCGCGCGTTCGATGCGAAGCTTGGGGACGCCGGCGGCTACGCCTCGCCGGCCGTGCCCGAGAACGAAAACGCGTCGATCTTCCTGCGCGCTGCGGCCGAGGCCGTCTACCTCCCGGGGAACGACCGGCCGCGCGCCGAAGGGCTGACGACGACCGCCCTCGACGCATGGACCGAGGGCGACCGCGCGTTCCTCGGGGACGTCTTGGCGCGGAACGCGCCCGCCCTCGAGCTCGCGCGTCGCGCCTCGGCGTTCGCCCGCTCCAGCTACGGCCTGACCTATCACACCTACATCATCGAGGAGCTCAACGAGAAAGTGCCGATGCTCAAGCTCCTCCGACTCCAGCGGCTGCTCTGGCTCGATTCGGTGATGGCGCTGCGCGGCGGCGAGCGTGAGAGGCTCCGCGCCGACGCGGCTGCGATGGGCACGCTGGCGGCGTCGCTCGAGCGCGAGAGCCCGGTGATCGCGCTGATGGTCGGCGTCGCTGCCGAGAAGGTCCTCGAAGGCACGGTGAACCTCTGGGTCGAGTGGGGCGACGGGGAAGCAGCGGCCGCCTCGGCGTTGCAGCGGGCGCTGCCCCAGACCGACCTGCGCGGGGCGTGGCGCCGCTGCCTTGCGGTCACGGGCAGGGTCGGCCGCGAAGCGGTGGTGGAGCCCGATCGGGTCCGGCCCGAGGAGGTGCAGCTCACGCTGAGGAACAACGCCCTCACAAGGTTCGTCTTCGGGGCGCTCTCGGATTCGCGCATCCTGGCCGATCTCGCCTCGATCTCCGACGCAGTCGACACGCCGTACGGCTCGCGGTCGGATCCGGCGGGTGGAATGACGAGCGCCGTCGCAAGCTGGCAGCCCTTGCGGGCCGGGGCGGCGCGGGTGCAGACGGCGATCGCGCAGCGCAACCTCGCGCGGGTCGCGCTCGCGCTGCGCGCGCGCGGCGTCGAGGCCGGCGCCTACCCCGACTCGCTCGCCGGCATCCCGGGC
>DATIYW010000288.1:0-3069 GCA_035517415.1 Thermoanaerobaculaceae bacterium
CGTGGGCCGCGCGCGGGTCGGGCGGCGACACGGTCGCCATGGGCCGGGCGGTATTCCGCGCCGAGTGCGCCGCGTGCCACACGCTCGACGGCTATCTCTCGATCCGCAAGCTCGTCGCGCCGGTCGACCCCGACATGCTCCGCGGCATCCTCTCGACGTTGCAGGCCCAGGGCGACGTGTACACCTCGGGCCAGTACGTCCACGACGGCCACGTGGACACGCAGAAGCTCGACTACCCGTTGATGCCGCCGCTGGTCGGCACGCAGGCGGAGGTCGACGCCCTGGCGACGTACCTGCTGAGCCTCAAGCCGTCACACGCTGCGGAGGTGCGCCAATGACCGCCAACCTCGTCCCCGCCCTCGACCCGGCGCCGCTCCCGGGCCCGCCCTGGCTGTTCCAGGCGCTCTGGCTGCTGACGTTCTTCCTCCACCTGATCCTCGTCAACACCGTATTGGGCGGCTCGCTGCTCGCCGCGTTCGCCGGCCTCGCGCGCGGCGGCAGCCGCGAGATCCGCGCGCTGTTCGTGGAGGTCAACGGCTGGGCGATCTCGTTCGCGGTCACCCTCGGCATCGCGCCGCTGCTGTTCATCCAGGTGGTGCTCGGCCGCTTCTTCTACACCGCCGCGATCCTCCTCGGCTGGGCCTGGCTCGGCCTGCTCGGGCTGCTGACCGTCGCGTACTACCTCAACTACGTGGCGAAGTTCCGCCTGAGGGCCGGCAAGGACGCCGGCGGCGTGCTCGCCGTCGAGGCGATCCTGTTCGTCGCGATCGCGGTGATCCAGGTCGCTGTCAACCTCGTGCACATGCAGCCCGGGAGCTGGGGGAGGGTCGCCGACCACGTCTGGGCGGCGCTCGGCGACCCCGCGTTCGTACCGCGGCTGCTCCACTTCCTCCTCGCGGCGGTGGCCATGGCCGGCGCCCTGCTGGCATGGGTGGCGGTGCGGCGGGCGGGGCGGGGAGGCGACGCCGAGACATGCCGTGAGATGGCCCGCTTCGGCGTGCGCGCGGCGCTGGTCGCGACCGTCCTGCAGCTCGTCGACGGGTTCTGGCTCCTGCTCGCGCTGCCGGAGGACGTCCTCAAGACCTTCATGCGCGGCGGCGCGGCGACGATGGTGCCGCTGACGGTGGGGATCCTCGCCGGCGTCATGCTGCTGACCGTGCTGGCGCAGATCGCCGACCCGCTCGCCCAGCCGACCAAGGTGCGCCGCGTCGCCGAGCTGGTCGTCGGGGCGATGGCGTTCATGGTCGTGACCCGCCACCAGCTCCGCGCCATCTTCCTCGCCCCGGAGCGGGCGTCGGAGCGCGCGGCGGTGGCGACACAGTGGGGACCGCTGGCGCTCTTCCTCGCCGTCTTCGTGCTGTGCGTGGCGCTGACCGTCGTCGCGCTGGTGAAGGCGGTCAAGGACCGGCCGGCGCCGGGCGAGGAAGCGGCCTAGGTCGGCCGCCGTCCCGGGTGCGGGCTCAGCCGGCGAGGACCTCGCGCGCGGCGCGCAGCGTCGCGGTCACGTCCGCGTCGCCGATCTCGTAGTGCGTCACCATCCGCACGTCGGTGGCGCCGAACGCGCCGCAGAGGACACCCCGCGCGCGCAACCCCTCGACGAAGCGCGCGGACGGCGCGGCCGACGCGTCGCCGGGCACCTTCGCGGGACGGAGCCGGAAAACCAGGATGTTGGTGTAGACGCGGGCGGGGTCGATCTCGATCGCGGGCAGCTCGGCGAGGCCGGCGGCGAGCCGCTTCGCCCGCGCGTGGTCGTCGGCGAGCCGGGCGGGCATCTCGGTCAGCGCGACGATGCCGGCGGCGGCGAGCACGCCGATCTGCCGCATCCCGCCGCCGAACAGCTTGCGCACCCGCACCGCCTCCTCGATCAGATCGGCCTGACCGCACAGGAGCGAGCCGACCGGCGCCGCGAGCCCCTTGGAGAGGCAGAACATCACGGTGTCGCAGCCGTGCGCCAGCTCCGCCGCGGTGGTGCCGAGCGCCGTGGCGGCGTTGAAGATCCGCGCCCCGTCGAGGTGCACCTTGAGGGCGCGGGCGTGGGCGACGGTCGCCAGGGCGCGCGTCCTTGCGGCGTCCATCGGCAGGCCCGACCAGAGGTTGTGCGTGTTCTCCAGGCACAGCAGGCGGGTCGGCGTCCGGTACGAGACGTTCGGGTTGATCGCCGCCTCGACCTGCGCCGGCTCGAGCAGACCGTCGCTGGTCTGGATCGGGCGCGGCAGCGCGCCGGACCACACCGCCATCGCGCCCATCTCGAAGTTGGCGATGTGTCCCTTCGCCTCGATGATCACCTCGCTGCCGGGGCGGGAGTGGAGGTGGACCGCGATCTGGTTGCCCATCGTGCCGGTGGGCACGAACAGCGCCGCCGGGAAGCCGAGGGTCGCGGCCGCGAGCGCCTCGAGCCGCAGCGCGGTGGGGTCCTCGCGGTAGACGTCGTCGCCGACTTCGGCGTCGGCCATCGCGGCCCTCATCGCCGCGGTCGGGCGCGTCACGGTGTCGGAGCGGAGGTCGATCATGGCGGCTATGATAGCGGGCCTGAGGTGAGTTGATGGGTGACGAATTCCGCCGCGTCGCGCTGGAGCGGGGCATCGAGGAGCTGCGGCTCGAGAGCAACGGCCTGCGCGTGATGCTGGTGCCGGACGAGAGCGTGCCGGTGGTCTCGGTGTGCGTGGTCTACCACGTCGGCTCGCGCAACGAGGGCGTCGGGCACACCGGCGCGACGCACCTGCTCGAGCACCTGATGTTCAAGGGCTCGAAGCGTTTCGATCCGGCGCGCGGGCGCCCGATCGCGCGTGCCCTGGAACGGGTCGGGGCGCAGTTCAACGCCACCACCTGGTTCGACCGCACCAGCTACTACGAGACGCTGCCCACGGCGCACCTCGAGCTGGCGATCGAGCTGGAGGCGGACCGCATGCGCGGCGCGCTGCTTCGCGCCGAGGACCTCGCCTCCGAGATGACGGTGGTGCGCAACGAGTTCGAGCGCGGGGAGAACGACCCGTTCGACGTGCTGCTCAAGGAGTCGTTCGCGGTCGCCTTCCGCGAGCACCCGTACCATCACCCCACGATCGGCTGGCG
>DATIYW010000289.1:0-4232 GCA_035517415.1 Thermoanaerobaculaceae bacterium
CCCTCTCGAAGCGGAAGAAGCTGCGCGCGCCGGCGTACGACTCGTCGCCCTCCATGATCCCGGCCCACTGGTGGGTGCTCATCGCGCCGGTGCCGGAGTCGGTGAGGAGGTCGATCAGCACGTCCTCGGCCTTGAGGCGGAACGGGTTGTAGCCGGCGTCGCGGATCAGCGCCGCGCGCTGCGCGCGGGTGGTCATGCGGATCGGCTCGACGACCTTGATGCGGAACGGCTCGATGATGGTCTTCATGCCAGGCTCCCGGCAGGGTCGATCGGACGGAATGCGAACGGTTCGGCTACGACCGCGGATCCACCGCGGTCCGGGCGGCGGTCTTCGCCGGCGAGGTCTTGCCGAGGTGGGCGCGCACCTGCAGCTTCGCCGCCTCGTCGAAGTACTTGAGGCCGGCCTGCACCTGCTCGTCGGACTCGAGCAGGACGCGGTAGCCCTCGGTCAGCGACACCGCCGAGTTGAGGACCTCGGCGCGGAGGCCGATCTCGATCTCGCGGCGGTCGACCGGGTCCGCCAGCGCCGCGTCGATGTGCGCGGCGGGAAGCCACTTCTCGGTCACCACGCGGTCGCGGAACGCCTTCAGCACCTCGGGCGTGACGACGTACGCGCTCGCCGCCGCGGCCTTGTCCGGCTTGTCGGCGAGGTAGGTCACCGCGTTGTGGAAGAACGCCGAGTTCGCGATCAGCCGCACGAGACGCTCGGAGTACTCGCCGAGGTGGACCTCGTGGTCCGGCGTGATCCCGCCGCCGCCGAACACCTTGCGGCCGGAGTCGGTGTAGTAGACCGGGCTGGTCCCGCCCGGGACGGGCCGCGCCGCGTTCGGCGTCGGCGTCGCCCCGGCCGGCGGCGTGGCCTCGGGCGCTTCCTGCGGGTGGACGTACTCGAAGAACGAATCGAAGTCGCGCTGGATGCAGCGGCCGGACGGCGTGTAGTACTTGGCGGTCGTCAGCGCCAGGCCGGCGTCCCGCACCGGGTAGATCGTCTGCACCACGCCCTTGCCGAACGAGGTCTCGCCGACGATGATCCCGCGGTCGTGGTCCTGGATGGCGCCGGCGACGATCTCCGCCGCCGAGGCCGAGCCCCGGTTGATCAGCACCACCACCGGACCCTGGAAGTGCAGCCCGTCGTGCGAGGCGCGGTAGTCCTGGAACGAGTCGGCGGTGCGGCCCTTGGTCGAGAACACCTCCTCGCCCGGCTCCAGCAGCATTGCCGAGACCGCCACCGCCGTGTCGACGAGGCCGCCCGGGTTGTCGCGCAGGTCGAGCAGGAGGCGGTTGGCGCCGGCCTTCTGGAGGCGCTCGAGCGTCTCCTTGACCTCGTCCCCGGTCGAGCGGATGAAGTCGGAGATGCGGATGTAGGCGGTGTCGCTGCCGATCATGAACGCGTAGCGGACCGAGTCGGTGGGGACGCGGGCGCGGCGGATGGTGAGGTCGAGCGCGGTGGCGAGGCCGGGGCGCATCACGGTCAGCCGCACCGAAGACCCCTCCGGCCCGCGCAGGCGCGCGGCCGCGTCGCTGATGTCCATCCCTTCGGTCGAGACGCCGTCCACCGTCTCGATGATGTCGCCGGCGCGCAGGCCGACCTTGGCGGCCGGCGTTCCCTCGATCGGCGTGATCACGGTGATGCGGCCGCCGCGGATCGAGATGATCACGCCGATGCCGTGGAACGCGCCCTGCTGCTTCTCCTTCATGTGGGCGTAGGCGTCGGGGCGGAGGAAGCTGGTGTGGGGGTCGAGCAGTGCGAGCATGCCGTCGATGCTCGAGTAGACCAGGTCGGCGGGGTCCGCCTTCTGCGGTGCATTGTCGAGGACGAGGCGGTAGAGGCTCGCGTAGCGCTGGATGAAGCCGTCGGATCGCGCGAAGTCGCTGCGCGAGGTGTCGCCGGCGATCGCGCCGGCGATGGCTCCCGCGGCGACCACCGCCAGGGCAACGAGAACGCGCCTCAGTGGCTTCATCGGACCCCCTCGGGATGGAGACTCTAGCACACGTTATACTCCTCGACTGGCGAGGCGTCGGGCCGCGCCGCGGGGGGTGGGTATGTTCGGGTCGGTCGGTATTCCCGAGCTGATCATGATCTTCATCGTCGCGCTGCTGTTGTTCGGGCCGAAGAAACTGCCCGAGATCGGCCGCAGCCTGGGCAAGGCTCTGGGCGAGTTCAAGCGCGCCACCAACGACCTGCAGCACTCCCTGGAGGAGGAGGTCGCCGCCGACGAGTTGCGCCAGACCAAGCGCGAGCTCGACGCCGCGATCAAGCCGGAAGGCACGGCGGCGGCGCAATCGCAGCCGGCCGCGCCCGCCGCGGGCGCTCCGGCCGGATCGACGCCGCCGGCGGGCCCGGCGGCGCCGGCGTCGAACGCCTCCGAGCCCGCGCCTCCGCAGCAGCCGATCGGGCCGCGCTAGGTCATGGAGGGCCGGGAGCGGGCCGGGAACGCCGGCGACGACCTCAAGCGCATGACGCTCCTCGAGCACCTCGAGGAGCTCCGCCGTCGCATCGCCTGGTCGCTCGCGGCGGTGTTCGTCGGCTTCCTGCTGTGCTGGGGGTTCGCCGACAAGATCTTCCTGCTCCTCGCGCAGCCGATCACGAAGTTCCTCCCGCCCGGCGACAAGCTCGCGTTCACCGGCCTCGTCGACCCGTTCATGCTCTACATGAAGGTCGCGCTGCTCGCTGGCGTATTCGTCGCGGCGCCGATCGTGCTGTGGCAGGTCTGGCTGTTCGTGTCGCCCGCGCTCTACCGCCACGAGCGCCGGTTCGTGCTGCCGTTCATCCTCATCACCACCGTGTTCTTCCTTGCCGGCGGCTACTTCGGCTGGGCGATCGCGTTCCCGATGGTGTGCCAGTTCCTGCTCACGGTGGGCAAGGACTTCCGCCAGGTGATCACGATCAACGAGTACTTCTCGATGGCGAGCAAGGTCATCCTCGGGCTCGGCCTGGTGTTCGAGATGCCGGTGCTGATCCTCCTGCTCGCGCGCTTCGGAGTCGTGACCCACCGCTTCCTGCTCCGCTACTTCCGCTACGCGGTGCTGGTCATCTTCATCATCGCCGCGGTGATCACGCCGACGCCCGACATCCCCACCCAGTGCGTGTTCGCGCTGCCGATGATCGGGCTCTACCTGATCGGGGTGCTGGTCGCCTGGATCTTCGGCAAGCGCCGGCCCGCCGAGGCATAGCCGGGGCGCCGGCGCGGCTACGCGCCTGCTTCCATTGCCCTGCTTGAGCCTGCTCCGCCGGGGCACGGGCCACGGACCACGCGCCGCGGGCCACGGACCACCGGCCACGCCGGACGCGAAGAGCCCCGCCGGGTCGCGGCGGGGCTCGATGGTGCGACGCGGGAGCGGTCCTCAGCTGGGCCGGGAGGGGTCGACCGGCGGAAGGTCCGCCTGCAGCTCGCGACGCTGGATCCGGCCCTTCTCGATGAAGTGCGCTCCGACCATGTAGATCCCGGCGAGCACGAGGAGCATCGGCCACCAGTCCTCGAGGAACGTGAAGTCGATCGGGTAGAACTGGTTGTACAGCAGCGCCGCGCCGATGACGAGGAGGAACACGCCGAAGCCGAGGCTCCCGCGCTTGACGCTCTTCGCCTTCGCGGCGCCCAGCGCCATCGGTTCGGGGGCGAGCCCGAGGTTGAGTGCCTGCGCCTGGCGGTACGCGTCGATGACGGCGAAGAACCAGACGAAGGCGGTGAGGATGCCGAGCGAGCCGGCGTGCTCGCTGAGGAAGATACCCGCCGCGAAGCAGAGGAAGATGCCGATCGCGCGCTGGTAGAGCCCGAGGTAGAGATGGCCGAGGCCGGGGAAGAACGACAGCACGAGGGCGAGGCCGGGCGAGCGGCGCATCGGCGACGGCGCGGCCGGGTTCACGGTTCCGGCGGGGGGGACAGGCGGCAGCGCCGGGGGGGCCGTCGTGGCTGGCGTCTGCTGCGGGTTGGGTTCTGGCGTGCTCATTTGCGTCCTCCGTTTCCATCGTGACCAACGTCGGCGGGCGGCGCCGGGTTCGCGGCCTTGACTCCCGCGGCTCGGCGGACCTTGCTCCAGAGGTCGACGGCCTGGTCGCGGGCCCAGCCCTCGGCGGTCGCGAACGCGTCCATCAACCGGTGCGAATACGCGGTGAACCGGTTCTCGACGACGGCGCGGGTGTAGACGGCCGCCTTGTCCATCTGCACGCTCGAGGCCCGCGCCACGGTCGCCGGGTTCGACAGCAACATGACCGTGAGCGCCGCCAGGAGGTA
>DATIYW010000290.1:0-8902 GCA_035517415.1 Thermoanaerobaculaceae bacterium
TCAGTCCCAATGTGGCCGATCGCCCTCTCAGGCCGGCTACCGATCGCAGCCTTGGTAGGCCGTTACCCTACCAACTAGCTAATCGGACGCGGGCCCATCCAGAAGTGGCTGGTCCGAAGATCCCAGCCTTTCCCCACCCGGTCATGTGGCCAGGCGGGCGAATGCGGTATTACCTCCACTTTCGCGAAGCTATCCCCCGCTTCTGGGTAGGTTACCCACGCGTTACTCACCCGTTCGCCGCTCGACTCGCGGGTTGCCCCGCGGCCTCGCTCGACTTGCATGTGTTAGGCGCGCCGCCAGCGTTCATTCTGAGCCAGGATCAAACTCTCCGGTTTGAACCTGTGAACGCGGCTAGCCTCTTTCGAAGCTACCCGTGCGTTATTCGTTGATGCAAAGGAACTACGCTTGCACCGCACGCTCGATTTAGTTTTCAAAGAACCCCGACCCGCCCGCAAGGCGGACTAATAATCTAGGCTAGACCGTTCCGCCTGTCAACCCCTCGCGGCACGACTCCAGCCCTACGTCCGTCCTTCAAAGAGCGACCCGCGACGAGCGCGGGGACGCACTTTATAGACGACCCGCGGCGCGCTGTCAACCCCCTACCGGCACGCGCCGACCCGGCGGCTGCGCCGCGCCGAGCCTGCGTCCCAGCCGCGATCGGGCTACGATGGCGAGGTGAGCGACTTCATGCGCGACGAGGCGCTCAACGCCCTGGTGCGCGAGCTCAACCGCGCCCGGGACGAGGGCGAGCCACCCGCCGGCGCGAGCGAGCCGTCCCCGCTCCGCGCCGCCGGCCGCGCCGAGGTCGGGGAGGACGAGCCGCTCGACCGCATCCTCGCCGTGGCGGTGCGCCGCGAGGCGAACGACCTCCTCCTCGTCCCCGGCAGCCCGCCCGTGCTCCGCGTCGCCGGGCGCCTGGTCGCCGTCGACGCCCCGCCGCTCGAGGAGGAGAGCATCCGCCAGCTCTTCGCCCCGCACGTCGGGGGCAACGCGGCGCGTACGCTGCAGGCGCACGGCGCGATCGACTTCTCGCTCCGCCTCGCCTCGTCGCGTCCAGAAGGCGGGGGCCGCGCCCACCGCTTCCGCGTCAACCTCCACCGCCAGCGCGGCGGGCTGGCGGCGGCGATCCGCCTGCTGCCGAGCGAGGTGCCGACGCTCGCCGCCCTCGGCCTTCCCGCGACGCTCGCGGAGCTGGTCCGCCCGACGCGCGGCCTGGTGCTGGTGTGCGGCCCGACCGGCGCGGGCAAGAGCACGACGCTGGCGGCGCTGGTCGGCGAGATCAACCGCGCCCGCACCTGCCACGTCGTCACGATCGAGGAGCCGGTCGAGTACGAGCACCCCAACCTGCGGTCGCTCGTCGAGCAGGTCGAGGTCGGCGCCGACGCGCCGTCGTTCGCGGCGGCGCTGCGCGCGGCGCTGCGCCAGGACCCCGACGTGCTGCTGGTCGGCGAGATGCGCGACCTCGAGACGATCTCGATCGCGCTGACCGCCGCCGAGACCGGTCACCTCGTACTCTCGACCCTCCACACCTCCGACGCCGCGCAGGCGGTCCACCGCGTCGTCGACGTGTTCCCCGCCGCCCAGCAGGAGCAGGTCCGCCAGCAGCTCGCCCTCGCCCTCAACGCGGTCGTCTGTCAGCAGCTGATCCCGCGCGCCGACGGCGCCGGCAACGTCCCGGCGGTCGAGGTGCTGATCGCCACGCTCGCGGTCCGCCAGCACATCCGCAAGGACCGCGTGCAGAACCTCCGCAACGAGATCACGCTCGGCAAGAAGGCCGGGATGATCGCGCTCGAGGAGTCTCTGGCGCGGCTGGTTCGCGCCGGCGCGATCACGCTCGAGGAGGCGCAGGTCCGCGCCTCGCAGCCCGACGCGCTGGAGACCCTCCTCAAGGCGTAGCGGGCGTCCGGAGCCGCACCTACTCCGGCTCGAACACCACGCGGCGCCCGTCCCGGCGCCAGCGCCGCGACAGCAGCGCGCACAGCGCGGCCGGGTAGGCGACGTGCTCCTGCTCGAGGATGCGCGCCGCGAGCGAGTCGGCGGTGTCGTCGTCGAGCACCGGCACGGCGCGCTGCAGCACGATCGGCCCGCTGTCGCAGCCCGCGTCGACGAGGTGGACGGTGCAGCCCGACACCTTGACGCCGTACTCGAGCGCCTGCCGCTGCGCCTCCAGGCCGGGGAAGCTCGGCAGCAGCGCCGGATGGATGTTGACGATCCGCTCGCGGAAGCGCTCGACGAACGCCGGGGAGAGCAGGCGCATGTAGCCGGCGAGGCAGACCCACTCCGCTTCCACCCGTTCGAGCTCCGCGATCACCCGCGCCTCGTGCGCCTCGCGCGTGAGCCCCTTGCCCGGGACCGTCGTCGCCTCGATCCCGCGCTCGCGCGCCCGCTCGAGGCCGGGAGCGTCGGCGCGGTTGGAGACGACGAGCACGATCCGCGCCGGCACCTCGCCGCGCTCGCACGCATCGGCGATCGCGACGAAGTTGCTCCCCCGCCCGGAGAGCAGCACCGCGATCCTGGTCAGGCCGACCACCCGCCCTCCCGCTGGTCCGTGGCCCTTGGCCCGTGGCTCGCGGACGCCTCGGGTTCGTCGGATGCCTTGGCCTCGCGATTGCCCTCTCTGACCACGGACCACGGGTCACGGGGCACGGTCGTCTCAGGCACGGCGCTCCCCGACGAAGCGCACACCGGTCCCCTCGACGGTGCGGCCCACGACCCACGCCGGGCTGCGCGGCGCGAGGGCCGTGAGGACGGCACTTGCGTGCTCCGGCGCGACGACGAGGATCATGCCGACGCCGAGGTTGAAGGTGCGGCGCATGTCCTCCTCCGGCACCCGCCCCGCGTCGCGGATGAGCCGGAACAGCGGCGGCTCGTCCCAGCTGCCGAGGTCGATCTCGGCGCCGACGCCGCGCCGCAGCGCCCGCGGCAGGTTGTCCGCGATCCCGCCGCCGGTGATGTGCGCGGCGGACCGAACCAGCCCCGCGTCGAGCAGCGGGCCGACCGCCGCCAGGTAGGAGCGGTGGACGGCGAGGAGCGCCTCCGCCACCGTCACGCCGAGCGCCGGCACCGGGCTGTCGACGCCGAGGCCAAGCACCTCGAAGAACACCTTGCGGGCGAGCGAGTAGCCGTTGGTGTGGAGGCCGGCCGAGGGCAGCGCGACGAGGACGTCGCCGGGACGCACGACCTCGTTGCGCAGCATGCGGTCGCGCCGGCACGCGCCGACGATGAAGCCGGCGACGTCGTACTCGCCGGGCGAGTAGAACCCCGGCATCTCGGCGGTCTCGCCGCCGAGCAGCGCGCAGCCGTTGGCGCGGCAGCCGCGCGCCAGGCCCTCGATCACCTTCACCGCCACGCCCGGGTCGAGCCTGCCGCAGGCGAAGTAGTCGAGGAAGAAGAGCGGGCGCGCGCCCTGCACCAGGATGTCGTTGACGCAGTGGTTGACGAGATCCTCGCCCACGGTGTCGTGGATCCCCGCCATCTGCGCGACCTTGAGCTTGGTCCCGACCCCGTCGGCGCTGGCGACCAGCACGGTGCCGCCCGGGTCGTCCGGCGCGAGCGTGAACAGGCCGCCGAACCCGCCGATCTCGGAGAGCACCCCGGCGGTGAAGGTCGACCGCGCGAGCCGCTTCACCTCGGCGAGGGCGCGGTCCTGCGCGTCGATCGAGACCCCCGCGCTCTCGTACGTCAGCGGCGGTCTACCTTCCAGCTCGGCCATCGGTAGAGGGTAGCAAACCCGCGCCTGCAGCTTCCGGCCGGAAGGCGAAAGCGGGGTGTCGACGTTGAGCGCGCCTGACGGGCGGCGACCGACGGACCCGAGCTTTCGACCTTCGACTCTTGACGTTTGACTCTTGACCGGGTCGGAAGCTGTGAGCTGTCGGCTGTCCGCCGTCAGCCGTCTCTCGCTACCGCTCCTCCTTGGCGACGACGCCGGCGCGCTCGCCCTCGTCGAGCACGCGGTAGTTGCCGGAGAAGCACGCGGTGCAGAAGTGCCCGGGCGGCGTTTCCAGGCACGAGAGCATGCCGGCCTCGGAGAGGTAGCCGAGCGAGTCGGCGCCGACGTAGGCGCGGATCTCCTCGACGCTCTGGTTGGCGGCGATCAGCTCGCGGCGCTCCGGCGTGTCGATGCCGTAGAAGCACGGCCCGGTCGTGGGCGGCGAGGAGATGCGCAGGTGGACCTCCTTCGCGCCGGCGCTCTTGAGCATCATCACGATCTTGCGCGAGGTGGTGCCGCGCACGATCGAGTCGTCGACCAGCACGACCCGCTTGCCCGCGACCGCGGAGCGCACCGGGTTCAGCTTGACCTTGACCCCGAAGTGGCGGATCGACTGGCGCGGCTCGATGAAGGTGCGGCCGACGTAGTGGTTGCGCACCAGCCCGAGAACGAACGGCAAGCCCGATTCGCGGGCGTAGCCGAGCGCCGCCGGCACGCCCGAGTCCGGCACCGCCACGACCACGTCGGCGGCGACCGCGTGCTCCCGCGCCAGGCGCTCGCCGAGCCGCTCGCGGACCACTCCGGCTTCCTCGCCGAACACGCGCGAATCGGGGCGCGCGAAGTAGACGTGCTCGAACACGCAGTGCGCGAACGGTCCGGGCGCGGCGGGGGCGAGCACCCGCGGCTCCTCGCCGGCCAGCTCGACCAGCTCGCCGGGGCGCACCTCGCGGACGAAGCGCGCACCGATCAGGTCGAACGCGCAGGTCTCCGAGGCGACCACCCACGCCTCCTCGAGGCGGCCGAGCGCGAGCGGCCGGAAGCCGTGCGGGTCGCGGGCGGCGAACAGCCGGCCCTCGCAGACGATGGCGAGCGAGTAGGCGCCGACCGCGGCGGCGAGCGCCCGCTGCAGCGCGGCGTCGAGACCGCGCCCCTGCGAGCGGGCGATGAGGTGGAGGAAGACCTCGCTGTCGGAGGTCGACTGGAAGATCGCGCCCTCGAGCTCGAGCTGGCGGCGCAGACGCAGCGCGTTGACCAGGTTGCCGTTGTGCGCGAGCGCGATCTGCCCGTGATGGGTCTTGCCGACCACCGGCTGCGCGTTGACCAGCGCCGAGTTGCCCGCCGTCGAGTAGCGCACGTGGCCGATCGCCGCGGTGCCGGGCAGCGCCGCCAGGCGCTCGCGGTTGAAGATGTCGGCGACGTAGCCCATCGCCTTGTGGTAGCGCATCGCCTGGCCGTCGAACGAGGCGATCCCCGCCGACTCCTGCCCGCGGTGCTGGAGCGCGTAGAGGCCGAGGTAGACGAGGTTCGCCGCGTCCGGGTGGCCGAGCACCGCGCAGACGCCGCACTCGTCGTGGAACTTGTCGCTCCCCTCGCTCACGCCTCGAGCCATCGCAGTCCTTCCCCGGGGAGGGCGGCGAGCGCCGCGACCGCCTCGCGCAGGATCCGCTTGCCCCCGGCCTCGATCGTCAGGTGCTCGCCGCCGGCCTCGCCGAGTCTTGCCAGCGGCAGGCCCTCCGCCGCCCTCACCAGCGCTGCCTCGAACTCGGGAGCGACGGCGACGAGGAAGCGCGCCGACCACTCCCCGAACAGCGCCCGCGCCGGCGAGCTTCCCTCCGGCAGCGCGAGCGTCGCGCCGGTCCTGCCACCGCTCATCGCCACCGCGGCCGTCGCGAGCCCGCCGTCGGAGACGTCCTTGGCCGCGACCAGGCCGAGCCGGACCAGGTCGCGCACCACGCCCGCGACGCGCTGCTCGAGGGCGTAGTCCGGCGTCGGCACCGGGCCGGCCTCGATCCCGAGCGCGGCCTGCAAGTAACGGCTCGCGCCCAGCTCCCCCTCGGCGGGCCCGAGCAGGTACACCGCGTCGCCGGGCCGCCACTCGCCGCGCGGGCGGTGGCGCACCTCCGGCACCACGCCGACCATGCCGATCGTCGGAGTCGGCAATATCGCGCTCCCCGAGGTCTCGTTGTAGAACGACACGTTGCCCGAGACGACCGGGATGCCGAGCGCGCGGCAGGCCGCGGCGACGCCCTCGACCGCGGCGACGAACTGGCCCATCACGCGCGGGCTCTCCGGCGAGCCGAAGTTGAGGCAGTCGGTGACGCCGACCGGCTCGGCGCCGACGCAGGCGAGGTTGCGCATCGCCTCGACCACCGCCTGGGCGGCGCCGTTGCCGGGGTCGAGCCCGCAGGCGTAGGCGTTGCAGTCGGTCACGGCGGCGACGCCGATCCGCGTCCCGGGGACGAGCACGAGCGCTGCGTCGGCGCCCGGCCCGACCACGGTCGCGGCGCCCACCGACTGATCGTACTGCTCCCACACCCGCCGCGCATCCGCCAGCGACGGGCTGGCGAGCAGGGCGCGGAGGTCGGCGCGCCAGTCCCGCCGGGTCAGCGCCGGCAGCGTCACCGGCGGCGCCGGCACCGGCGCCTCCCACGGCCGCTCGTAGCGCGGCGCGTCGTCGACCAGCGGCGCGATCGGCAGGCGGAACGCCTCCTCGCCGTCGAACGTCGCGATCACCTCCGGCTCCGCGATCACCAGCCCGATCTCCACGGCGTCGAGCTCCCAGCGCGCGCACACCTCGCGCACCGCCGCGACGTTCTCCGGCGCGGCGACCAGCAGCATCCGCTCCTGCGACTCGGAGAGCATCAGGTCGTACGGCGTCATCCCCGCCTCGCGCACCGGCACGCGCGAGAGGTCGAGGGTCAGGCCGCAGCCGGCCCGCGCCGCCATCTCGAACGCCGACGAGGTCAAGCCGGCCGCGCCCATGTCCTGGATGCCGACCACCAGCCCGCGGGCCATCAGCTCGAGGCTGCACTCGATCAGCAGCTTCTCGGTGAACGGGTCGCCCACCTGCACGGTCGGGCGCTTCGCGCTCGCCGCCTCGTCGAACACGTCGGAGGCCATCGTCGCGCCGTGGATGCCGTCGCGGCCGGTCTTCGAGCCGAGGTAGACGATGCGGTTGCCGGGTCCCTCGGCGCGACCGTAGAAGATGCCGTCCTCGCGCGCGACCCCGACGCACATCGCGTTGACGAGGATGTTGCCGTTGTAGCTCGGGTGGAAGTCCACCTCGCCCCCGACCGTGGGCACGCCGACGCAGTTGCCGTAGTCACCGATGCCGCGCACGACGCCGTCGACGAGGTGGTGCATGCGCGGCGCCTCGGGCGCGCCGAAGCGCAACGAGTCGAGCAGCATGATCGGCCGCGCCCCCATGGTGAAAACGTCGCGCAGGATGCCGCCTACTCCCGTCGCCGCGCCCTGGTACGGCTCGATGAACGACGGGTGGTTGTGCGACTCCATCTTGAACACGGTGACCCAGCCGCCCCCGATGTCCACGACCCCGGCGTTCTCCCCGGGCCCCTGCACGACGCGCGCTCCGGCGCTGGGGAACCTCTTCAGGTGTACGCGCGACGACTTGTAGGAGCAGTGCTCCGACCAGAGGGCGGCGAAGATACCCAGCTCGGTGAGGTTGGGGATGCGCCCGAGCGTGGTCAGGATCCGGTCGTACTCGTCCGCGGAGAGGCCGTGCTCGAGGGCGAGCGCTAGAGTGGCCGGCGCATCCCAGCTCATGCCGCCTCCACCACGGCGCGCAACAGCGCGCTGCCGTCCTCGCCACCCAGGAACGGGTGCACGCGCCGCTCCGGGTGCGGCATCAGGCCCAGCACGTTGCCGGCCGCGTTGACCAGGCCGGCGATCGCATTCAGTGAGCCGTTGGGGTTGCTCGCCGCATCGAGCGAGCCATCGGGCGCGCAGTACCGGAACGCCACCGCGCCCGCGCGTTCGACGGCGGCCACCGCTGCAGGCGCGGCGAACCAGTTGCCGTCCTTGTGGGCGATCGGGAGTCGGAGCACCTGGCCCTTGCGCAGGTGCGCGAGCAGCGGCAGGTCGTCGCGCTCCACGCGCAGGCCGACCTCGCGGCAGATGAACCGCAGCGTGCGGTTCATCAGCATCGCGCCGGGAAGCAGGCCAATCTCCAGCAGCATCTGGAATCCGTTACAGATCCCCAGCACCGCGCCTCCCGCCGCGGCGTGGGCGCGCACCGCCCCCATCACCGGCGAGTGCGCCGCCATCGCCCCGGCGCGCAGGTAGTCACCGTACGAGAAGCCTCCGGGGAGAATCACCGCGCCGCAGCCTTTCAGGTCGGTGTCGCGGTGCCACACCGCCACGGCCTCGCCGCCGACCGCGTCGACCGCAGCCATCGCATCCCGGTCGCAATTCGAGCCGGGGAACACGACCACCGCCACGCGCTTGCGCCGCCCGACCGCGGGGACCGCGACCCGGGGCCCGTGCTCCTGCCTCCACTCGCTCACAGGGGCGTCGCCGCTGCGGCCCTTGCCGTTGCCGGTCCCGGGCCCGCGGTCGCCGGTCGCCGGTCTCTTCACAGCCGCACCTCGAACTCCTCAATCACGGTATTGGCCAGCACTTCGAGGCACGCCTCCTCGACGCGGGCGCGCACGCGCCCCGGGTCGTCGTCTCCGACCTCGAGCAGCATCAGCTTGCCCACCCTGACCTTCTCGACCTCACCGTAGCCCAGTCCCGCGAGCACGCGGCGGATCGCCTCGCCCTGTGGGTCGAGCACCTCGTCCTTGAGCTTGATGCGAACCTCCACCTGCATGATCGCCTCCGACCACCCCCGCCTCCATCACAGCGCGGGTCGCGGTCCCTCAATTCCACGCGCGTGGCTCAGCGCCGGCGCACGGCGACGACGCTGCCTCTCGCGGGCGCCTCCTCGCCGAACAGGCGGAGCTGTCCGCGCCGCGGAGGAGGCCCCACGGCGAGGACCAGCGGCACGTCCTGGTGCGCGATCGCGACGCTCACCCCGGTGCCGATGAACACCGGCCCCAGCTCGGCTCGCACCATCTCCGGACGGTTGTTGGTCTCCGAGAGGTGCATCCCCACGACGAGCTCGAGCTCGTCGTGCATCAGGCCTTCGAGCGCCTCGCGCGCCTGGTCGTTGGAGAGGTGGCCGGTGCGAGAGAG
>DATIYW010000291.1:0-13671 GCA_035517415.1 Thermoanaerobaculaceae bacterium
CGGGCGGAGAACATACCACAAAGCGGCGGATTCTGCACCCGCCGCTTCGTGGCGGTCGCGGGTCACTTCACCTTGACGCCGAGGGCGGCGAGCCTGGTGCGGGCGAGGTCCGCCTCCTTCGTGCCGGGGTGCTCGTAGAGCACGTACTGTAGGTTGATCACCGCCTGGGAGCGATCGCCCATCTCGAGGTAGGCGAGGCCCTTCTTGAGCAGCGCGGCGGCTGCCTTGTCCGACGTCTTGTAGGTGTTGAGCAGCGTCGTGAAGGCGTCGATCGCCTCCTTGAACTGGCGTTTGGAGTAGTTGCACTCGCCGATCCAGTAGTAGGCGTTCCCGGCCAGCGCCGTGTCCGGATAGCGCTTCACGTACTCGGCGAAGCCCTGGATCGCGAGGTCGAAGTTGCCCCGCAGGTAGTCCTCGTAGGCGGAGTTGTAGAGCTGCGCCGGGTCGGCCGGACGGGGCGGCGGCGCCCCGCCGGTCGCCGGCGCGCCCGGCGCGGCGGCGGCGCCGACGGGGGCGGCTGTGGGCGCGGCGCCGGCCGGCGCTCCGGCGGAGAGCCGGTCGCGCGTCGCGGCGAGCTCGGTCGAGAGCGCGGCGAGCCGCTGGTTGGTGCTGTCGAGGTTGCTCTGCAACGCCTGGATCTGGTCGCGCAGGCTCTTGAGCTCGACCTGGATGTCGGCGTTGGACTTGAGCACCTCGCTGTTCTGGTCCGCCAGGCGCCGGCTCATCGCCTGCAGGTCCTGCTTGCCCGACGACTGCTTCCCGAGCTCCTCGACCTGGCGCGAGACGTCGCTGATCTCGCGGTGAAGCAGGTCGATGTCGCCGCTCGAGACGCATCCCACCGCTCCCATCGCCAGCGCTGCCAACACGAGCCGCCGCATCGCCCACCTCCCCCTATCGCGCGGTGATCACGAAGTGCGATCTGCGGTTCTGCCACCAGCAGCTCTCGTCGTGGCAGGTCGCGAACGGGCGCTCCTTGCCGTACGAGATGGTCGCGATCCGGTCGGCCCCGATCCCGAGCGAGACGAGGTAGTCCTTCACGGCGTTGCAGCGGCGCCAGCCGAGCGCCAGGTTGTACGCCTCGGTGTTGCGCTCGTCGCAGTGCCCCTCGATCTGGACCTTGATCGACGCATGCTGCTTGAGCCAGTCCGCGTCCGCCGCGAGGGCGTCGCGCGAGTCGCTGCGCAGGTCGGACTTGTTGGTGTCGAAGAACGCGTCCTTGAGGTAGCCGGCCTTGTTGATCGCTTCGAGGCTCGTCGGCAGCTCCGTCGAGGAGACGCCGGTCTCGGGCATGGTCGCGGGCGGGATGGTCGGTTCGGGTTGGACCAGGGCGGCGCTTGGCGTCGGGGTCGGAGCCGGGGTCGCCTGGACCGGCGGCGGGGCGGTGACCGCCTTGTGGTGGGCGCAGCCGGCCACGGCAATGAGCAGTCCGCATACGCAAAGAGCTACACCAAGCTTGTCGAGCCTGAGATTGAACACGAGTCCTCCTTTCGCACAGGACTGAAGGTTACACCCGTCGATTCGCGCTGGACAAGGGCTGTCACTGCACCTGTGCAACCCACGCCGGATCGCTGTTGTTCCCCTGCGTGGTGACCTGCCGCGGGCGCCCCGAGGGGTCGGTGGTGAAGATCTGCCACGAGCCGGTCCGGTTGGACGCGAACGCGAGCACGGTGCCGTCCGGCGACCAGCACGGCGACTCGTTGTTGCCGGGGCCGGCGACCAGCGTGCGCGCGTTGGTCCGCAGGTCGAGGGTGGCGATCTGGAAGCGGTCGTCGACCAGCGTGGTGTAGGCGAGTCGGACGCCGTCGGGCGCCCACGCGGCCTCGTCGGCGTAGCTGTCCTCGAACGTCAGGCGGCGGACGTTGGTCCCCTCGGCGTCCATCAGGTAGAGCTGGGGCGAGCCGGTCGCTGCCGAGGTGAATGCGATCTGGCGGCCGCTCGGCGACCACGCGGGCCGGGTGCTGATCCCGCGCGCGGCGGTGAGGTTCTCCGGCGTCCCGCCCTCGATCGGGACGGTGTAGATCTCGGTCGAGCCGGCCGCGCCGGCGGCGAACGCGACCCGCTTGCCGTCGGGCGAGAACGACGGCGAGGAGTTGACGCCCGGCAGGGTGGAGAGCGTCTTGAGGTATCCCTGGGTCGGCTTGAGGGCGAACAGCTGCGGGTTGCCGTGGAGGAAGCACGTGAACGCCAGCCACTGCCCGTCCCCCGACCACGCGGGGCCGAGCGCGATCGAGCGGTAGCGCGTGAGCTGCAGCGGGTCGCTGCCGTCCCAGCGCATGACCCAGATCTCCTTCGCCCCGCTGCGGTCCGAGACGAACGCGATGCGGGACAGGAACGGCCCGGGTCGGCCGGTGAAGAGATGGACGATCTCGTTCGCCAGCGTGTGGGCCATCGTCGCGGCGAGGTTGGGCGGCCCCTCGAAGCGGCGCGAGTAGGCCACCTCGCCGGAGGTGAGGTCCCACAACCTGGCCTCGACCACGAGCTGGCCGGCGGCGGGCGAAAACGTGCCCTGGAGGAGGAACTGGGCGCCGACCGCGCGCCACCGTTGCCGGGTCAGCGTGACGTTCGTCGGGTCCTCGACCACGAGCTTGGCGTTGTCGTCGGAGACGAGCCCGACCACGGCCGTCTCGCCGAGGTCCTGCTTGAGGGTCGAGAACAGCGCGCCCGACGCCGTCGGGTCCGCGCCGGGACGCGACGCGAACGGCGGCATCGCGATCACCACCCGGGTGAGGCCGGGGCTGGTGACCTTGAGGTAGACCTCGTCCTGGGCGGCGAGGGGCGCGGCGGCGCTGACGACGGCGGCGAGCACGGCGAGGGTGCGGGTGGGGTTCACGGTCCGAACTCCAGGTGCAGGGTGAGTGTCGCTCCGCCGAACCCCTGCGGCAGCGGCGGGAACGGCGCCGAGGCGTATACGGCGCGAAGCGCGGCGCGGTCGAACGCCGGCGTCTGGCTCGCCTGCTCGATGCCGGCCTCGATGAGGCGGCCGGAGCGGTCGATGCGGCACAGCACGCGGCACTGGCTCGGCTGCGCGTCGGGGGGGCGGAACCAGTTGCTCTCGACCAGCGCCAGCAGGCGGTTGAGGTAGTACGCGAACGGGAAGCTCTCCTCGCCGTTGCCGCTCGGCCCGACCGCGATCCCGCCGCCCGCGGACCGCAGCCCCTCGCTCGCGCCGCCGGCGGGCTCGACCGGAGCGGGGGCCGAGGTCCGCGGGGCGGGCTCGGGCGCGGCCGGAGGCGCGGCCTTGGCACCCTTCTTCGGAATCGCGTGACGCGGCGGCGGCGGTGCGGCCTTCTTCGGCGGCGCCTTCGCTGCGGCCCGCGGTGGCGCCGGGCGCGCCGGGGACTCGGTTCGCGCCGGCGCCGGAGGCGCGTGCGCGGGCAGGGCCGGCGCGGCGGTGAGGCGGACTTCGACCTTCGGCAGGACGAGGGAGCGGTGGCCCATGCGTGGCGTGGCGAGCAGGAGGGCGATCGCCGCCAGGTGGATGCCGAGCGCCCCGACCATCGGGAGCTTCCACGGCAAGCCGACCTGGGCCCGCCGCTCGAGCTCCTCGCTCACCGGGTCGATCATCGCGTCTCCGGCGGCACCGTGACCATGCCGACCTCCTCCACGCCCATGCGGTTGAGCGTGGCGAGGATGTCGATCACGAAGCCGTACGGGAGCTGCTGGTCGCCCTTGAGGTAGACCGGTCGCGGGCCGCCGGCGAGCAGCGGCCCGAGGCGCTGGGGGAGCAGCTTCGGGTGCACCGGCTGGTCGCCGAGCAGCACCAGCTTGTCGCGGGTGAGGGTGAGGATGATCGGTTCGGCGCCCTTCTGCGCCAGCGTGCTCGCCGCCTCACGCGGCAGCTCCACCTGAAGCCCCTGGACCAGCATCGGCGCCGTGACGATGAAGATGATCAGCAGCACGAGCATCACGTCGACGAGCGGGGTGATGTTGATCTCGGCGAGGTTGTCGAAGTCCTCGGAGGTGTGGAACGCCATCCCTGCCCCCTCAGGTGAAGGTACGCTCGGTCAGGTTGAGGAATTCCAGCAGGAAGTCCTCCATCACGCCGCGGTGGCGCCGCAGTGCGCCCAGGAACGCGTTGTACGCGATCACGGCGGGGATCGCCGCGGCCAGGCCGCCGGCCGTGTTGATCAGCGACTCGGCGATCCCGGGAGCGACGGTGACGATCGACGTCGACCCCGACACGGCGATGGCGTGGAACGTCGTCATGATCCCCCACACCGTGCCGAACAGGCCGATGAACGGCGTCGCGGAGGCGGTCGTCGCGAGGAACGGGAGGTAGCGGAGCAGCTTGCTCCCCTCCACGCCCATCGCGCGCTGCAGCGCCCGCTCGACCGCGGCCAGGCTCTTGATCTGTCCGGCCTGCTGGCCGGCGCGTTGGAGCACGCGCGCCTGCGCCTCCAGCTCGAGGTAGCCGGAGCGGAACATCCCGGCGATCGGCGCACCCGGGTGCTTGGTGGCGGCCGCCTGGACGTCGGCCAGCCGCGTGGCGCGGCGAAACTCGCCGATGAAGGAGCGGTTCTCGCGCTCCGCGCTGCGAAGCTGGCGCAGTTTCAACAGCATCAGCGTCCACGACGCCAACGAAAAGGCGCCGAGGACGGCGAGCACGAGCTTTGCCACCGGCCCGGTGGCGCCGAATGCGCGAATGATTTCGTCCACGCCGGGATTCTACGCGGAGCCCGCGGCGGCTCCAAGTACCCGGTCGCGGTGCGCCACCATCGTCCCCGCGAGCAGGTCGTGGAGCGCCTTGCGGTCGCGGCGGAACGGCACCACAAGCCAGCCGAGCCCGAGCGTGAGCAGCGTGACCAGCGAGGCGAACACGCGCAGGACCGCGCGCGCGTATCCGATCGGCGTGCGCCGCCGCCAGTCGAGCAGGCGCAGGCCGCAGATGCGGAGGCCGGGTGTCCCGCCGCGGCGGGCCCAGCCGTGGACGACGTAGTACCAGGCGAAGATCACCCACAGCGCGGCGCAGCCGCCGGCGAGCAGCGACTTGGTCTGCAGGCTCGGCGGGAGCGCGTCGGGCGCGAGGAAGTAGCGCTCGACCAGCACCGTCACTCCCAGCGGCGCGAACGCGATCGCCGAGCCGGCGGCGAACAGGACCAGGTCGAGGAGCGAGGCGAGCAGCCGCCAGCCGAGGCCAGCGGGGCGGCCCGAACCGACGCCGACCGTGTCGTAGCGCGCGTCGGCCTGAGTCCGCGCCGCCGGGGAGGGCTCCGGCGCGTCGATTGACTCCACGCTGCCGCGCAGCGCTCCGAAGCGCACCACGTCGCCGATCGCGAGCGGGTGCGGCGAGAGGACGCGCTCGCCGTTCACGAAGGTGCCGTTCGAGGAGCCGAGGTCTTCGAGGAGCAGACTGCCCTCCTGCCACATGAGCGCGGCATGGAGGCGCGAGACGGTGTCCTCCTTGAGGCGGATGTCGCACGAACGGCTGCGCCCGACGACCAGCTTCTCGTTGACGAGCGGGAACGTCACCTCCCCGAGCCGGAGGCGGAGCGGGCGAGCCTCAGTAGGGGGAGATGCCGCCACGGTCGTTGTGGATCAGCCAGAGGCCGGAGTAGGCACGAAGGAGGCGGAAGCGCGATCGGTGCAGCTTCTCCAGGGACTCGGTCTCGCCGCGGAACAGCGCGTCCTCGAACAGCCAGCCGAAGCGACGGTCGAGCTCGGCGGCGCGCTGCAGCGACTGCGCCGCCGCTTCGAGGATCTCGGGCAGGTGCTCGGAGCCGCTGCGGTGGAGGCGGTCGATCTCCCGCGCCTCCTCGTCCATGCGGATGCGCAGCGCCGCCGCCTGCAGCAGGAGGCGGCCCTGCTCGCCGGCGAGCGAACCCGCCGGCGCGTCGCCCTCGACGAGCGCCCGCGCCGCCTCCACCTCCCAGGGCTCGAGGCGGAGGGCGACGACCTCGCGCGCGTGGATCGCCTCGCTCGGCGAGCGGTCACGGCCCACCAGCTCGAGCGCGAAGTGGATCTTGCTCAGGTACTCGCGCAGCAGCGTGTCGTTCTGGAGTGAGACCGCGGGGCGCTCGCCGGTGCGCTCGCCGCCGGCCGCGGGATCGGCCTCGCCTCCAGCTGCTGCCCCGTCGATCGGCGCGGCCTCGGCCGCCGCCAGAGGCGGGGCGAACTGGGCGAGGTCGGGCTGGTCGAGGATGCGGTCGAGTGCGTGCCGAAGCTGGAGCGCGTCGTCGCGGCGCAGGTTCTCCGCCTGGCGGCCGGCGTCGAAGCGGCGATGGGCGTGGGCGAAGGTCGAGAGCGCCTCGCGCAGCTCGGGCGTGACCATCTCCGGGTGGGCCTCGAGCTGGCGCTGCAGCTCGCGCACCCGGTTGGTGTCGTCGAGGATGCGCGGCTCCTCCTCCTGCCAGAGCTGGCGGAAGCGGTTCTTGAACGTGACCGTGGTCTCGAGCAGGACGGGGAGCAGGCGCGGGTGGAGGAGGGTGTCGCCGAGACGGCGCTTCAGACTGCGGTAGCGGTCGAGGGCGCCGCCGCCGACCAGCTCCGAGAAGCGGCGCGCGGCGAGCGCCTCGGCCTTGAGCTCGGCCAGCGCCCGGAGCAGGATGTCGACCTCCTCGTCCGGGGTGGTGACCGGCGGCCGGTGCTGCAGCAGCGGGTGGACGAGGCGCTCGATCTCGTGCCGCCCCCGCACCAGGCTCGCGCCGTCCGCGCGCGGGATCTCGACCAGCCTCGTGAAAAGGATGTCGAGCTTGTCGAGCGTGTCCTCGCCGATCACCCGGTCGTCGAGGTAGAACTTGATGATCGCGAGCAGGACCTTCTCGTCCTGGTTGCGGAGGCTGTCGAAGAAGCGGCGCACGAGCGAGGGAGGGATCTGCTTGTCGACGTCGAGGAGCCGGAGCGACTGGGCGTCGACCTTGGCCACCAGCTCAGCCAGCGTCTTCTCGGTCCGGGCGGGCTCCGGGTGCCCGAGCACTGCGCCCAGCTCGCGCAGCTCGTTGAAGAGGGCGGGGAAGTCGAGCGTGACCGGGCACGGCTCGTGACGGAGGTGCTTGAACAGCCCCTGCAAGAACTGGTAGAAGGTCCACTGCGACCGACACCGGTCGGTGAGGCGGACGTAGCGTTGATTGAGCTCGTGCAAGCCGGTAGCGCTCATCCTGGTTCTTCCTCGGGAAGTCTACACCAGCAACCGGAACGCAACCCGGCGGGAGGTGGGTGGTGCTCAAGGACAAACTGGTACCCCGGCAGCGGATCGAGGACGCGGTCGCGACCCTGGCGGACGAGATCAACGCCGATTTGGAGCAGCGCGACCCGGTGTTCATCTGCGTCCTCAAGGGGGCGGTCTACTTCTTCGCCGCGCTGACCCAGAAGCTCAACCGGAGCGTGGTCGTGGACTTCATCCAGGCCTCGTCGTACGGCGCCACCACGGTCTCGTCGGGGAGCGTGACGCTGGTCAAGGACATCACGGTCGACATCTCGAACAAGGACGTCTACCTGGTGGAGGACATCGTCGACACTGGGCTCACGCTCGCCGACCTGGTCGCGCTGCTCCGCGCCCGCCATCCGCGCTCGATCCAGATCGTGACGCTGCTGTCGAAGCCGGCACGCCGGAGAATGGAGCTCGACCTCGACTTCGTCGGCCTCGAGATCGAGGACCGCTTCGTCGTCGGCTACGGCCTTGACTTTGACCAACGCTTCCGTAACCTTCCGGAGATTTGGGAATTCTCGCCGGACGGGGAGGCGACATGACAGCGCGCTCCAGCGTGATCTCGACGGATGCGGCACCCAAGGCGATCGGGCCGTACAGCCAAGCCTACGAGATCGGCGGCTTCATCTACCTCTCGGGCCAGATCCCGCTCGACCCCGCCTCGGGAGCGATCGTCGAGGGCGAGTTTGCCGTCCAGGCGCAGCGCGTACTCGACAACCTCGACGCCGTGCTGCGCGCCGCGGGTTGCCGGCGCGACCAGGTGGTCAAGACCACGGTCTACCTCACCGATCTCGGCATGTTCGCGGAGCTGAACCAGATCTACGCCGCGTTCTTCGGCGAGCATCGCCCGGCGCGGGCCGTGGTCGGCGTGGCGGCGCTGCCGCGCGGCGCCAAGGTCGAGATCGAAGCGGTGGCGGCGCGCTGATGGAGTTTTCGCGGGACGCCCGCGTGCTGATCCGCGGCGCCGGCGAGCTGGGCAGCGCGGTGGCGGCGCATCTCGCCAGCCAGGGGATGGGCCGCGTCCTGCTCGTCGAGCGGGCGTTCCCGAAGGCGGTGCGGCGGCGGGTGTGCTTCTCCGAGGCGGTGTTCGACCGCGCCAAGACCGTCGACGGGACCACCGCGCGCTTCGTGATGCTGCTCTCCGACATCGACATGGTGCACGATCTTGGCGACCTCGCGATCACCACCCAGCCGCTGCCGCAGGTGCTCGACGCGTGGCCGCCCGACGTCTACATCGAGGCGGCGATGACGCGCTCCAACTGGGGCCTGTCGAAGGACCTCGCGCCGCTGGTGATCGCCCTCGGCTCCGGCTACCAGGCGGGGCACGACTGCCACGCGGTGGTGGAGACGGTGCGCGGACCGCAGCTCGGGCGCGTGCTCTCCAACGGCCAGACGCTGCCCGCCGCTCCGCCCGCCGAGATCATGGGGTTCGCCGAGGAGCGGGTGATCAAGGCGCAGCGCCCGGGGATCTTCCGCACCAACCGCGACATCGGCCACCGCGTCGAGCAAGGCGAGAAGCTCGGCGTCGTCGTCCTGCTGTTCGCCCGCGAGGACTTCTTCCGCGGCGTGCCGGTGGATTCCGAGTACCCGGTGGTGGCGCGGATCGGCGGCATCATCCGCGGCCTGCTGCGCGACGGCGTGCCGGTCGAGTCCGGCGACAAGATCGGCGACGTCGATCCGCGCGGCGTCACCGGCGACATCGAGCACATCTCGGACAAGGCGCAGCGCGTCGCCGAGGGCGTGCTCGAGGCGATCGTCCTTCACCGCGAGCGCCTGCCGCGCGCTGTGTCCGCACGCGCATGAGCCGTCCCACCGGCCAGCGGGGGATCGTGCTGGCGCTCGGAGGGGGCGGCGTGCGCGGGCTCGCCCACCTCGGTGTCCTCTCCGAGTTCGAGCGGGCGGGCGTCGGCATCGCGGGGGTAGCAGGCACCAGCTCCGGCGCGCTGATGGGCGCGCTGTGGCTTCTCTACGGCGCCGAGCCGGCGATCGCGAAGATCAGGCAGTTCGTCGAGTCGGGCGTGGACCCGGGCGTGCCCGACCTGCAGGGCGCCGGCAAGCACCGCTCGAGGCCCCGGGTTCTCCGCCGGCTGCGCCACGCCTCGGTGCTCCTGCGCACGATGCTGATGGGCCCGCCGGTCACGCGCGAGGAGCTGGTGCGGCGCATCGGCTCGCTGCTGCCGGCGGTCGCGATCGAGAGCCTCGCCCTGCCGCTCGTGGTGGTGGCCACCGACAGCGCGTCCGGCGAGGAGGTGCGGCTGTCGCGGGGGCCGTTGCCGCTCGCCGTGGCGGCGAGCTCCGCAATGCCGGGACTGGTCGCGCCGCTCGAGGTCGCGGGCCGCCGCCTGCAGGACGGCGGCGCCGTCGCCGAGGTCCCGGTGCGGGCGGCGCGTGCGCTCGGCAGCCCGGTGGTCGCGGTCGAGGTGAGCGAGGCGCTGCCGCACCTCGGCGCGGAGGGCGACCGCATCCCGGCCTCGCTGTTCCGCGCCGCCGCAATGGGCTGGCAGGAGCTGCGCCGGCGGATGCTGGCGGAGGCCGACGCGGTGATCGCCCCCGAGGTCAACCACCTGTTCTGGGGCGACTACGCGGCGGTCGAGCACGCAGTCGAGGCGGGCCGGGCGGCGGCGAAGAAGTTCCTGCTCCGGGGCACGCCCTAGCACGCCCGCGACCCGGCTCGGGGATGGGCGCCTGCCGGGAGCGGGCGGAACGGGTGGAGGCCGTGCTCAGCGCGGCGCGACGTTGCCCGGCACGGCGAACGACGGCATCGCGTTGCCGAGCACGCGCACGGTGTCGCGGGCGATGACGCGCTCCTCGTTGGTGGGGATGACCACCACCGCGCCGCGGGAGCCCGGCTTCGAGATCACCACCTCCTGCCCGCGTGGGGCGTTGCGGTTGGCGTCCGCGTCGAGGTCGAGGCCGAGGAAGGCGAGGCCGTCCATGACCGACGCGCGCACCAGCGCGGAGTTCTCGCCGATCCCGCCCGCGAACGTCACCGCGTCGACCCCGGCCATCGCCGCGGCGTACGCCCCGATGTACTTCTTGATGCGGTAGCAGAAGATGTCGAACGCCAGCTGGGCGCGCTTGTTGCCCGCGGCGCAGGCGGCTTCGATCTCGCGCATGTCGGAGGACACGCTGGAAATGCCGAACAGTCCCGAGTGCTTGTTGAGCATCGCGTTGAGCTGCGACAGGGTGAGCTCCTCCATCGCCATCACCCAGGGCAGGATCGCCGCGTCGACGTCGCCGCTGCGGGTTCCCATCAGCAGCCCCTCGAGCGGCGTGAACCCCATCGTCGTGTCGACGGAGTGGCCGCGGTCGACCGCCGCCATCGAGCAGCCGTTGCCGAGGTGGCAGGTGACGATCCGCAGCTCCTCCAGCGGGCGCCCGAGCAGGCCGGCGGTGCGGATCGCGACGAAGCGGTGCGAGGTGCCGTGGAACCCGTAGCGCCGGATCGCGTGGCGGGTGTAGAGCTCGTAAGGCAGCCCGTAGATGAACGCCTTCGGGGGCATCGACTGGTGGTAGGCGGTGTCGAAGACGGCGACGTGCGGGACGCCGGCGAGGAGGCTGCGCGCGGCGGCCAGCCCGCGCAGGTTGTGCGGGTTATGGAGCGGCGCCAGCACCACGCACTCCTCGAGCATCGCCTCGACCTCCGGGGTGACGAGCACGGAGGAGGCGAACTTCTCGCCGCCGTGCACCATGCGGTGGCCGACCGCCTCGATCTCGGTGACGTTGGCGAGCACGCCGTGCTCGGGGTGGACGAGCACCTTGAGCACGCGCTCGACCGCGGCCCGGTGCTCGAGGATCTCGCCGAACTCCTGGTACGGCTTGCGCCCCGGCACCTCGATCGCCAGGCGTGAGTCGGAGAGGCCGATCTTCTCGACGCCGCCGCGCGCGAGCATGCGGTCGGAGTTCGCCTCGATCATCTCGAGCGAGGTCTCGATCACCTGGAACTTCACGGAGGACGAGCCGCAGTTGAGAACCAGGACCTTCATGGCTTCCTCTCTTCGCCCGCGGGGAAGCGGGCCGGCGCCTACGCGAGCTTCGGCGTGTCGTCGGGCAGGCGGTCGAGCCGGCTGCGCTGGATGTCGTAGGTGAAGAACCCACGCCCGACGCGCGCCCCGGTGTGGCCGGCGCGCACCAGCTTGCGGATCAGCGGACATGGCCGGAACTTCGGGTCGCCGGTCTCCTGGAACAGGTGCTCGAGCCAGTTGAGGATGCGGTGGAGTCCGACGCGGTCGGCCCACTCCAGCGGGCCGTGGCGGAACTCGTAGCCGAGCTTGATCGCGAGGTCGACCTCGGCGGCGGTGGCGACGCCCTCCATCACGACGTGGGCGGCCTCGTTGACGAGCGGCATGACGACGCGGGTGGTGACGAACCCCGGCGACTCGAACTCCTCGATCGGCACCTTGCCGAGGACGCGCGCGAAGCGCCGCGCGGCCTGGAACGCGTCGTCGCTCGAGACCTGGCCCTTGACCACCTCGACCACGCGGGTCGTCGTCACCGGGTAGAGGAAGTGCATGCCGATGATCCGCTCGGGGTGGGCGAGGCCCTGCGCCAGCTCGGTGATCGAGAGCGTCGAGGTGTTGACCACGATCGGGATGTCCGGCGGCTGGAGGCCGTCGAGCTCGGCGAGCAGCGAGCGCTTGGCCGCCGCATCCTCGCTGATCGTCTCGATCGCGAGGTCGCAGCCGCGCGTGTCGGCGAGCTCGGTGGTGAAGTTGATGCGCGCCAGGATCGCTTTCTTCTCGGACTGCGTCAGCCCATAGCGGTCGATCTCGCGGTCGAGGTCCTTCGCCAGCAGGCTCTGCACCTCGGCGGTTCGCTCGCCGCTGATCTCCCGGACCACGACCCCGAGGCCCGCCTGCGAGACGCGGGTGGCCAGCGAGCGGCCCATCATCCCCCCGCCGATCACCGCGATGCGGTGGAGCTCGCGTTCGCTCATGGTTGTGAAATCTAGAGCAAGCAGGCTCAACTGTCAACGGCGTGCTAGCATGCGGGCATGAAGAAGGCCAGCTTCGCGGCTGCGTTTCTGACCGCTGCGGCGGCGCTCGGCGCCGCCGCTGAGCCGGCTCGCCAGCCGTTCCCGCCGATCATGGTGAGCGACCTCAATGGGCAGTCGTACAAGCTCAGGGACTTCCTCGGTGCGGTCACGCTGGTCAACTTCTGGGCCACCTGGTGCGGACCGTGTCGGATCGAGCTGCCCGAGATGCAGCGCCTCTACAACGAGCTCGGCGCCAAGGGCCTGGCGGTGCTGGCGATCGACCTCGACGGGCCGCCCATGCCGGAGGAGGGGATCTCCGGCCAGCTGCAGATGTACAAGCCGAGGATCGAGGCGTTCCTCGCCAAGGCCGGCATCACGCTCCCGGTCTACGTCATCGACGGTCCGACGCAGGTCTCGCTGGGGATCGACCGGCTGCCCTTCTCTGTGCTCCTCGACCGCGAGGGGAACATCGTCCAGGTCTATCCCGGCTACGCGCCGGCGGTGATCGAGGACCTGAAGCGATTGGCACTCGGATTGCTTTCCTCCCGTCCGAGTGAGGGAGGGAAGTAGCATGCGCCGACACCTGCTTTCGCTGCTTCTGCTGCTCGCGGCGGCCCCGCTGGCGATGGCCCAGGGGACGCCTGGCACCGTCGAGCTGACGCCGACCGTCGGCTACTGGTTCGGAGACACCATCGCCCGCAACGCGACCGGCACGCTCAACACCGACGTCACGGTGGACGACGCGCCCTCGTACGGCCTGCGCTTCGCCTACCGCTTCGCGCCGGGGTGGGCGGTCGAGGGGTTCCTCACCCAGGAGCACGCTGACCTCGTGACAGGACAGGGCGGGCTCTTCGGGGGACAGACCAAGCTCGGCACGATCGACCTCTCCACCGGCGAGGCCGGCGTCGAGGGCAGCTTCGGCCACAGCCGGCTGGTGCCGTTCCTCGCCGGCGGGATCGGTGGCATGCGGCTCGACCCGAACCTGGCGGGAATGCACGCCGACACGCGCTTCGTTGGCTACTTCGGTGGCGGAGTCAAGCTCTTCTTCTCGCCCGCGATCGCGCTCCGCCTCGACTGGCGGGCGCACAGCGTCAACGTCAGCAACAGCCGCGACCGGTGCGACTGGTGGGGAGACTGCAACGACCGCAACGACTGGATCACGTTCCGTGAGGTATCGCTCGGACTCAACTTCGTCATGTAGCGTCCCATGAGCGCGGCCGCGGCGTTCCGCCCTGGCCGCCTCGCGCTCGCGTGCGCCGTGCTGGCGTCGGGCGCGCTCGTCTCCGCCGAGGAACCGAAGGCCGGCGACCGCTTCAGCGCGACCACCGAGGTTTCCTCGATCCTCGTCCCGGTGACGGTGCGCGACGGCCACGGCCGCATCGTCGCGACGCTGGAGAAGGAGCAGTTCCACCTCTTCGTCGACGGCATCGAGTTCCCGATCCGCTCGTTCTGGCGCGAGGGCGGGCTGCCGATCTCGTACGCGTTCCTGCTCGACACCTCGGGCTCGATGGGCGTCAGGCGCCTCGGCCGCGCGCGCGAGGCGATCATGGAG
>DATIYW010000292.1:0-37939 GCA_035517415.1 Thermoanaerobaculaceae bacterium
GGGCGCCGCCGGCCTAGCCGGCGAGGGTACTTCAGTCGCGCTCTCAGGAGACGGCCACGTGGCTTTGATCGGCGGGGATATGGACAGTTCCGGTGCCGGCGCCGTGTGGATGTTCATCCGAACTGGCGGCACCTGGTCGCAGCAGGGCGACAAAGTGGTCGGCACGGGGGCCGTCGGCGCCGCTGAGCTGGGCGCGTCGGTGGCGCTCTCGGCGGACGGGACCACCGCCATCGTCGGCGGACCGGGCGACACCTCCGGTACCGGTGCCGCCTGGGTCTTCTCGAGCTCGATGTACGCCACCTGGATTCCTGTGGTGAGCCACAGCTCCGGCCTGAACGGCAGCGAGTGGCGGAGCGACCTCGGCCTGCTCAACACCGGCACGGCCACGGCCAACGCGCAGCTCAGCTTCTACGGCAGCAGTGGGCTCGTGACCAACACCACCTATGTGCCGGCGGGGGCGCAGTCGGTCCTGACGGACGTGGTGGGGCAACTCGGCGCCTCGGGCTCCGGAGCGATCGAGGTCCTCTCCGACCAGCCGTTGAAGGTCACGGGGCGGAGCTACAGCGTCGTCGCCTCCGCGACGAGTTGCTACGCCGGCGGCACGCAGGTTCAGGGCTACCCGGCGCTGGCATCGGGCGACGGCCTGTCGGCCGGACAGAGCGCTTACCTCCCCGGGTTGACCGAAGACGCCTCCTACCACTCCAACATCGGGGTTGTGAATACCGGATCGGGTGCGGCGACGGTGCTGGTGGAGCTGTTCGACGGGACGGGGGCGAAGCTCACCGACTACACGGTGATGTTGAATCCGGGGAAGTGGGCGCAAGAGGGGCAGCCGTTCAAGAGCAAGGCGGGGCAGACGGCGATGGACCGCGGGTACGCCAGGATCACGGTGCAGTCGGGCTCGGGGGTGTTCGGGTTTGCCTCCTTGATCGACAACGTCACCAACAGCCCGACGACGGTCACGATGCAGCGCTGACGACCCGACTCGAGGCGGGACGGACGGAGAGCGAATGGCCAAGGCCAGGCGAGAGCCCGACCTGGGGCCCAGGCAGTGACGAAAGGGCGGGGAGCGATCCCCGCCCTTTGAGTCTGCTGCCGGAACGACGGAGCGCCGCGGCGGCACCTGGCAGCCGCTGGGGGGACAGCTCGACGGCGTGCCGGCGCTCTCGATCGCGATCGACCCGTCGTCGACGGCGAGCGTGTTCGCCGGCAGCGGCGGCCTCCGCGCGTTTCGGCTGGGCCCGGTGCCCGGCCTGCCCCCGCGGCGGCACCTGCGATCGTCAGGCCGAGGCGGCCGGGGAGCCGGGTTCGGCGCACCGGACGCTCGCTGCGAGCAGCAAACCGAGCACCGGCGCGATCCGGAAGCTGTTGATCTGCGGCGCGACTACGCTCCAGAGCGCGAACGCGATCCAGATCGCGGCGGCGGCGATCAGGAACGACCTCGCGGGGCCGGGCGCGAGCCCGCTCGCCGCCCTCCATGTCCAGCCTACGCAGGCGGCGAGGCCGGCGCCCACGAGAGCGAGCCCGACGAGACCCAGCTTGACGAGGACGAAGAGGTAGAAGTCGTGGATGTAGTTGACGTCCTCGCTCCCCATCTCCTCGACCGCGATCGCGCCGAGGTGGTACCTGGCGCCGAGGCCCTGGCCGAACAGCCGTGCCACCCAATCCGACGCGGCGAACAGGTCGACCAGGACGCGGGTCTCCTCGGCGCGATACGCGATCGAAAGATGCGCCAGGTCGTCGGCGGGGTGCTCGATCGGGAGCATCGAGGCGAGCCGCGAGAGGAACTCCCGCTCGACCTCGTGGAGCGAGATCAGCGGGGCGGGACGAAGCTCGACCAGCGTCACGTCCTCCATCGAGCAGGTCCCGGTCGCGCCCGGTAGCCAGTCGACGCGCAGGTACGCGCGCACCGCCCGGGCGGGCGCGCGGCCGGCGGAGACGATGGTCGGCCCGCCGAAGCGCGGAGGCACGGAGGTCGCGAGCATGCCGAGATAGCCTCCGTCCGCGCCGATCCAGACCACGGCGACCGACCCCTTGCCGCCTCCGCTCGTCGCAGTGAGCGCCCGAAGGCGATAGCCGCACCCGCCGTTGACCGGGAAGAACCGCGTCAGCTGCAGCGCCTCGGGGGCCGTGCCCGCGGCCCAGGTGAACCGGCGGCTGGGCGGAAGCGGCGGCACGGGAACCGAGAGCGAATCCAAGTGGGGGGCGCTGGCGCTCCCAGGGTCCGGCAGCAGGTTCGGCCGCGGCAGCCTCCACCACGCCTCCACGCCCAGCGCGGAGACGACCGCGAGCCCAATAGCGGCGGCGCCCCAGATGCGCACCGTGCGGGTGAAGAGCGCCCGCCACCCCCGCTGGCGGACGCGGATGATGGTCATCCCGAGGATCAGCGTCAGCCACATGGACCGGACCTCGGTGACGACGGCGAAGACGCCCATCAGCCCGATCGCGACCCCGCCGGCCCACCGCAGACGCCTGCCGACGTGCCCGACCAGGGCGGCGAGCAGGACGATCGCGAGCGCCGAGCTGCCGATCGGGGCGACCGAGTTCGGCAACATCAGGCGGTAGAGTTCCCGACCGCGAAGGGCGAGGTCGATCCCGAGCGCGAGGTGGAACGTCGCCGCCGCGCCGGCCGCGCTCGTCACGCCGCAGACCAACCCGCGCCAACTCGGCGGTCCCGGCAGGATCAGTCCCGCGGCGGCGCCCAGCGGCAGGAGCCCCATGGCGAGCAGCTGTCCCGCGAGGAGGCGCGGGTCGTTGCCCCGCGCCAACCCCACGACCGCCCCAAGCAGCGCCGCGAGCACATAGGCGAGGAGGCCGGCGACGATCGTCCCGGGCACGGCGCCCATGCGCCGCCGCCATCCTGCGCTGACGAGACCGGTTGCGAGCAGTGCGAGCACGACGGCGAGGATCGCTGCAGCCTGCGCCTCGAGCGCGACGCGAAACGGCAACCGCAAGGTCGCGTACGGCGCGAGGACGATCGCGGCGACCGCGGCTGCGACCAGCCAGTCGCCCCGCGGCACTCCAGTCCGACTCGCGGTTTGGGGCGGAACCACTTGAGGGGCGGGGAGATCCGCGAGCATGCGAGAGTCTACCAAACCCGCTCCCCGGCGCCGGGACCGTTCGCGGCCGGATCAGCTCTCGAGCGTGTCGGTGTCGAGCAGCTGCGGGAAGAGGGCCATCCAGAGGCCGGCGACCACGAGCGTGCCGACGCCGCCGATCAGCACCGCCGGCACGGTGCCGAACAGCGCCGCGGTCGCGCCGGACTCGAACTCCCCGAGCTGGTTCGAGGTGCCGATGAACATCGAGTTGACCGCGCTGACGCGGCCACGCATCGCCTCCGGGGTGCGGATCTGCACGAGGGCGGAGCGGATCACGACGCTGATCACGTCGGCCGCTCCGAGCACCGCCAGCGCAGCGAGCGAGAGAGGGAAGGAGCGCGAGACCGCGAACACCGCGGTCGCGACGCCGAACACGCCGACCGCGCCGAACATCGTGCGGCCGACGCGCCGCCGCAGCGGGCGGCGGGCGAGGAACACCGCCATCGCCAGCGCGCCGGCGGCGGGAGCGGCGCGGAGCAGGCCGAGCCCCCACGGCCCGGTCGAGAGGATGTCCCGCGCGTAGATCGGCAGCAGCGCGGTCGCGCCTCCGAGGAGCACCGCGAACAGGTCGAGCGAGATCGCCCCGAGGATCGCCGGCTGGCGGCGGATGAAGGCGATGCCGGCGAACAGCGAGCCGATGCCGGCGGACGCGCCGGAGCGGCCGGCGCGGTCGCCGCGGATCAGCGCGATGCAGACGCCGGCGGCGAGGAACAGCGCGCTCGCGGCCGCGTACACCACGCCGGGTCCGAGGGCGTACAGCACGCCGCCGAGCGCCGGGCCGAGGATGGTGGCGGTCTGGTTCGCGGAGGTGGACCATGCCGCGGCGCGCGGGATCAGTGCGACCGGCACGAGGTCGGGAGCGAGCGCCTGCATCGCCGGTCCCTCGAACGCCCGCGCCGCGCCCGCCACCACCACGATCAGGAGGATGGCGTGCTCGGTCTGCCGGCCCGCGAAGCTGCCGAGCGCGAGCGCTCCGGCCGCGAGGCACTCGACGAGCTGGCAGGCGCGGGAGACGAGGCGCCGGTCGTAGCGGTCGGCGACATGACCGACCGGAAGGGTGAGGAAGAAGCGGGGCAGGAACTGCGCCAGCCCGACCAGCCCGAGGTACCAGGCGCTGCCGGTCAGATCGTAAACCTGCCAGCCGACCCCGACCGCCTGCATCTGCAGCGCGATCGAGCTCGCCATCCGGGCGAGCCAGTACCAGCGGAACGCCGGCAGGGCGAGCACGGACTGGCTCGCGGCCCCGGTCGGACGCTCTGACGCTCTGCCCGGTCGCACGAGTCCCGCGCTCATCCCGCGCATCGTATACGCCTGGCCCCTTTTCGGATTCGGCAGCGTCGGCGCGTGCCTCGAGGCTCCCGCGCCATGGCTCCGCCCGGGCGTTCGCACACGATCGCCGACCCCCTACTGCGGACGTCTCACCGGACCTGGCGATCACCGTCGCCTGCGCGGGAATCGCACCGGTGGCGCAGTGACTTCGCGGCGGGCGCTCGGAGCACGATGTTGCGCGAGGCGGGGCGCGCCGTGAGGCTCCCCGGGCCGGCGGGCCGTCCGATTCGGAATCCGAGCGCCCGGGGAAGTGCGTAGGACGTGACGGGTGCGCGGCTTCGCCCCGCTCGTCAGTGGCGCGACGGTGCGAGCGACCCGGAACCGCGTGAGGCCGAATCTCCATTGCAGTCGGGTCGTCCCCGGGGGCGGTCCGCCCAAATCACAGGGAGCAAAGTGAGGCTGAACCGGTGTCGATTATCTGGGAACGGAGGTTGCGGATGCAGAGCGGGTGGCCGTTCATGAAAGGAGAAGCGCATGAGGATCCGATCCCACGTCTTGCACCACGGCGCAGGCTTCGCCGTGGCAGTCGTATGCTTCGCACACGCCGCGTTGGCGGAACACGGCTACAGGCAGGTCAACCTCGTCCCCAACCTCACGGGTCAGGCGCTCGTAACGGATTCCAGCTTGGTAAACCCTGGGGACTGGCGTTCGGCGCAACCGGCGTGCTGTGGGTCGCCGACGACGGGACGGGCCTGTCCACTCTTCACACCCGCAGCGGCATGCCGCTCGCGAAGATCGTGGCGATCCCGGGGCCGGGCGGGACCGGGATGGGCACCCCGACCGGCGAGGTGGTGAATGACACCGCGGATTTCGTGATCACCGGAGGCAGCGGCTCCGGGCCGGCTCGCTTCCTGTTCGCCACCGAGGACGGCACCATCGTCGGCTGGGGCCAGAACGCGGATCCCAACAACGGCATCGTCGCGGTCGACAACTCGGCCTCCGGGGCGGTCTACAAGGGCCTCGCGCTGGGTCACAGCTCAGGCGAGAACTTCATCTTCGCGACCGACTTCGATGGCGGCCAGGTCGACGTCTTCGACGCCGGCTTTGCGCCGGCGGGGCAGTCCCGCCAGCCGTCTCGTCTGCCTACCGGGGCCGGCCTCGGTGCGGGCGCGGGGCCACGGCCCGATGCAGCTAGAATCTCGACGCGAGAACCCGTTCCGGTGAGGCACCGTTGGAATCGACTCTCCGCGGAGGGTGGGACATGCGTCAGGGATGGGAGCTGCTGCTAGCCGAGGCGGAGGAGCTGCGCGGGGCGCGCGCCCGGCCGTTGCGCGCCTACTCCGAGTACATGCCCGCGCCGCGGCTCGGGTGGAAGCCCTGCGGCGAGCCGGATCGCGGCCCGCGGTCCCCGAGCGACGCGAGCCGGTGGTGCGTCTCCGAGTACGAGGAAGCGCTCCAGCTCGCGCCCGGGCTCGACCGCATCGCCAAGCACGTGACGCGGGAGCTGCTGCAGTTGATGCGCGGAGCCCCGTCGCAGTTCTCGCGCCGCCTTCTCGACGGCAACCCGGCTTGGCCGCCGGAGCTCGCCGCGGCGCCGGCGGCGGCGCACGACTGCGTGGTGGCGCTGCCGCTCGCCCTCTCCTGCACCCAGGACGACAAGGGGCGCGTGCGGTGGACGCTGTTCGGGTCGAGCCACGACGGCCCGGAGCGCGCCTTCTGGCGGAGCTTCGCCGCGCGCGGCGCGGGCCTGCCCGCGTTCCGGCGCTTCCTCGCCTGGGCGCTCGGCGAGAGCGCGCTCGAGCGCGCGGACCTGCGACGCGCCGGGATCCGCGTCGTCCCGTCGAGCCCCGACCTGCAGTTCCCGCGCTGGAGCGAGGAGCGGCCGCCTGCGTTCGCCTCCGCGCTCGCCTGGCGCGACGGGGATGCGGTGGACGGCGTCCGCGCCGTCGTCACGTTCCGTCCGTTCGCCGAGCTGCCGGCGGCGATCCGCGACGCCTACCGGCGCGGCGCGTTGCGCCTGCTGCCGAGCCCGGCGAGCCTGGTGTTCTGGAACGGCCGCGGCTATCGCGCGCTGGCGCGGGAGCTGCGCCACGCGATGCAGGTCCCGCTGCTCACCTTGTTCGAGCGCAGCGAGCACCTCCACGGCGTGCGCATCCCGCAGTCCGGCTGGCTCGACGAGGTGCCGGCGCGCCGGCCCGACAGCCAGGTCGCGCCCCACCACGTCCGCCGCTCCCACCGCCACGAGCCCCTGGGGCGGGAGATCGAGGACATCCTCGGCGCGCGGGAGGGCGTCGAAGTCCAGGACGACCCGGTGACGATCGCGCTCTTCTCCACCGCGCCCGAGGTCCTCGGCCTCTACCAGAAGCCGCTCGCCCGCAACGCGCAGGTGTGGACCGACGACTACCGCCTCGTCCTCGACGGCCCGGCGGCCGCGATCGCGGAGGTGGCCGCGGCGGCGGCGGCGTGCACCAGGGTGGGGCGCTTCGGCTACCGCTTCAGCTTCCCGCCGATGCGGGTGGGGGAGCGCGAGGTGTTCTGGCACCGCCCGCTGGTCGCGCGTTCCGGCGGCGACGGCGCGGTGGAGCGCTACTCCGCACCGCTGCTCGGCTACCTGACGGCGGAGCGCGACGGCGTGACGCCGGTCGAGCTGGGGCCGGAGCTTCTCGACCGGCCCGGCCACCGCGACACGCTCGATCAGTTCGAGCACGACCCGGTGCACCGCCACGTGACCCAGCGCAACCTCCGCAAGCTCCTCGAATGGAGGGAACTCCTCGGCAAGCGGCTGACGCCGTCTCTCGCCCGCTCGCTCGTCAGCGCGAGCCGCAGGCTCGATTTCGACGAGTGGCTGGCGCGGCTGCCGGAGGTGGCGCGGGAGCCCCGCCGCGCGCGGCGGCTGGTCGCGCGCGTGCGCGAGTCGCTGCGGGCGGAGCCGCGCGTCGACCCGGGCCGTGCGGCGACGTTCGCCGCGACGCACGGGCGCGGGTTCGAGGAAGCGTACTGGGGGCACGTCGCCGAGCTCTCGGACGGCCGGTTCGCGCTTTCCAACAACGCCGACCTGATCGACCCGGGGGCCGGCGGACCCGCGCCCGCCGGCTCCGCGTCGGCGCCGCGCCGGCGCCAGCTCGAGGAGGTCGTCGGCCACCTCCACCGCCACTACGAGGCGCTGTTCCAGCGTCACGGGATGGCCGGCCGGGCGGTCTGCGCCGACCTGGTGTTCCGCTGGGACACCGACTTCGACTTCGCCTGGTGGGGCGGCTGGCGGCAGGACCGCGACGGGCAGGGCGACGAGCGCGACGTCGTGGTGGTCATCCCGGGCTGCGACCGCTCGCAGGCGGTCGTGATGGGCGACCACTACGACACCGCGTACATGGAGGACCGCTACGAGCGCGCCAAGGGCGGTGACGGCAGCCGCGTCGCGGCGAGCGGCGCGGACGACAACCACTCCGCGACCGCGACGCTGATGATGGCGGCCGAGGCGCTGCTCCCGCTCGCCCGCGACGGGCGGCTGGCGCGCGACATCTGGCTCGTCCACCTCACCGGCGAGGAGTTCCCCGCCGACTGCCTCGGCTCGCGGGCGCTCGTGCAGCGGCTGGTCGAGCGCCGCCTCGTGCTGACGGCCGCCGACGGGCGGTCGCTCGACCTCTCGGCGACGCGGGTGGTGGCGGCGTTCATCCTCGACATGGTCGCCCACAACAACGACCGCGAGCGCAACGTGTTCCAGATCTCGCCCGGCGACGGCGCCGCGTCGGCGCGGCTCGCCGAGTTGGTCCACTGGGCGAACCTGCGCTGGAACGCCGCCGCCCAGGCGTGGAACGCCGCGCCCGAGCGGTGCGGGGCGGGACCGGGCCGGCGCGTGCGCGCGGGCGAGTCGATCCCGCCGGTGGCGGAGCACCCGCGGCTCGAGGGGCAGATCCGCCCCGCGTGGGACCCGCGCAGCACGCTCTACAACACCGACGGCCAGATCTACTCCGATGCCGGCGTGCCGGTGGTGCTGCTGATGGAGGACTACGACCTCAACCGGAAGGGCTACCACGACTCGGCCGACACGATGGCCAACATCGACCTCGACTACGGCGCGGCGCTCGCCGCGATCGCGATCGAGAGCGTCGCCCAGGCGGCCGGGGTCACGGTAGCGACCGCGGATCGGAGCGGCACGCCTCGTCCGCGCCGCCCGCTCTCGCGAGCGAAAACGAAAGCCGGGCCACGGAAGCCGGCCCGGCGCGTCGAGTCTGGAGCCTGATCGCGCTACGCGATGTACTTCCCGCGCGGCGTGTACTGCGTGTGGAGCAGGTGGTGCGCGGTGTGCCCGTTCGGCCCGTCGGTGAGGAACTCGTTGTAGAGCTTGATCACCGCCGGGTTCTCGTGCGACTTGCGGATCTCGTACGACTCGTCCTCGGCGTAGATGGCGCGGGCGCGCGCGGCGCGGATCTCGGGTGAGGTCGGGATCGGCATCCCGCCGCCGCCCAGGCAGCCGCCCGGGCAGGCCATGAACTCGATGAAGTGGCACTCGGAGAACTTGCCGCCCGCCTTGATGTCCTCGAGCACCCGCTTGGCGTTGGCGGTGCCGTGGCAGACCGCGACCTTGAGCGTCGCGCCGGAGAGCCAGTCCCAGTTGTCGAACGGGAGGTCCCTGTTCATCTTGAGCAGGTCGGGGACCGGGCCGAGCTGCGGGATGGTCAGCTCGGCGTAGCGGATCCCCTCGAAGCCGCGCACCGGGAGCACCCGGGCGTGGTCGAAGAGCTTCTCGATCCGCAGGCCGCTGACCAGCTCGACGACGGTGCGGATCGCCGCCTCCATCACGCCGCCGGTGGCGCCGAAGATCACGCCCGAGCCGGTCGCGGTGCCGAACGGGTCGTCGAAGTCGGACTTGGGCATCTTCGGCAGGTCGATGCCCGCCTCGTGGAACATCGCCGCGAGCTCGCGGGTGACGAGGCCGTAGTCGACGTCCTTGTACCCCGAGTCGCACATCTCCGGCCGGTTGCACTCGTACTTCTTCGCCGAGCACGGCATCAGTGCGACGGTGACGATGTCGGCGGGGTCGAGGTTGTGGAGCTTGGCGTAGTAGGTCTTGATCACCGCGCCGAACATCTGCTGCGGGCTCTTCGCCGAGGACATGTGCGGCAGCAGCTCGGGGTAGAAGTGCTCGATGTACTTCACCCAGCCCGGCGAGCACGAGGTGAACTGCGGCAGCGCCACCGGCTGCTTCTCGACCAGCGCCTTGTGGAGGCGGAGGATCAGCTCGGTCCCCTCCTCGATGATGGTGAGGTCGGCGGTGAAGTTGGTGTCGAACACGGCGTCGAACCCCATCGCGCGGATCGCCGAGTTCATCTCGAACGTGAGCGGCGTGCCGGGCGGCAGGCCGAAGCACTCGCCGATCGCGGCGCGCGGCGCCGGTGCGGTCTGGATCACGACGTGCTTGTTCGGGTTGATGATGTCGCGCCAGACGTCGTCGGTGGGGTCGTTCGCACCCAATGCGGCGGTCGGGCAGCGGTTGATGCACTGGCCGCAGTTGATGCACACGACGTCGGCGAGCGGCTTGTCCATGAAGGTGGAGATCTTCGTCCGGTCGCCGCGGCCGACGGTCTCGAGCACGCCGACCTCCTGGAGGTCGATGCAGGTGCGCACGCAGCGCCGGCACAGCACGCACTTGTTCATGTCGCGCAGCACCGAGTAGCTCGAGTGGTCGACCTCGTGGAGCGGCTCGGTGGGGTGGCCGAAGCGGTAGAAGTCGACGCCGCAGTCGCGGGCGAGCGTCTGCAGCTCGCAGTTGAGGTTGCGGAAGCACGAGTAGCACTCGCCGTAGTGCTTGGAGAGCAACAGGTCGACGATGCGGCGGCGCGCCTGGCGCACCTTGCGCGTGTGGGTGTGGATCTTGATCGGCGAGGTGATCGGGAACGCGCACGAGGCCTGCAGCGTGCGCTGCCCTTCGACCTCGACGACGCAGACGCGGCAGACGCCGGCGATGCACAGGTCCTCGTGGTAGCACAGGGTCGGGATCTTGACGCCGATCTTCTTCGCCGCCTCGAGGATCGTCGTGCCGGTGGGGACCTTGACCTCCTGGCCGTCGATCGTCGCGGTGACGAGGCCGCCGATCCCCTGCGAGTCGATCGGCAGCTTCACCATGTGGCCGCGCTGGCTGATCGGCGCGCGCGAGGCGCTGGACTTCGGGGTTTGCTGGTCCGACATGCTCTGCTCCCTCTCGCCTCAGCTCGCCCGATGGACGGGGCGGCCCATGATCTCGTCGCGGAAGTGGTGGACGATCGACAGGAACGCGTTCGGGCTCGACTGGCCGAGCCCGCACTTCGAGGCGCACTGCATCACCTCGCCGAGCGTCTCGAGCTCGTCGAGGTAGCGCGCGGAGCAGCGCCCCTGCTCGAGCAGCTCGATGCCCTCGAGCAGCTTGGCGTTGCCCTCGCGGCACGGGGCGCACTGGCCGCACGACTCGTCGACGAAGAACTCCATGAAGTTCTTCGCCACGTGCAGCATGTCGCGGTGCGGCCCGAACACGATCACGGAACCGCCAGTGGAGACGTCCTCGAAGCAGATCGTGCGGGCGAACTCGGCGGCCGGGACGCAGCGCCCGGAGGCGCCGCCGACCTGCACCGCCTTGGCGTCCTCGCCGCCGACCGCCCCCAGGAGCTCCGCCACCGTGATGCCGAGCGGGAACTCGTAGATCCCCGGCCGGGCGCAGTCGCCCGACACGGAGAACAGCTTCGGTCCCGCCGACTTCTCGGTGCCGATCGACGAGAACCACGCCGCGCCCTTGGCCAGGATGGCGGCGGCGCAGGCGAACGTCTCGACGTTGTTGACCACGGTCGGGCGCCCGAAGTAGCCGGTGTCGACCGGGAACGGCGGGCGGTTGCGCGGCTCGCCGCGGTGGCCCTCGAGCGACTCGATCAGGGCGGTCTCCTCGCCGCACACGTAGGCGCCGGAGCCCATGCGGATCTCGACGTCGAAGGCGATGTCCTTGCCGCCGACGCTCTCGCCCAGCAGTCCGGCGCGGCGCCGGCGCTCGATCACCGCCTCGAGCACGGCGCGCAGGTAGAGGTACTCGCCGCGGAGGTAGACGATGCCCTTGCGGGCGCCGATCGCGATGCCGCAGATCGTCATGCCGGCGAAGACCAGGTCGGGCACCTCGGTGAGGATCACGCGGTCCTTGAAGGTACCGGGCTCCCCCTCGTCGGCGTTGCAGATGACGAACTTCTCGTCGCTCGACGCCGCGCCGGCGAGGTTCCACTTCACACCGGTCGGGAACCCCGCGCCGCCCCGCCCCTTGAGCTTCGAGGCGGTGATCTCGGCGAGGATCTCGCTGCGCGACTTCCCCAGCGCCGCCGCCAGCGCGGCGTCGGCATCGATCGCGGTGAAGGTGGCCAGGCCTTGCGTCGCGCCGCTCATGAGCGTGCCTCCTGGCGCCCGTCGTGGGGCGTGTGGTGGACCGCGAGCGGGCCGAACAGCTTGCGGCACTGCTCGATGATCTCGGCGACGCGCTCGGGCGTGACGTGGGGGTAGACCTCGTCGTTGACGAGCAGCGCGGGACCCTGGTCGCACATGCCGATGCAGTTCGCCCACTCGAGCGTGAACTTGCCGTCGGGCGTGGTTTGGCCGAACGTGATGCCGAGGTCGTTCTCGAGCTGGCGCGCCACCCGGTCCTTGCCCGCCATGTCGCACGAGATCGTGCGGCACAGGCGGATCACGAAGCGACCCTGGAACTCGGGGTTGAGGAAGCTGTAGAACGTCACGACGCTGTAGACCTCGACCGGGTGGATGCCCATGTGGTCGGCCACTTCCTGCATCGCGTACTCGGAGATCTGGTGGTACTTGGCCTGGATCTCCTGGAGCACGGGGATGAGCGAGGCGTGGTCCGCGCCGTACTGCCGCACCCAGGCGCCGATGTCCTCTTTGAGCCGCTGCTGCTCGGTGACCAGCATGGCCTACCCCTCCTTCCCGACCGGCTGCGCGTGGTGCTCGAGCAGCTCGGCGACCTTGCGCACCAGCGCCGCGGGCTCGATCGGCTTCTCCTGGAAGTCGTCGACCGGCAGCACCTCGCGGTCCTTGCCGTAGGAGAAACCGGTGACCTTGGCGAGGCTCGTCAGCATCAGGATCGGGACGGTGAACCCGCGCCGGCGCAACTCCTGCGCCATCGCGATCCCGTCGTCGGGCTGTTCCATGATGACGTCGAGGATCATCAGGTCGGGCTTGGCGTCGGCCGCGGCCCTCATCCCGTCGATGCGGTTGAAGGCGCTCACGACGGTATGCCCAGCCTTCTCGAGAAACAGGCGGCACGCCTCGACGACATCGGGGTCGTCGTCCACGATCAGCACCTTGGCCATCACCCTCTCCTTTCGCAGCCGGCTCAAGCCCCTGGTTTCCCGGCGTTCGCCGTCGCGCTGCCGGCGGGGGGCCGGCGGATCGACGCGGGTCGCGACGCCAACGCCGCGGTCGCGTGAAAGCTATCACAACCGCAAGGAAAAGAAAAGGCCATGCGCAAGCGCGCTCGCCGCGGGATCCGCGACGATATTGGCGCCCCCCGCCTTCAACCTAGGCCCGGGGCCGCGGGGGCGCAAGGCCTAGCGTCTTCGCGCGCCGGGGCCGGTCCCGAGCTCGCGACCCATCCGCACGATCCGCCCACGCAAGCACGCCTCGCACTCGCCGGCGGTCTCGCGCAGGCACGCCTTGGCCGGGTAGATCTCGTAGAGCGCGCGGTACCTCGTCGGGGTGAGGTTGGGCATGACGACGTTCGCCCCGCGCGCCAGGCCGAGCTCGCGGCCACTCGCCAGGTTGAGCGTCGCGAGCGCGGTGGTCGAGGGGATGTTCGCCTGCGGGCAGGCGAGGCGCGCGAGCGCGACGACCTTGTAGGTCTGCAGCTCGCTGTTCGGCACCTGGCGCTCGGGCGGTGCCGGCGCCAGCTCGCCGCGGCCGAGCGCGGTCGCCGGGTGGGGGATGAACGGCCCGACGCCGATCATGTCGAGGTCGAGGTCGGCGAAGGTCAGGATGTCGTCGGCGAGGCTGTCCCAGGTCTGTCCCGGGATGCCGATCATCACGCCGCTGCCGATCTCGTAGCCGAGCTCGCGCAGGCGGCGGAGGAGCGCGAGGCGGTCGGAGACGCGCCCCGGCAGGTCGGGGTGGATGCGGCGGTAGAGGATGGGGTCGGAGGTCTCGAAGCGGAGCAGGTAGCGGTCAGCGCCGGAGCGGCGCCAGGCGGCGAGGTCCGCCTCCGGGCGCTCGCCGAGGCTCAGCGTCACCGCCAGGCCGGTCTCCGCCTTGATCGAGCCGACCACCCCCGCCAGCCACTCGCGCGTGATGCCGTAGTCCTCGCCCGACTGCAGCACCGCGGTGCCATAGCCGAACGACGCGGCCTGGCGCGCGCAGGCGAGGATCTCGTCCGCCGTCATGCGGTAGCGGGCGAGCCCGGCGTGCTCGACGCCGATGCCGCAGTAGCCGCAGCGCCGCACGCAGTGGTTGGAGATCTCGACCAGGCCGCGCAGGTGGACCGCGTCGCCGACGCTGGCGCGGCGCACCGCGTCGGCGCGGCGCCAGAGCTCCTCGAGGCGGGCCGGATCGGTCTCGACGAGCCAGCCGAGGAGCTCGCTCCGGTCGATCACGGCGCGGCGGCCTCCGCGATCGCCGGGGCCGCGGTCGCCGCGGCGGCGGGCTCGCGCGGCAGCGTCACGGTGAACGTCGTGCCGACGTCGGGTCGGCTGGAGACCGCGATCTCGCCGCCCGCGAGCTGGACCAGCTTCCTGACGATCGAGAGGCCGAGGCCCGAGCCGAGGATGTTGCGCGTCTTCGCGTTGCGGATGCGCACGAACTCGCCGAACAGCTTGGCCGCCTCTTCCTGGCTCATGCCGATGCCGGTGTCGGAGACGCGCAGCACCACGGCCGATCCGTCGCTGCGCAGCTCGACCCCGACCCGGCCCCCGTCGCGATTGTACTTGACCGCGTTGGAGAGCAGGTTGTTGAGGACGATCTCGATCTCCCCCGGGTCCGCGGTCAGCTCGACCGGCGCGCCGGCGTCGAGCGCGATCTCGATGCCGCGCGGCGCCGCCGCGACCGAGGCCATCTCGATCGCGCGGCGCGCCGCCTCGCGCAGGTCGACCGCGGCGAGCTCGCGGCGCTTGGTGCCCGACTCGATGCGGGTGAGGTCGAGCAGGTCGGCGATCATCGACCGCATGCCGTCGATGCGCACCATCGAGCGCTCGAGGATCTCGTCCGACTTGGCGCTCCCCGGCTCGACGACGCGGTCGCGGACCAGCCGCAGGTAGCCCTCGACCGCGGCGAGCGGCGCCTTCAGCTCGTGGGAGAGCACCGAGATGAACTGGAAGCGCACCATCCGCTTCTCGGCCGCGAGGCGGCGGGCGTGGCGCTGCAGGATGAGGTGCTTAGCCGCCTTGTAGAGCGTGCTCTTGAGCTCCTCCGGGGTGAACGGCTTGGCGAGGAAGTCGTGGGCGCCGCGCTTGGTCGCCTGCACCGCGGTCTCGATCGTCGCGTACGCCGTGATCATGACCGCGAGCCAGTCGTGCGGCTGCTGGCTGACCTTCTCGAGCACCTGGATGCCGGAGATGCCGGGCAGCTTGTGGTCGAGGAGGAGGATGTCGGGGGCGGCCGTCTCGAGCGCGGCGAGCGCCTCCTCGCCGGTCTCCGCCTCGGCGATCTCGAACCCGACCTCGCCGTTGAGGTCGGGGACGCGGACGGTGAAGCCGCGCAGCACCCGCGCGACGCCGAGGCGGATGCCGGGCTCGTCGTCGACCACCAGGACCTTGAGCGTCTCCATGCCCCCTCCGACCGCGCCGGCGGCGCTCATTCGCGCGCGCCCAGGCGCGGCACGGTGACGGTGAACGTCGTGCCGGTCGGCCCCTTGGCGGGGTCGTCGTTCGACTCGACGCGGATGTCGCCGTGGTGCATCTTGATGATGCCGTACGAGACCGGCAGGCCGAGCCCGGTCCCCTTGCCCATCGGCTTGGTCGTGAAGAACGGCTCGAAGATCTTGTTGAGGTTGGCCTTCGAGATCCCCGTGCCGGTGTCGGCCACGACCAGGGCGAGTCGGTCGCCTTCGCACCGCGAGCCGACCGTGAGCGTGCCGCCGGCGGGCATCGCCTCGACCGCGTTCGAGACCAGGTTGGTGAGCACCTGGATCATCTGGTCGCGGTCGACCTCGGCCTCGAGGCCGGGGTCGGCGTTCTCCACCCGGACCTCGACGCGGTCGGGGATCGGCACGCTGCGGATCCCCTGCAGCACCATCTTGGCGACGTTCGTCTCCTGCAGCAGCACCTTGTTCTGGCGGGCGAAGTCGAGCAGCCCGGCGACGATCTTCTTGCAGCGGTCGGCCTGCGCGGCGATCATCTCGAAGTCGGCGCGGTGGGGGTCGCCCTTGGCGGCCTCCTCGAGCAGCATGTGGGCGTAGAGCAGCACCACGCCGAGCGGGTTGTTGACCTCGTGCGCGATGCCGGCGGCGAGCTGCCCCATGCTCGCGAGCCGCTCGGAGTGCATCAGCGCCTGCTGCGTGCTGGCGAGCTGCTCGTTCGAGACGTGGAGCTCCTCGACCGTCTTGCCGAGCCGGTCGATGGTGTAGGGGAGGCACATCTCGCTCTCGGCGAGCCCGGTGTGGATCGCGATCGCGTGCTCGCGGCAGGTGTCGTAGCCGCACGCGCCGCAGTTGAGCTCGTCTCCGGGCCGGAGCTTGCCCATCCGCGCGAGGATCGCCGCGAGCTCCTCGTCGGAGGGCGCCGCGATGCGCTGGTCGCTGGCGGCGAAGCCGCGCCCGAGGTCGAGCCCGGCCGCCGCGTCCACCTCGGCCTGCCAGGCGGCCTCGTCGAAGCCCTCCAAGCGGCGGCGGGCGTAGCGCGACACGATCGCGCGGCGGCGGAAGTGCGGCGCGCCGGTGGTCATGCCGGAGCCCATGATGCAGCCGTTGCAGCACAGCAGCTCGAGCAGGCGCGCGTTGAGGTCGAGGTCGCCCGACTCGAACTCCTTGATCACCTCCTGGAAGTTGCTCCGCCCGTCCGCGGTGACGACCTCGCCGAGGATGAGGTCCTCCTGGATCCCGGCGGTCTGCAGCATGCCGCGCGAGAGCGGAAACAGGGTGCCGAGGCGCGAGCGGGGCGGATCGAACTCCGACGGCGACACGTCTCCGGGCGCGATGCCGCGGGCGCGCAGCAGGTCGGCGAGCTCGACGAACGTGAGCACCTCGTCGATGTCGGTGGGCGAGCCGTTCCACGCCTCGCCCTTCTTCGCCACGCACGGCCCGATGAACACGGTCTTGAGGTCGTCGCCGTAGCGGCGCCGCAGCACCCGGGCGCAGGCGACCATCGGCGAGACGACCGGGGCGAGGTACTCCGTCAGCGCCGGGTGGTACCGCTCGACGAAGCCGACGATCGCGGGGCAGGCGGTGGAGATGAAGCAGCTGTCGGGGTGGTCGGCGAGCAGGCGGCGGTAACGCTGCGCGACGAGGTCCGCGCCGAACGCGACCTCGTTGACGATCGCGAAGCCGAGCGCACGCAGCATGCCGACGAGCAGGCGGTAGTCGAGGTCCGGGAACGACGCCGGGAAGCTCGGCGCCAGGCAGGCGGCGACGCGCGCTCCGGAGGCGAGCAGAGACTCGACCGCGGCGGTCGAGCTGACCACCTGTTTCGCGTGCTGGCTGCACACCCGCACGCAGTTGCCGCAGCCGATGCAGCGCTCCGGGATCACCTCGGCCTGCCAGGCGGTGATGCGGATCGCCTTGGCCGGGCACTCGCGGACGCAGGTGTAGCAGACGCGGCAGCGCTCCTTGAACGTGGTCACCAGCGGCGGGTTCTGCCGCCGCCTCGCGCTCCCGCGCCCCGCGTCGCCTGCGCGAGCGGCCGCGGCCCCGGGCGCGTCGGGTGAGGCCATCGCTATCCGCGCGAGGCGAGCAGGCGCTTCACCTCGGCCTTGAGCTGCTCGGGCCGCACCGGCTTGTCGAGGAACGCGTCGGCCGGCATCCAGGCGTCGGCCTGGCGCGAGCGCGCCGCGAAGTCGACGCCGGTGCTGGAGCGGACCGCGGTCAGCATGATGACCGGCGCCTCCGGGTAGAGCCGCTTGATCGTGTGGCTGAGCACGAAGCCGGAGTCCATGTTCTCCATCATCAGGTCGACGACGCACAGGTCGGGGTGGACCGAGAGCAGCTTCTCCTCGGCTTCCTCCTGGCCGACGGCGGTGACGACGTCGTAGCCGTCGCTGCGCAGGATCAGGTCGGTCTGCTCGAGCAGGTCGACGTCGTCGTCGACCACCAGGATCTTCTTCGTCTCGTTCATCGCTCCAGCCTCCCTCCCGCTACACCAGCACGTCGCGCTCGGTGTAGTGGGTGTGCAGCAGGTGGTGGCTCCGCTCGCCGAGCGGCTTGCCGAGGAACTCGTCGTAGAGGCGCTGCACCGACTCGTTGCGGTGGGAAACGCGCACGCTCGCGCCGCGGTCGATGCGGTAGAGCGCCTTCATCCGTGCGGCGATCGCCTCGCGGCCGATGCCGAGCGGCTGGCCGCCGCCGTTGATGCAGCCGCCCGGGCAGGTCATCACCTCGATGAACTGGATGTCCTTGCGCTCTCCGGCCTTGACCTGGTCGAGCAGCTTGCGCGCCTCGCCCAGGCTGGAGACCACCACGGCGCCGACCTCGAGGTCGCCGATCCGCACGCGCATCTCCTTGCAGCCGTCGAGCCCGCGCGCCTTGGCGACCTCGAGGTGCTCGAGCTCGCGCCCGGTGAGCAGCCAGTGCACGGAGCGCACCGCCGCCTCGGTCACGCCGCCGGTGGCGCCGAACAGCTTGCCGGCGCTCGAGCGCTCGCCGAACGGGGTGTCCGCCGTCTCCGGCTCGACCGCGGCGGGATCGACGCCGGTGATGCGCAGCAGCTCGGCGAGCTCGCGGGTGGTGAGCACGTAGTCGACGTCCGGCACGTTGTCGCGCCCCATCTCCGGCCGCGTCGCCTCGAACTTCTTCGCCGTGCACGGCATGATCGAGACGGAGACGACCTTGGCGGGGTCGAGGCCCTCGCGCTCGGTGAAGTAGGTCTTGATCACCGCGCCCATCATCTGCTGCGGGCTCTTGCAGGTGGAGAGGTTGGCGCGGAACTCCGGATAGAACGTCTCGACGAACTTGATCCAGCCCGGCGAGCACGAGGTCATCATCGGCAGCACGCCGCCGTTGGCGATGCGGTGGGCGAGCTCCGAGCCCTCCTCCATGATCGTCAGGTCGGCCGTGAACGAGGTGTCGAACACGCGCTTGAAGCCGACCCGGCGCAGCGCCGCCACCATCGCGCCGTCGATGTCGACGCCGGCCTTCATGCCGAACTCCTCGGCGATCGACACCGACACCGCCGGGGCGTGCTGGGCGACGACGAACAGCTCGGGGTCGGCGAGCGCGCGCAGCACGTCGTCGACGTTGGAGCGCTCCTGCAGGGCACCGGTCGGGCAGGCGACGACGCACTGTCCGCAGTTGATGCAGCTCGACACGTTCAGGCCCTTGTCGAACGCGGTGCCGACGAACGCGTGCGAGCCGCGGCCGATGAAGTCGATCGCGGCGACGCCCTGGACCTCCTCGCAGACGCGGACGCACTTGCCGCACAGCACGCACTTGTCGGGGTCGCGCACGATCGATGGGCTGGAGACGTCGCGGCTGTGTGCGTTCTTGACGCCGTGGTAGCGGCGCTGGCGCACGCCGAGGTCCTGCGACAGCGTCTGCAGCTGGCAGCTGCCGCTGCGGCCGCAGAACAGGCAGTCGTCCGGGTGGTTGGCGAGCAGCAGCTCGACCAGCGTGCGGCGTGCCGCGATCACGCGCGGCGAGTCGCTCTTGATCCGCATCCCGTCGGCGACCGGGAACGAGCACGACGGCACCAGGTTGCGCGCGCCGTCGACCTCGACCACGCACAGCCGGCACGCGCCGGTGGGCGTCAGCCCCTCGACGTGGCAGAGGGTCGGGACGTGGATCCCGGCGCGCTTGAGCGCGGCGAGGATCGGCTCGCCGCGGCGGGCCTCGAGCTTGCGGCCGTTGGCTTCGATCGTCACTGTGTCCATGGTCTGCCCCCTCACACCGGCTGCGTGAACTCGAGGTCGCAGCGCATGCAGCGGTGCGCCTCGCCGCACGCGTCGGCCTCGGAGATGCAAAGCTCGACCTCGTCGAAGTTGCCCACCCGCGCGGCGAGCGGCAGGTGCGGCGTGCGGACCCGCTCGGCGGGCGGCGCGCCCTCGTCATCGGCGTCGCCGGCCGGCGCCACGAACACGCTCGGCAGCTTCACCTTCGGCAGCACGCGGAGGAGCTTGCCGTTGACGTAGCGGTCGATCATCATCGCCGCCCGCTTGCCGGCGGCGATCGCGCCGATCACCGTGCTCGGGCCGGTCGTCACGTCGCCGCCCGCGAACACGCCGGGCCGGCTCGTCAGGCACGACTCGGGGTTGGCCGCGAGCGTGCCCCACTTGGTGAGCTTGAGGCCGTCGAGGAGCCCGGCCTCGGGCGCCTCGCTGATCGCGACGATCAGGGTGTCGAGCGGCGCGTCGAACTCCGACCCGGGGATCGGCTCGGGCTTGCGCCGCCCCGACGCGTCGGGCTCGCTCAGGCGGTTGCGCTGGAAGCGGACGCCGACGAGCCGGCCGTCCTTGGTGTGGACGGCGAGCGGCGCGACCAGCTCCTCGATCGCGACGCCCTCGGCCAGCCCCGCCTCGATCTCCTCGGCGTATGCCGGCATCTCCTCGCGGCTGCGGCGGTAGAACATCGTCACGCTCTCGACGCCGGGCTGGCGGAGCGCGACGCGCGCCGCGTCCATCGCCGAGTTGCCGCCGCCGACGATGCCGACGCGGCCCCTGGCGAGGCCCTCGCCGTGGAGGTTGTAGGCCTTGAGGAAGCGGATGCCGGGGATCACGCCCGCGGCGTCCTCGCCGGGCAGGTCGAGCGTCTTGCTCTGGTGCGAGCCGAGCGCGAGGTAGACCGCCTTGTAGCCGTCGGCGAGCAGCCCGTCCACGGTGAAGTCGCGGCCGAGCGCCGCGCCGGTGCGGAGGTCGAGGTTGTCGTTGAGCAGCTCCTCGATCTCGGCCGACAGCCGCTCGCGCGGCAGGCGATAGGCGGGGATCGCGCCGACCAGCATCCCGCCCGGCACCGCCTCGCGCTCGAACACCGTGACCCGGTGGCCGAGCAGCGAGAGCTGGTGTGCGGCGGTGAGGCCGGCCGGGCCGGCGCCGACGACCGCGACGCGCGCCGACTTCGTCCCCGGCCGCCGCGCGAGCGGGCGGTAGGTCGAGGCGGGGACGCGGTCGACGACGAAGCGCTTGAGGCTGCGGATCGCGATCGGCTCGCCGCCGCCCGAGGCGCCGGCGCGGCACGACTTCTCGCACGGGTGGTGGCAGACGCGGGCGCAGGCGGAGGGGAACGGGTTGGCGTCGCGGATGACGCGGAAGGCGTCGTTGTACTCGCCGCGCGCGACGTGGGCGACGTAGCGCCACACCTCGGTGCCGGCCGGGCAGGCGTTCTGACACGGCGCCCCGACCAGCTCCTTGCAGCTCCCCGCCGGGCACTGGCGGTCGTAGAGGTGCGCCTCGTACTCGTCGCGGAAGAAGCGCAGCGTCGAGAGCACCGGGTTGGGCGCGGTCTGGCCGAGGCCGCACAGCGCCGTGGTCTTGATCGTCTCGGCGAGCTCCTCGAGCTGCATCAGCCCCTGCATGCGCAGCAGCGCGTCGACGCCGCCCTCCTTGCGCCGCGGCCGCGTCAGCGCGTCGAGGATCTCCTTCATCCGCCGGGTGCCCTCGCGGCACGGGATGCACTTGCCGCACGACTCGGACTGGATGAACTCCATGAAGTACTTCGCCAGGTCGACCATGCAGGTCGAGTCGTCCATCACCACCATGCCGCCGGAGCCGACGATCGCGCCGAGCGCCTGCAGCGACTCGTAGTCGACCGGGGTGTCGATCGCCGCGGCCGGGATGCACCCGCCGGACGGGCCGCCCATCTGCGCCGCCTTGAACTTGCGGCCGCGCGGGGTGCCGCCGCCGATGTCCTCGACGATGGTGCGCACCGAGGTCCCGAACGGCACCTCGACCAGGCCGGTGTTGTTGACGCAGCCGACGAGCGAGAACACCTTCGTGCCCTTCGACTTCTCGCTGCCGATGCCGGAGAACCAGGCGGCGCCGCGGTTGACGATCAGCGGGACGTTGGCCCAGGTCTCGACGTTGTTGATGTTCGACGGTTTGCCGAACACCCCGGACTGCGCCGGGAACGGCGGCCGCGGCGTCGGCATCCCGCGCTTGCCCTCGATGCTGTGCATCAGCGCGGTCTCCTCGCCGCAGACGAAGGCGCCCGCGCCCTGCTTGATGACGAAGTCGAGCGAGAAGCCGCTGCCGAGGATGTCCTCGCCGAGGAGGCCGCACTCGCGCGCCTGGGCGATGCCGCGGGTGAGCTGCTCGATCGCGAGCGGGTACTCGGCGCGGCAGTAGATGTAGGCGTGGCGCGCGCCGATCGCGTAGGCGCCGATGATCATGCCCTCGAGGATGAGGTGCGGGTTGCCCTCGATCTCGGAGCGGTTCATGTACGCGCCGGGGTCGCCCTCGTCGGCGTTGCAGATCACGTACTTGTCGGCGCCGGGCTGCTTGCGGCACAGCTCCCACTTGACGCCGGTGGGGAAGCCGGCGCCGCCGCGCCCGCGCAGGCCCGCCTGCTTGACCTCGGCGATCACGTCCTCCGGGCGCATCGCGGTGAGCGCCTTGGCGAGCGCGGAGTAGCCGCCGCGGAGGATGTAGTCGTCGATCGAGGTCGGGTCGAGGTGGCCGTTCTCGGCGAGGATGACGCGTGTCTGCTTGGCGTAGAACGGCACGTCCTGCTCGTGGACGACGCGCGTGCCGCTCGCCGGGTCGTGGTAGAGCAGGCGCTCGACGATCGCGTTGTCCTTGAGCGTGACGCGCACCAGCTCGTCCGCGTCCTCCGCCTTGACCTGGACGTAGAAGACGTTGGCGGGCCGGACCACGACGATCGGGCCCTTCTCGCAGAAGCCGTGGCAGCCCGTGACCTTGACCTCGACGTCGGCGGCGAGGCCGTGGCGGCCGACCGCGTCGCGCAGGGCCGCGACGAGCTTGACCGAGCCCTGCGCGTTGCAGCCGGTGCCGCCGCAGACCGTGATGCGGACGCGGTCGGGGTCGTAGGCGGCGACCAGCGACTCCCGGTGCCGCTCGAGGTCCTCGGCGTGAAGAAACGGTTTCATCGGCACACTCCCTGGGGTCTGGTGCATGGCTTCGCTCACGCCGTCGCGGCCGGTCGTGCCGCCTCCAGCTCGCGGCACGCCTCGATCAGCTTGATCGCCTTGGCGGGCGACACCTTGGCGTGGAACTCATCGTTGATGCAGAGCACCGGCGAGAGCGCACAGGCGCCCATGCAGGCGACGGTCTCGAGGCTGAACAGCTTGTCGCGCGTGGTGCGCCCGGGCTCGACCTTGAGGTGCTTGCGGATCGCGTCGAGCACCTTGGCCGAGCCCTTGACGTGGCAGGCGGTGCCGCGGCAGATCAGGATGTGGTACTTGCCCTTGGGCTGGAAGCGGAACTGGTTGTAGAACGTGGCGACGCCGTACACCTTGCTCGCCGGGATCGCGAGGTGGCGGCTGATGCTCGCGACCGCGTCCTCCGAGAGGTAGCCCTGCTCGTGCTGGACCGCCTGCAGGATCGGGATGAGGCTGTCCCGCCCCGCCCGCTCGAAGCGGTCGATGACCTGCTGGACCTTGCTTGCCTGCTCCATGCCGGTGCGCCTCCTTCGCGTGCGGCCGCCCGATCGGGCCAGCCCAGCGGCGGGCCCATGGACTCGTGACTTGGGTGTGGGCGCCGGCCCGGGCGGTCGTCGGGCGCGGCGGGCGGTTCAGCTCCCCGCGGTCATCGTCCTCGCTCTGCTTCGTGATCGGTAGCGGTCGCTACCATGTGAAATATAGCACATGCACGAATCGATTGCAAGGGGTATGCGGGCGGGCTCGTCGCAACCCGTCAGACGGCGTTGGCGCCGGCGCGCCGGGAGGAGGCGAGCGCGGCGAGGGCGGCCGGGAACGGCTCGAGGGCGCGCTCGAAGATGCCGAGCGAGTAGGCGATGGTGAGGCCGTAGTTGGTGATCGGCACGCCCGCCTGGCGGCAGCGGAGGAGGCGCGAGAGCAGCTCGCGGCGGTTGCCCATGCAGTTGCCGCAGTGCACGACCAGCGAGTAGGGCGTCAGGTCGGCGGGGAAGTCGCGCCCCTGCACGGTGGCGAACTCGAGCTTCACGCCGGTGTACTGGGTGAGCCAGCGCGGGATCTTCACCCGGCCGATGTCCTCGCCGATCGGGTGGTGGGTGCACGCCTCGGCGACCAGCACGCGGTCGCCGGATTTGAGCCGCTCCACCGCGAGCGTGCCGCGCACCATCTCGGCGAGGTCGCCCTGGAAGCGGGCGAAGAGGATCGAGAACGAGGTCATCGCCGTGCCGGGGGGGGTGTCGGCGGCGACCTTGAGGAACGCCTGCGAGTCGGTCACGACCAGGCGCGGCGGCGCCTTGAGGCGGTCGAGCGCCGGCTTCAGCTCGCGCTCCTTGACCACGAGGCAGAACGAGTCGTTGTCGAGCAGGTCGCGGATCGTCTGCACCTGGGGGAGGATGAGGCGCCCCCTCGGCGCCTCCTTGTCGATCGGCACCACCAGCACCACCAGCTCGCCGGGGCCGACCAGGTCGGCGACGATGCGGCGCGCGTCGAAGTAGTCGGCGGGTGCCGCCGCGAGCAGCGCGGCGCGCAGCTCGGCGGCGCCGTCGGCGGCGGTCGCCACCGTGCGCACCGCCGGCACGCCCTCGTCGCGCAGGCGCGCGAGCAGCGCCGCGTCCGGTTCGCCCAGGTCGCACTTGTTGAATGCGACGATCGCCGGCGTGCCGCGGGTGCGCAGCTCGGCCAGGAGCGCGTCCTCGAACGCGGTCCACGCCCCGGCCTCGGCCACCAGCACGGCGAGGTCGGTGCGGTCGAGCGCCAGGCGCGTCCGCGCGATGCGCTTCTCGCCGAGCGCGCCGACGTCGTCGATGCCGGCGGTGTCGATGAACACCACCGGCCCGAGCGGGAGCAGCTCCATCGGCTTCTCGACCGGGTCGGTCGTGGTCCCCGGCGTGTCCGACACGATGGCCACGTCCTGCCGCGTGACGGCGTTGAGGAGGCTCGACTTGCCGACGTTGCGGCGGCCGAACAGGCCGATGTGGAGGCGCAGGTTGCGCGGTGTCGTCTGCATGACCTCTCGCGGCTCGCCGCCGCCGGGCGGTGCGAAAAGCGCCCCGGCGGTCTCGCCGGGGCGCTGGTGCGGCTCGGGCGGCAAGCCCGTCGCGCGTCAGCCTACCACTTCGCCCGGCCGAGGAGCGCGGCGCCGAGGCCGGCGAGGAGGAGCGCCAGCATCGCGACCCCGACGGTGCCGAGCGCCGGGATCGGCTCCTGGGCATCGTTACTGAGCGCGAACGGGGCCGAGGTCGCGACTCCGGAGACCGTCGCGGCCACGGTGAACCCGCCCAGGACGGAGTTGGCGACGATGGTCGGCGAGGTCGCGACGCCGTCTGCGCCGGTCGCGACGACGGCGGTGGGGGACGGTCCGGGGAAGGCGCCGCTCGCCCCGGTTGCGGGAGCGGTGAACGTCACGTCGACGCCGGGGACCGGGTTGCCGAACGCGTCGTGGACGATCGCCTGCAGCGGCTGCGCGAACGCGGTGCCGAGCCGGGCGTGCTGTGGGGTCCCACCGGTCGCGGCGATCTGCGCCGCTGCGCCCGCGGCGGCGACCGTCGTGGCGCCGGCGTCGTTGTCCCCCAAGGCGGGGTCGGTGCTCGCCGCCGACACGCTTGCGTCGTGGTACAGCTCGGTGCCGAGCGGCGTGCCGGCGACGATCCGGACCGTGACGTCGAACGCGGCTGAGGTCACGGCGAGCGCCGCGATCGAGCAGGTGATCGTGCCGCCCGCGCCCACCGCCGGCGTCGTGCAGCCCCACCCGCCCGGCGCCGACAGCGCCTGGAACGTGGTACCGGCCGGCAGCGTGTCGGTGAGGACGACGCCGCTCGCGGGATCCGGGCCGGCGTTGGCGACCGTGATCGTGTAGCCGACGTTGCCGCCGGGCGGGGCCTGGGGCGGCGCGCCGGAGATCGCGGCCGACAGGTCGGCGGTCGCGAACGCGGGCACGGCGAAGAACCCGACGAGCGGGTCGTGGTCCGACACCCGGCGCGGCGAGGCGGCGTCGTTGCGGTCGGAGTCCGGGAAGTCGGCGTCGATCCGCGCGTGCTCGAGCCGCACCGCCGCGCCCGCGAGCAGGCTGGCGCCGACCGCCATCTGGTCGAGGTTCTGGGCGTTGCCGCTGTCGGAGTAGCTGTAGCGCTGCGCGGCATCGGCAGCCCGGAGGACCGTGAGGTTCGGCGTGAGGAGGTCCGGGCTGCCCAGCTCCACCTGGTCGGCGGGCACCGGGTTGCCAGTGCTCGCGCCCATCACGTCCACGAACCCGTCGTTGAACTCGAACGCGTTGAAGTCGCCGAGCACGACCACGCGCTCGTTGTTCGGCGCCGCCTGGTGGAGCTGGACCAGGTCGGCGAGGAACTCCGCCTGCTGCTCGCGCTTGGCGCGGTTGCGTGCGCCCAGGGTCGGCCAGCCGTTGTCGCCGGGGCTCGTGCTGTCGACGCTCGAGAGCGCCTTCTGGTGGACCGCGATCACCGTGACGGCGAAGCTCGCGCCGTTGGCCTGGTTGACGGTCGCGCTGAGGCGCAGCGGCGGGCGGTCGTTGAGCGGCTCGGTGGTGCTGTCCGGATTGGTGAGGAGCGTGTCCTTCCCCTCCTGCACCACGCTCGCGACCGAGACGCGCGGAGTGGAGCCGGCGACGGGCGCGGTCTTGACCAGGAAGCCGACGTCGATGCCGCTGATGTCGTTCCCCTCGACCAGGTACGCCTCGTAGGCGGGGTGCGAGCCGGCCGCGTCGTTGTTGACCAGGTCGCGGAGCGCCTGCAGCGTCGCGAGCGTGTCGACCTCCGCGACCGCGAGGATGTCCGGCGTGTGCAGGTAGTCACGGATCGCCGCGAGCGCCTTGGTGCCACGGTTGGGGAAGCTCGAGGCGAAGAAGTGCTGCATGTTGAACGAGGCGACGGTGAACTCGTTCGCCGCCGCGGACGAGACCGGGGTCGGCCCGGGCCCGGCGGTGGAAACCGTCCCGCTGCCGCCGTCGGGGAAGAACTCCCAGGCGCGGTAGCCGGCGCTGGTGTTGAAGATGAGCGGTCCGACCTGCCCGGTCACGACGTCGCCGGCGCGGACCTCGAGCGACGCGGCGCCGACCTGCGACTTGCTCCCGACGTCGAAGCGCTCCGGGTTGCCGTCGAAGCGCGGCACGTTGGCGGGGACGCAGGTGCCGGAGCAGTCGGAGAGCGGGTCGAGCACGTTCGCCCCGACCTCGCGGAACGGGCGCGCGATCCCGGTGACGACGCCCCAGTAGAAGCCGTTGGTGGTGGACTGACCGGTCGTGTCGCTCATCGAGCCGCCGGTCGGTCCCACCACCGTCATCGACGGGATGCTCACGCGCATCCCGTCGTACTTCGCGAGCTGGAAGAAGCCGCCCGCGGGGTTGGTGTCGGCGGTCGTGAGCGTGACCGGGGTCGGGAGCGGGTTGCCGCTCGAGAACCTGCTGATCGCGCTCACCGAGCCGAGCTCGGTCACGGCGGGCTGGAGCGGCTCCGCGGCCGGGCGGTAATCGGCGATCACCCCGGTGACGGTCGCCAGGTCGCCGCGCGCGAGGCCGACCGGCGGCGCGGCGTAGACGTACAGGCCCTCCGAGGTGGCGGGGTCGGCGTCCTGCGTCGCGTCGGGCTCCTCGATGAAGAACGCGCTGGAGAGGAGGGCGGTGACGACGCCGCGCGTGGTCAGGGTCTGACCGGCGTAGGGCGAGTCCCAGCTCGGCGCGCCGTTCCCCTGGATGTCGTGGATCTTGACGAGCGTGACCACGTTGAGAGCGATGTTCGCGGCCCCGCTCCGTCCCTGCGCGTCGCTGATCGTGCAGGGCAGCGTCTTCGCGCCGCTCGAGGTGCCGCCGGCGACCGGTGCGGAGAACGAGAACGTGCCGTCGCCGGCAGCGAGGTCGCCGTTGGTCCCGTCGTCGTAGAGCGACTGTGCGCTCGATCCGCCGATCGCCGTGGCGTCGCAGGTGACGGCCAGGCCCGTGCTCGCAGGGTTGGCGCCGGGCGTCACGGCCACGGTCAGGAGCGTGCTCTCGCCGGCGACCACGGCCGAGGGCGCGGCCGCTCCTGCGCCCGACGGGTTGGTCGACGCCGCACAGACGTTGGCGGCGCTCGCGCTGTTACGGGGCGATGCCGCCGCCGCCGTGAAGTCGGTGTTGTTGTGGTCGGTGTCGGTGCAGCCGCCCGAAGCGCGGAAGTCGGCGTTCGCGGTGCTCGGCGCGGGGGCATTCGCGCCCCCTTCGTTGCAGTTCGCGGTCGTGCCGTAGCCGACGAGGTCGACGATGCTCGGCGAGGCCGGGCACGCCCCCGAGAGAGCCGTCGTGCTGTTGACGAGCGCGACCTTCGCCGCGGTCGCGGACATCGCGATCGTACCGGTCACGTCGGGCGTCGGCAGGTTGTTCACGCCGTTTGCCCCGGATCCCTCGGCGACCAGGCAGTACCCGCCGGCCGGGATCGAGACGTTCCCCAGGGGCGTGACCTGCCACGAGGTTCCCGTCGCGGAGGCGTACTGCACCGACCAGCCGTTGACGTTGACCGACGAGGCGCTCCGGTTGAACAGCTCGAGGTAGTCGTTCTTGTAGGTCGAGCAGCCGGCCGTGCCGCAGCCCGCGCCGCCGTACACCTGGCTGATGACGATGTTCGGCGACACGGCGAGCGCCGCGGACGCGGCCAGCACCAGCGCTGCGAAGGCGGCGAGGACGGCATGGGCGTGGGGGGACGTTCGGGTCATCACTCTCTCCTCCAAGGTCGGATTTGCAGCGACGGCAGGGACACGGGGTGGCACGCTACCACCGCGACGCGCGATGTCAAGTTGACAACGCCTGAGCTATTGGTTTTCTCGTGAACCTGCCTGTTCTTGGCGGTACAAGCGTCGGTTCTTCGGCGGCGGCGCGGGTCGGTGGCGAGGCGTTCAGCGGCCGGAGCGCGCCGTCGGCGAGCCGAGGCGGCAGACCGCCTCGGGGCTGGTGAGCTGGTCGAACTCCTCGGCGGTGACGAAGCCGCCCGCGATCGCGGTCTCGCGGATGCCGGCGCCGCGGTCGCGGGCGAGCGCCGCGAGCTCGGCGGCGCGCTCGTAGCCGAGCGCGGGGACGAGCGCCGTCACGGTCGCGGTCGAGCCGTCGACGTGGGCGCGGCAGCGCGCCTCGTCGGCCTCGATCCCGGCGACGCAGCGCTCGGCGAGGATGCGGCAGGCGCGCTCGAGCAGGGCGAGATTGGTGAGGAGGCAGTGCGCGACGAGCGGGAGGAACGGGTTCAGCTCGAGCGAGCCGAGCCCGGCCGCGACCGCGATCGTCTGGTCGTTCCCGATCACGACGAGCGCGGCCTGGGTGACCGCCTCGGGAACGACCGGGTTGACCTTGCCGGGCATGATCGAGGAGCCGGCCTGCACCGCCGGGAGGCGGATCTCGCCGAGGCCGGCCTCCGGCCCGGAGGAGAGCAGACGGAGGTCGCCGCAGGCCTTCACGAGCGAGGCGGCGCACGCCTTGAGGATCCCGGAGACCTCGACGAAGGCGTCGGCGTTCTGCGTCGCCTCGACCAGGTTCTCGGCGCGGGCGAGGCCGATGCCGGTGACCTCGCGCAGCGCCTCGACGGCGCGAAAGATGAACTCGCGCGGCGCGCCGAGCCCGGTGCCGATCGCGGTGCCGCCGAGGTTGACGACGCGGAGGCGCTCCTCGCACTTGGCGATCCGCCACCGGTCGCGGTTGAACGCCTCCGCGAACGCGCCCATCTCGCGGCCGAGCGTGGTGAGCACCGCGTCCTGCATCTCGGTGCGCCCGACCTTGACGACGTGGGCGAACTCCCGCTCCTTGGCCTGGAACGCCTCCTGCAGCGCCAGCACCTGCGTCTCGAGCCGGTGGAGAGCGCGGATCGCGGCGACGCGCAGCGCGGTGGGGAAGGTGTCGTTGGTGGACTGGTGGAGGTTGAGGTCGTCGAGCGGCGAGACCTCGTCGTAGCTCCCGAACGGCCGCCCGAGCAGCTGCAGCGCGCGGTTGGCGAGCACCTCGTTGACGTTCATGTTGAGCGAGGTGCCGGCGCCGCCCTGGAGCGCGTCGACGACGACGTGGGCGGTCAGCTCGCCGTCGGCCATCTCGCGGCAGGCGCGCTCGATCGCGTCGGCCTTGGCGTCGTCCGCCCAGGCGCCGAGCGCACGGTTGATGCGGGCGCAGGCGAGCTTGACCGCGCCGTAGGCGCTCACCAGCTCGGGGTCGACCGGGCGGCCCGCGATCGGGAAGTTGGCGATGGCGCGCGCGGTGTGGGCGCCCCACAGGGCGTCGGCGGGGACGGCGACCTCACCGAGGCCGTCGCGCTCGACCCTCGTCCGGCTGCCGGCAGCCTCACCCCGCGCGGTCATCGACGTCGCCTTCCGATGTATCGCAGTTGCCCGGCCCCTGTCCCCTGATCCCTGGCCCCGTCGTCCTCAACAGTAGACGTCCCGCTTGCCGGCCTTGACCATCCCGACCATCTTCTCGGTCTTGGCGCGGAGCTGCGGCTCCATGTCCGCGAGCGCGTGGGCGATGCACGCCTCGCCGGCGCGCCGTGTCGCCTCCGAGCCGTAGTCGTCGAGGTACTCCTGGAACGTGGCGATCGCGTTCGGGCTGCAGTGCTCCTTGATCTCGCCGGGCTTGGCGAGGTCCATGAAGTCGCGGCCGGTGCGGCCGAGGCGGTAGCAGGCGGTGCAGAACGACGGCACGTAGCCGAGCGCCGCGACGTCGCGGATCACCTCGTCGAGCGGGCGATGATCGCCGAGGCAGAACTGCGCCGACTCGAACTTCTCGTCCTCGGAGTAGCCGCCCGGGTTGGTGCGGCTGCCGGCGGAGATCTGCGACACGCCGAGCGCGAACGTCTCGCGGCGGATGTCGGCGCTCTCGCGCGTCGACATGATGATGCCGGTGTACGGCACGGCGATCCGCAGGATCGCGACGATCTTGCGGAAGTCGACGTCGGAGACGGGGTGCGGCGGGTGGCTGGCGATGTCGGAACCGACCGCCGGCTCCATGCGCGGCACCGAGATGGTGTGCGGCCCGACGCCGAAGCGGTCCTCGAGGTGGCGGATGTGCTGCATCAGCGCGAGGATCTCGAAGCGCCAGTCGTAGAGGCCGAAGAGCACGCCGATGCCGACGTCGTCGATCCCCGCCTCCATCGCGCGGTCGGGCGCCTCGACGCGCCAGTCGAAGTCGCGCTTCTTGCCGGCGACATGGACCCTGGCGTAGGTCTCGCGGTGGTAGCTCTCCTGGAAGATCTGGTAGGTGCCGATGTTCCTCGCCTTGAGGAGGCGGAACTCGTCGAGCGTGAGCGGCGCGATGTTGGCGTTGACGCGGCGGATCTCGCCCGGGCCGGACGCGGTGCGGTAGACGGTGTCGATCGTCTTGAGGATGTAGTCGAACCCCTCGTGCGGATAGGACTCGCCGGCGACCACGAGGATCCGCTTGTGCCCCTGTTCGACGAGGTGGCGGACCTCCTGCGCGATTTCCTCCTGCGACAGCGCGCGGCGCTTGAGCTCGCGGTTGCGGGCGCGGAAGGCGCAGTAGACGCACTCGTTGCTGCACAGGTTGGAGACGTAGAGCGGCGCGAACAGCACCAGCCGGTTGCCGTAGATCAGCTCCTTGACCCTGCGCGCCGTGTGGAAGACCTCGCCGAGCAGCTCGGGGTCCGACACGCCCATCAGGACGGCGAGGTCGGCGCTCGGCAGGCCCTTGAGTTCGAGTGCGCGCGCGAGGATCTCGCGCACCCGCCCCGCGTCGTGGCGCCTTCCCGCCACGAGCGCCGCGGAGATCGAGCTCTCGTCGATGTTGACGGTTGCCGCAACGCGATTCATCGTCTCGCCTCGCTTTCGGGGGCCGCGGTTGGCCGGCGCCCGCGCTGTCCCGGTCGGGTGCGCGAGCAAGCCGGGCGGCCGCCCCGTCCGTTCATGATACGCCTCGTCGCCCGGAGCCGGCAGACGCGCCGCCGCGGCCGCCGCGCGTCCTCACTCGGGGGGCCCCGGGAGCCCTCTCCGGGCGGTCTGCATGAACTCGGCCAGCTTCTCCCAGAACGCCTTCAGCCGCTTCGAGAGCTCGACCTTGCCCTCGCTCGACTGGGTGGTGATCTCGTCGGAGAGCTGGGTCAGCACGGTGTTGCCGAGGCCGGCGAGCAGGGCCAGCTCGGCCCGCGCGGCCTCCTGCGCCTCGGCCTGCGGCTGGCGCTGCGCCAGAGCCTCGGAGGCGCGCAGCGCGCCGAGCTGGACCGCCGCGCCGCGCGCCAGCAGCTCCGCCCACGGGCTCACCACCGCGCCCTCCTGGCACAACCCCTGCCAGAGCACGCGCCGCTCCCAGGCGGTGAAGCTCACGCTCTTGCTCGCCACCGTGAGCGTGACCGGCCGCTCCTCGTTGCCGCGAATGCGGATCAGCTCGGTGGCGCGCTCGAGGTAGGGAAGCAGCTCGGGCGGAGGCGGCGGGACGGACGGGCGGTCGGGCACGGCGTCGCCAAGGCGGGCGCGGGTCGGCTTCTTGGCGTCGCCGGCGGCAGCCGCAGCCGCGTCGACCGGCGGAGCGGTGGTGGTGCCGCCCGCGGTCTCCGTCGCCCTCCGCCCCTCGCGCAGGGTGACGATGAAGCGGTTGCGGAAGCCGGTCAGGCGCCGCGCGTCGTCGGAGCGCCCGGAGGCGACCATCGACTCGATCGCGCCGCGGATCTCGTCCGCGAGGTGGGTGGCGAGCGGAACCGCGCGCTCCAGCTCGGCCCGGACGCGATGCCTCGCCCCGGGCGAGAGCTCCTTGGCGTCGAGCTCGTCGAGCGCGGCGAGGATGGCGAGCTGGAGCGCGGCCCCCGCCGCCATCTGGTCGTGCCACGCACTGCCCGGGGCGACGCCCTCGCACAGCACCTGCCAGAGGATGCGTCGCTCCCAGGCGGGCAGCTCGAGCGTGCGGCTGCCGAAGCGGATCGCCACCGCGGCGTCCTCCTTGCCGCGCGAGCGCAGGAAGGCAGCGGCGCGGGCGAGGAACAGCTCGAGGTCGCCGTCGGCGGGCTCCGGCTCCGCCGGACCCGGCGCGGCCTGCGACGCCGGGGTCGACGCAGCCAGCGCGGAGGGTGCGGCCTGGGGCTCGGCCGGTGCGCCGTTCGGCTCCTCGACCTCGACCGCCACCGGCAGCGAGGCCTCGTCGTCCTCCGGCGCCGTTGCGTCGTCCCGGGGGGGAGCGGTCGCGGCGCGCTCCGCCGGAGCGGGTGCCGGGACCGCGGCCGGGGGTGGGGCAGGCGGCGCGACCGGCAACGGCGCAAGCCGCGAGGCCGCAGCGCTCGCCGACGCTTCCTCGGCTGTCTCGCGCGCGACGTCGGCGGCACGGTGCGCCTCGGCGAGCGCCTCTAGCAGCTTGATCCTGAAACCGCTCAGACCCTTGGCGAGGTCGATCTGGCCGGCGGCGACGGCCGCCTCGAGGCGCAGCCGCAACCCCTCCATGGCGGTGTCGCCGAGCACCATTGCGCTGGCGAGGTCGTGGAGCGCCTGCATCCGCGCCGCGGTCGGGGCGGTGCCGCCGACGCGCTCGAGCGCCTGGATCAGCGCGAGCAGCACCGCCGCGCCCTCCGCCACCATCACCTGCCAGTCGCCGATCACGGTGAGGTCGGCGCACAGCGCCTGCCAGATCGCCTTGCGCTCCCAGCGGTCGAGGGCGAGGACGCGCCGGCCGAAGGAGAACGAGATCGGCTTGTCCTCGTCGCCGCGCACGCGCAGGAACGACGAGATCTTCCCGAGGTAGGGCTGGAGGAAGGCGTTCCGGCCTTCGTCTGGTGGTGCTGTCGTCACCGCTGCTCCTGTTCGCGGCCCGCTCCGCAGACCGGTGACTGCGGTCTCCGTGGCACGGCAGTATCGCGTCGGCGGCCGCCGCTGTCAAAGCCGCCGGCGAGGCCCGCGCCGGCTGGGGTGCCGACGCAGGCGCGGCAGGGCAGGGGCGCTCGTGCCCCCGGTCCGGGTTACTTCGCCTCGAAGAACCGGTCGCGGGCGGCGCCGCACACGTCGCACTTCTCCGGCGGCTCCTCGCCGACGACGGTGTTGCCGCACACCGGGCAGATCCAGATCCGCGCGCCCTTGAGGTCGCCACCGGCCTTGAGCGCCGCCGCCGCCTCGAAGTAGAGGCGGTGGTGGACCTTCTCGACCGCGAGCGCGTAGCGGAACGAGAGCGCGGCCGCCCGGTCGCCCTCGCGCTCCGCCTCGGCGAGGAACGGCGGGTACATCTCGCGGAACTCGTAGCCCTCGCCGTCGATCGCGGCCTGGAGGTTGGCGGCGGTGTCGCCGACGCCCTTCATGGCGCGGAGGTGCGCGTGGGCGTGGACCGTCTCGGCCTCGGCCGCGGCGCGGAACAGCTTGGCGATCTGCTTGAGCCCGTCCGCGTCGGCCTTCTTCGCGAAGGCGAGGTACTTGCGGTTCGCCTGGCTCTCCCCGGCGAACGCGGCGGCGAGGTTGTCCTTGGTTGCCATTTCGTCCCCCCTTTTCGTTGACGCTCAGTACTCGGCGGGCAGCTCGGCGAGCTGCGCCGCGCTGAACACCGGCCCGTCCTTGCACACGTAGACCGGTCCGACGTTGCAGCGGCCGCACTTGCCGCAGCCGCACTTCATGCGGTTCTCGAGCGTGGTGTAGACGTCGCCGGCGGCGAAGCCGAGCTTCTCCAGCACCGGCAGCGTGTACTTGATCATGACCGGCGGGCCGCACACCACCGCGGTCGCGCCGGCCGCGGACGGCGCGGCCTTCTCGACGATCGCCGGCACGAAGCCGATCTCGTGCTTCCACTCCGGCGTCTCGCCGCCCGGGTCCACGGTTTGCCAGAGCTTCACGTCGGCGCGCTCGGCCCACGCCTCGAGCTCGCGCTTGTAGACGAGGTCGGAGACCGACCGTGCGCCGTAGACGATCGTCACGTCGGCGAAGCGGTCGCGGAGGTCGAGAACGTTCCAGATCACGCAGCGCACCGGGGCGAGGCCGATCCCGCCGGCGATGAAGACCACGCTCCGCTTCTCCATCCGCTCGAGCGGGAAGTGGTTGCCGTAGGGTCCGCGGAACCCCATGGTGTCGCCGACGTCGAGGCCGCGCATCGCCTTGGTCGCCTTGCCCACCGCCTTGAACGTGCACTCGATCCCGCCCTTGCGGGTGGGCGAGGAGGCGATGCAGAACGTGCACTCGCCGGAGCCGAACACCGAGTACTCGCCGAACTGCCCGGCGCGGAAGTCGAACTCGCTCGCCACCGACGGGTCCTCGAAGGCGAGCTTGAGCGTACGGGTGTCCGGCGTCTCGTCGGTGATCGCCTCGATCTTCATGAGGTAGGGCTGGTAGAGGTTCATACCGCGGCCTCCGGGCCGGACGCCGCGCCGGCGAGCGCGGCGATGCGGCCGAGGATCTCCGGCAGGTCCATGCCGCCCGGGCAGGCGCGGGCGCAGCGCCCGCAGCCGGTGCACAGGACCTCGCCGAACTTGGCGGGGTAGATCGAGAACTTGTGCGTCACGCGCTGGCGGATCCGCGCGTGCTGGTCGCGCCGCGGGTTGTGGCCGGAGGCGTGCAGCGTGAACAGGCCGGTCTGGCAGGTGTCCCAGTTGCGCCGGCGCGTTCCCTCGGTGACGCCCTCGGGCTCGTCGACGATGTCGAAGCAGTGGCAGGTCGGGCACACCGACGCGCAGGCGCCGCAGCCGTGGCAACGCAGAGCGATATCGCGCCAGAGCTCGTGCTCGAAGTTGCGGGCGAGCCACTCGGCGATCGCGGGCATGGGGAGAGAGGCGGGGTCCGGGGTCCGGGGTCCGGGGTCCGGAGAGACGGGACGGGAGGCATCGGAGGCGGAGATGAAGCGGGCGGCGTGGGCGGTGACGAGCGCATCGCCCTTGGGCGTCACCACCTCGACGAGGTAGCCGCCGTCGATCGGGTAGAGCATGAGGTCGGACCCCTTGGTCGACTCCGGGCCCCTGCCGGTGGCGGTGCAGAAGCACGAGCCGTCCACGCCCGGGCAGGCGAGCGTCGCAATCGTCGTCGCGGCGCGGCGGCCGAACCACAGCTCGTCGCGGTAGTCCCATCCCATCACGTGGTCGAGGATCTCGACGGCGGCGGCGTCGCAAGGACGCGCACCGAGAACCAGGTGGGGCGGGAACTCGGTCGGCACCGCGCGCAGATCGACCTTCGCGCCCTCCTGCCGCCAGGAGAACAGCGGCTCGCTGGCGGGGAGGAAGAACTCCTTGAGCGAGCGCCGCGGCAGCTCGGCGCCGAGCGCCGCCTCGGCGAGCGAGGCGATCGGCCGGTAGTCGACCTTGCCGTCGGCGCCGCGCGCCGGCGCCGTGACGCGGGTCCCGGCGGCGGCCAGGTCCGCCACCAGCGCGGCGAGGTTGTCGTGCGTGATCGTTCTGGCGCCGGTCATCGGATGAACTCCTGGGCGTCGTCGAGGCGGAACGCGCCGACCGGCGCGGGAACCGCCGGGTCGTCTCCGGCGCGGTAGCCGAAGCGCTCGGCGACGACGTGGGCGAGCTTCTTGTTGAGCAGGCCGAGCGGGATGTCGGCCGGGCAGGCGCGCTGGCACTCGCCGCAGGCGACGCAGCGCCCGGCTTGGTGGATGGCGCGGGTCAGGTGCCAGGCGAGGTTGCCGCGCCCGTGCGGCGACGACTCGATCCACGCGGGCTGCGTCTTGTCCGCGACGCAGCGCTCGCAGAAGCACATCGGGCACGCCTGCCGGCACGCGTTGCAGCGCACGCAGCGCGAGAATGCCTCCTGCCAGAACTCCCAGCGCTCCGCCGCGCTCATGCCCTCGAGGCGCGCCAGCATGTCGGGCTGGTCCGACGCCGGCGGCGCCGGCAGCGCGGGCCCGACCACGTGGTCGGCGAGCTTCGGCTCGCGCGCATCGCAGGCGTCGCAGCGCGGCGCGACCGTGCCGGAGGCGAGCTCGGCCACCGTCGGATCGCCGGTCACGCCGCCGCAGCGCACGCCGATCACGACCACGTCCTCGCGGGCGAGCTGCGCCTCGCGGATCAGGCCGGCGACGGCGCGCGCGTCGCAGCCCTTGACCACAACCGCCGGCTTGCCGAGCGCCGCGACGTGGGTGCGGCGCGGCGAGAGGTAGGCGGGCAGGCAGTGGGTGCAGCGCGCGTCGAAGATCAGCCTCTCGGCATGCTCGGGCCGCGTGATGAACGCCGGCCGCACCCCGCGCGGCCCTTCCTCGTAGCCGATGACCACCTTCACCGCACCGTCGGCGAGCAGGGTGCGGGCGAGATCCCGAAGCTCCTTCATGCCGGCCTCCCGGCGAGCGCGCGGTAGCGCTCGAACGGTCCCAGCTCGCGGACGCGGGCGGTGGCGTCGTTGACCACCTCGCGCCACTTCTGCCCCTCCGACGCCGACACCCACGAGAACGTCACCCGGCCGGGCTCGACGCCGACGAACTCGAGGAGCTCCTTGAACAGCGCGAAGCGGCGCCGCGCGTGGTAGTTGCCCGAGGTGTAGTGGCAGTCGGCGGGGTGGCAGCCGGAGACGATCACGCCGTCGGCGCCGCGCTCGAACGCCTTGACGATGAAGAGCGGGTCGATCCGGCCGGTGCACGGCAGGCGGATGATCCGCACGTTGGGGTCCATCTGCAGCCGGCTGGTGCCGGCGAGGTCGGCGCCGGTGTAGGTGCACCAGTTGCACACGAACGCCGTGATCCTCGGCTCGAAGCTCTCGATCTTCTCAGCAGGTATCGCCATTTGTCGCTCCATCGGGGACCGGGCTCCGGGGTCCGGGGTCCGCTCCGGCGACCACCCTGATTATCTTGGGTGGGTGGGTGGCCCGGAGCCCGGACCCCTGACCCCGGGACCCGTTCTTCATAGCGCCAGCGCGTTGATCTCGGACCAGATCTGCTCGTCGGTGAACCCCTGCAGCTCGACGCTCTTCGACGGGCAGGTCGCCTGACAGGTGCCGCAGCCCTGGCACACGCCGGGGTTGACGTCGGCGATGACCTTGATGAGGTTGCCCTTGCGGTCGCGGATCTCCTTGCGGGTGACCGCGCCGTAGGGGCACACCCGCTCGCAGTGGAAGCAGCCGGTGCACAGTGCCGCGTCCACCTTGGCGACGGTCGGCTCGCGCTCGAGCTCCGCCTTCGAGAACAGGCCGAGGATCTTCGCCGCCGTCGCCGACGCCATCGCCACCGAGTCCGGGATGTCGCGCGGCGCCTGGCACGCGCCGGCGAGGTACACGCCCGCGGTGTTGGTCTCGACCGGGCGTAGCTTGGGGTGCGCCTCGTTGAGGAACCCGTGCGTGTCGTACGACGCGGAGAGCTTCTGCGCGAGCTGCTCGATGCCCGGCTGGGGCCGCATCGCGGTGGCGAGCACCACCATGTCGGCGTCGATCGCCACCGGCTCGCCGGAGAGCGTGTCGAAGCCGAGCACCTTGATCGTCTCGCCGTCGCGGTACATGCGCGAGACCCGGCCGCGCAGGTAGCGCGCGCCG
>DATIYW010000293.1:0-15717 GCA_035517415.1 Thermoanaerobaculaceae bacterium
GGCCGAGCTCGCGGCGGTCGTCGGCGCGGCGGCCGCGGCGAAGGTGCTCGCCGCGCTGCACGGACCGGTCGCCGCGCCCGGCCGCGGCTGACCGGCTGCCTCAACCGGTCTCGCGGCGCACGCGCCCTTTGACGACCGTTCTCAAGCGCGGTAGTCTTCCGGTCATGGGACGTACATCCGCGGCGATCCAACTCGCCCAGTGGGTCGGTCGCAAGGGGAAGGGCTCGGCGCACCTGCGCTGGACCGGCGGCGAGCTGGCGCTGCACGTGTCGGGGCTGCAGATCCTCGGCGTCGAGGGCGACGATAAGGAGCTCCTCGCCGCCGCGTTCGGACTGACCGACGGCGGCGACTGGTTCGCGGAGGCGCACGCGGCGGTCGACGCCGGCCAGGTGTCGCAGGCCGAGGCGAACGCGGTCGTCAAGCGTGCGGTGGCGGAGCAGCTGCGCGAGTTCTTCCGTGCCACCGACGCGGAGGTCACCTTCGCCAACGCCGTGGCCAAGGACGAGCCGGGATTGACCATCTCCTATCCACATCTGCTCGTCGAGATGGTGCTCGGCAAGGGCGGCGAGGACCTGGTCGGGGTGTTCCTGCCGGATCCGACCATGATCCTGCGCTGCCTCCCCGACTACGCCCGCCGCGTCGGCGCGCTCGGCCTCACCGACGAGGCGGTCGCGATCCTCGCGAAGATCAACAACCAGCGCTCGGCGCAGGAGATCGCCGATCCCTCCCCGCACGGTCGCGAGGTCGCACTGCGCCTGCTCGCCGCCGCGGTCGGCGCCGGGCTGGCGGAGGCCGGCACCGTGGTCGCCGAGGCGCCGATCGAGATCGCCGCGGCGCCTCGCTTCGAGGTCGCACCGCGGCGCCGCCCGCTCTGGCCCGCCCTGCTCCTGGTGCTCGCGGCGGTGATCGTCGCCGCGGTGCTGGTGACCAGGCCGTGGGAGCAGGGCAAGGTGGCGGGTGGCGGCGGGCCCTGGGCGGTTGCCGTCGACGGCGGCTGCCAGCCGGCCGAGCTTGAGCGGCTCTACCGTCGCCAGGAGCGCGACAAGGTCAACTTCCGCGTCGTACCGTTCGGGCGCGGCGACGAACAGTGCTACCGCCTCGTCTGGGGACGGTTCCCGGCGAAGGAGGCGGCGGAGGACGCCGCGACGAAACTGCCGGAGGGAACGGTCGCGCGCGGGTTCGCGCCGCACGTCGTCCGGGTCGAGAGCAGCACGCCTTGAGCCCGCCCTGACGCCGGGCTACAATCGTTTCAAATGTCGGCACAGACGCCGCAGCGCGGCTACTTCGCGGCGGGGGAGTTTGCCAGCCTACTGCGCGGGCTCGTCCGCCAGCTCGCGACCGGGCGGCTGGACGTCACCGGCGACGGCGGCGCGCGCCACCTCTGGCTCGACGCCGGCCAGGTCCGCTCGGTCGTGTCGGAGCTCGAGGAGGAGAAGCTCGGCAACTGGCTGATGAGCCGCGGGCTGCTCCAGCCGCATCAGATGGCGATCGCGCTGCTGCGCCAGCCCGAGGGCGTGCGCTACGGCGCGTTCCTCGTCCGCGAGGGGCTGCTGCCCGCCGAGAAGCTCGAGGAGGAGCTCGAGGGCCAGTCGGTCGGGATCGTCTCGCGCATGCTCTTCGACCCCGCCGACTACGTCTTCCACGCCGGCGAGCAACTCCCGTCCGACGCGGCGTCGCTGGAGATGACCACCGCGATGCTGCTCGCCTCCGCGGTCCGGACGATCCCCGATGACGCGAAGCTCCTCCGCCTGCTCGATCCCGCGCAGTACCTGTGCGGCGCGCGCGACGCGGTCCTGCTCTACCAGAAGGTGCAGCTCACGCCGCAGGAGGGGTTCCTGCTCTCGCGCGTGGACGGCACCACCACGCCGGTCCAGCTCCGGCGCTCGGTCGGCCTGCCGCCGGCGGACGCGACCAAGGCGCTCGCCGTGCTGCGCGCGGTCGGCCTCGTGGAGCAGCAGAGCCGGCCGGCGGCGCGTCCCGCGCCGGCGGCGGGCGAGCACCCGCGCGTCGAGCCGAAGCGCGAGAAGCCCGAGGACACGCTCCAGTACACCCGCGAGCAGCACCGCGAGTACGACGAGATCATCCGGCTTGCGGACGAGTGCCGGCACCAGGACCTCTACTCCCGCCTGGGGCTGAGCCCGGGCGCGACGCAGGACCAGATCCACTCGCGCTTCCTCGAGTTCGCCCGCCTCTACCACCCCGACCGCGCCCGCGAGGCGCACCTCCGCTCGCTGCGGCGCGAGCTGGCCGAGATCTACGCTGCGATCCAGGAGGCCGACGAGACGCTCGTCGACCCTGAGCGCCGGGCGCGCTACGACCAAACCTACCGCGACGCTGAGAGCGCGCCGAAGCAGGACGCGGTCGGCGAGGAGAAGCGGCGCACCGCCCGCGAGGCGCTGGTCAGGGCCAACCTGGTCCGCGCGAAGGAGCTGATCCGCACCGGCGACGTCGGCATGGCGATCCAGCTGCTCGACCAGGTGGTGCGCATCGAGCCCGACGCAGAGAGCCTGCTCATGCTCGCGCGGCTCGAGTTCCGCAACCCGATGTGGGTGCAGCGCGGGCTCGACCACCTCAAGCACGCGGTCGCGCTCGCGCCGCGCTCGACCGAGACCTGGCTCGAGCTGGCCAACTTCTGGGGCGTGCGCGGGATGCGCGAGCGCCAGCGGCAGTGCCTGGACAAGATCCTCGAGTTCGACCCCAAGAACCCGGACGTCCAGCTCGCACTCGCGGCGATCAAGGAAGGCAACAAGAAGTCGAAGCGGCGCACCTGAGTCCCGGGGAGGACGCCGCCATGCCCTGGCTCCTCGACGGCAACAACCTCGCCTCCGGCGGCGACCGCGAGCGCGTGCGGCGCGCGGTGCTCGCGGTGGCGCGCGGGGAGCGGGTGCGGATGGTGCTGTTCTTCGACGGCGCGCCGCCGGCCGGCTCCGGCGAGAGGGAGCGCCTGGGACCGGTCGAGGTCCGCTACGTCGCCGACGCCGACCGCGCGATCCTCGAGCTGCTCGGCGCGGGCGGCCGGGGCTGGCGTCTTGCGACCGACGACCGCCGTCTCGCCATGCTCGCCCGCGCGAGTGGCGCCGCCGTCGTCCCGGCGGCGGCGTTCTGGGAGAAGGCGAGCGCGGCGGAGTCGGGGGCGGGCGAGAGCGCGCAGCGGCCGGTGGCCCCGTCCGGCGGCCGGGGATACGCGGAGGGGGTGGAGCGGCTGCCGGAGTCGCCACGCCGGGTCCCACGCCGACCTCTGCCGGCCAGGGGGAAGCGGCGCTAGAATCGACCCGGCACTCGAGGGAGCGGGTGCTCGCGGCTCGCCTCGGTGAGTCGAGGAAAGTCCGGACTCCAGGTGGAAGCACGCTGGGTAACTCCCAGCCGCGGCAACGCGAGGGAAAGTGCCACAGAAAACACACCGCCCGGCGGTCGCCGCCGGGTAAGGGTGAAAAGGTGGGGTAAGAGCCCACCGCCCGACCGGCGACGGTCGGGGCACGGCAAACCCCGTGCGGAGCAAGGCCAAATAGGGGGATCGACGGGACTCCACCCCCGGTTCCGCCCGCGAGGGCGGGGGATCCCCGGGTAGGCCGCTCGAGCCCGCCGGCGACGGCGGGCCCAGAGGAATGAGCGCCGCCCTCCGCGAGGAGGGCACGGAATCCGGCTTACAGCTCCCTCATCTGTCCGGGGGGCCTCGCGGCCCCCCGTCCTTTCCCCCGCCGCGAGCTCGCCCCCCGGAGCCCCCCTCGCTCGCGCCGGCGGAGCCGGACGCTCACTCCACGAACCCCCGCCCGCCTCGCGGCCCCCCGCCCTTTCCCCCGCCGCGCGACCGTCCGACCGGCCCCGCCGGCTTCGCGGCACGAGCACGGCACGTGACCGGAGTCCGTGTGGGCGAGGGCGTGCTGGCTGCGAGTGCCGGTAGAATCAGATCATGTCGGCGAATCCACGGCCGTTGCCGCCACCGCTCGCGCGCGGCGCGCGCGTGGGCGTGATGGCGCTGTCCGGCCCGCCCGATCCGGCGGCGCTCGCGGCGGGGCTCGACTGGCTGCGGGCGGCCGGGTTCGAGGTCGTGCCGGCGCCCAACCTGGCGGTGCGGTCCGGCTATCTGGCCGGGTCGGACCGCGAGCGGATCGACGGCCTGGAGCGCCTGCTCGACGTCGGCGTCGACGCCCTCCTCGCGGCCCGCGGCGGCTACGGCGCGACGCGGCTCCTGCCGGAGTTGCCGTGGGAGCGGCTGGCCGCGTGGGGCGGGTGGGTGGTCGGCTTCTCCGACCTCACGGCGCTCCACGCCGGCCTCGCGACCCGTTTCCCGGTCGCGACGCTGCACGGGCCGGTCGGCACCACGCTGGCGAGCGACGCCGAAGGCGGCGACCACCTTCTGGCCTGGCTGCGCGGCGAGGCGCCGGCGAGCCTGTTCGCGCTCGCGCCCGAGCAGGTCGTGCGCGGCGGGCGGGCGCGCGGGGTCTCCGCGGGCGGCAACCTCTCGATGCTCGTCGCGCTGCTCGGCACGCCGTACGAGCCGGTGTTCGACGGCGCGGTCGTGTTCCTCGAGGACGTCGGCGAGCCGCTCTACCGGCTCGACCGTTTGTTGACCCAACTCCGGCTCTCCTCTAGACTCGCCCGGGCTCAGGCAGTCGTGGCAGGGAGGTTCGCGCGGTGCGGGCGGGACGAGCCCGCGGCGCGCGAGCGGTTGCAAGCGATGCTCGCCGAGTCCGTGCCGGGCGGCGCGGTGCTCGTCGAGGGGTTGCCGTTCGGGCACGACGGCACGAACCGGCCGTTCCCGCTAGGGGTGGAGGTCGAGGTGGACACCGCGCAGGGCCAGATCACCTGGGACGGGCCGTAGGTGGCGAAGGTCCGCGTCGGCGGCCCGGTGAGCCCCAAGCTCGAGGAGTTCATGCAGCACTTCCCCGCGGGCACGCTGATCGTCCGCGAGGGCGACATCGGCAGCGAGATGTTCATCATCCAGCAAGGTCAGGTGCAGATCTGGCGCGAGTTCGGCGGCAAGCAGCGCGAGCTCGCGATCCTCGAGAAGGGCGACTTCTTCGGCGAGATGGCGCTGCTCGAGGAGCTGCCGCAGCGCTCGGCGAGCGCGACCGCCCTGACCGACGTCGTCGCGCTCCAGCTCACCGCCTCCGACCTCGACGGTCTGCTGCGGCGCAAGCCGGAGATCGCGGTCCGCATGATGATGAAGCTGTCGGAGCGGCTGCGCGAGGCCAACCGGCGCTACGAGGAGATCCTCGGCAAGCGCGCCGAGCTGGCGGCGATGGCTCCGGCGCCAGCGAGCCAGGGCATCGAGGCGTGGGCCGTCCTCTCGCACCCCACGTCCGGGCGCATGTTCCCGCTCCGGGCGGTCGGCGACACGAGTGTCGGCCGCCACGACCCGGTCACCGGCGTCACGCCCGACATCGACCTCTCCGGCCTGGATCTCGAGCGCACCGTCTCGCGCCGCCACGCCACCATCCGCGCGGCGGGCACCGAGCTGTCGATCACCGAAACCAATGCCTCGACCAACGGGACGTTCGTCAACGGCACCAAGCTGCAGCCGTTCACGCCCTGCGCGCTCGCCGACGGCGACCAGGTCCAGCTCGCCCTGGTGACGCTCCGCCTCCGCGTCGTCGCCGAGCCGGGATGAAGCTCGCCGCCTCGAGCCCGCTGTCGGCGATCAAGGGCGTCGGCCCCGCCGCGGCGCGGGACCTCGCGGCCGCCGGGGTCGCCACCGTCGGCGACCTCCTCTGGTACCTGCCCCACCGCTACGAGGACCGCTCCAACCCGCGCCGGATCGCCTCGCTGGTCACGCCCGACACCACGGTGACGGTCGGCGGCCGGATCGTCGAGATCGTCGAGCGCCGCGCCCGCAACCGGCGCCTGTCGATCGTCGAGGCAGTGGTCGACGACGGCAGCGGGTCGCTCGCGGTGGTGTGGTTCAACCAGCCGTACCTGGCGGGGACGCTGCGCGAGGGGATGCGGGTCTGGCTCTACGGGCCGCTTCGCGTGCCGCGCAGCGGCTGGGGGCTGCAGCTCGTCGCGCCGGAGTGGGAGGTCGAGGACGAGGACGCCGAGCCGATCCACCTCGGCCGGATCGTGCCGATGTACCGGCGGCTCGGCCGCTGGGGGGGCCGCCGTGTGCGGACGATGGTCGCCCGCGCGCTCGACCTCGTCGGCGAGGTGGCGGATCCGCTCGCGAACGTCCTCCCGGCGGAGCCGCAGATGCTGCCGCTCGGCGAGGCGCTGCGCCAGGCGCACTTCCCGGCGCCTCCCGCAGACGAAGCCGAACTGCCGCGCCTGCTCGAGACACTGGCCGCACGCCACTCGCCGGCGCAGCGGCGCCTCGCGTTCGACGAGCTGCTCGCGCTCGCCGTCGTGCTCGAGCGCGAGCGCCAGCGCCGCGGCGCCCAGCGCGCGCCCGCCTGCGCCGTCACCGATGCGATCCGCGACAGCGCCCGCGCGGTGCTGCCGTTCCACCTCACCGAGGCGCAGAAGCGGGCGCTGGCCGAGATCGTCGCCGACCTGCAGCGCCCGTTCCCGATGGCGCGCTTGCTGCAGGGCGACGTCGGCTCGGGCAAGACGATCGTCGCGGCGCTCGCCGCGCTGGTGGTGCTCGCCTCCGGCCACCAGGTCGCGCTGCTGGCGCCGACCGAGCTGCTCGCCCAGCAGCACCTCGCCACGCTCGGGCGCCTGCTCGCGGCGACGCCGTTTCCGCCCGAGCTGCTGATCGGGTCGCTCCCGGCGCGCGAGAAGGAGCGTGTCCGCGGAAGCCTCGCCGACGGCTCGGCGCGGTTCGTCGTCGGCACCCACGCGCTGATCGAGGACGCCGTCACCTTCGGCCGGCTCGGCCTCGCGATCGTCGACGAGCAGCATCGCTTCGGAGTGGCGCAGCGGCAGGCGCTGCTGGCCAAGGGCGAGGCGCCGCACCTGCTGGTGATGACCGCGACGCCGATCCCGCGCTCGCTCGCGCTCTCGCTCTACGGCGACCTCGACGTCTCGCTGCTCGACCAGATGCCGCCCGGGCGCACCCCGGTGCGCACGGTGCTGCGCGAGGACGACGCGCGCGGCAAGCTCGCCGACTTCATCCGCCGCGAGGTGGCCGACGGCGGGCAGGCGTACTGGGTGTTCCCGCTCATCGAGGAGTCGGACAAGCTCTCGCTGCGCGCGATCGCCAGCCACGCCCGCGCGGTGCGCAACGCGCTGCCGGGCGTGCGGGTCGAGGTCGTCCACGGGCGCACGCCGGCAGCCGAGCGCGAGGCGACGATGGCGGCCTTCGCCGCCGGCGAGATCGGCGTGCTCTGCGCCACCACCGTGATCGAGGTCGGCGTGGACGTCGCCAACGCCTCGCTGATGGTGATCGAGAACGCCGAGCGGTTCGGGCTCGCGCAGCTCCACCAGCTGCGCGGGCGGGTCGGGCGCGGCCGCCGCCGCTCGTTCTGCGCGCTGCTGGTCGGCCCGGACTGCTCGCCGGAGGCGCGCGCCCGCCTCGACGTGCTGGCTACCACCAACGACGGTTTCCGTATCGCGGAGGAGGACTTCCGTCTCCGCGGCCCGGGCGAGTTCACCGGGCTGAAGCAGTGGGGCAGGCCGGAGTTCCGCGTCGCCAGCCTCTGGCTGCACCGCGCCGAGCTCGAGGCGGCGCGCTCGCTCGCCGCAGCTGCGCGCCGCTCCGGCGACCTCGAACGGCTCGCCGCCGCGATCAGCTCGCCGGGCGGCGTGCCGCCCGCCGTGCCCGTCGGCTGACGCGCGCGTACAATCGCGCCATGGCGAACGCCGAGCACGTGCGGCAGCTGCTCTCCCCCGGCTGGCAGGCGTGGCGCGAGCAGAACCCGCGCATCCTCCCGGATCTCGTCGAGGCCGACCTCCAGGGCCAGGACCTCCACGGCAAGGACCTCTCGCGCGCGGTGCTGCTGCGCGCCGACCTGCGGAACGCGACCCTGACCGGCGCCTCGCTCGTCAACGCCCAGCTCGACGGCGCGCAGCTCCAGGGCGCGGTGCTCGAGGGGGCGGACTGCAGCCGCGTCCGCTTCGACCTGCTCGAGGTGCGCGGCTGCCGGCTGCGCGGCGCGATCCTCGCCGGCGCCACCTTCCGCGGCACCGACTTCACCGCCAGCGACCTGCAGGGCGCGCAGCTGCCGAACGTCAGCTTCGAGGGCGCCATCCTCGACCGCGCCAACCTCTCCGAGGCCGACCTCTCGGGCGCCTCGTTCCGCGGCGCGCGTCTGGATGGCACCGTGCTGGCGCGCGCCAATCTGACCGGCTCGATCCTCGAGGGCGTCTCGCTCGCCGGCGACGACCTCACCGGTGCGAACCTCGAGTCCGTGCAGGGGACGCGCGCCCAGCTCCCGGACGCCAAGCTCGCGGGTGCGAGGCTGGTCAAGGCCGGGTTTCGCGAGGCCAACTTCCTGCGCGCCGACCTCTCCAACGTCGACTTCGAGGGCGCCGACGTGTCGCACAGCTCGCTACGCGGCGCGGACCTCACCGGCGCCCGTCTGGTCGGCTGCGACGCCCAGGCCACCGACCTGCAGGAGGCGGTGCTGGTCAACACCGAGATCAACGGCGCGCAGCTCGCCGCCGCGCAGCTCTCCGGCACCGACTTCCGCGTGCCGCGCCTCGGCAAGGTGTCGCTCGTGCGCGCCAACCTCACCGGCGCGACGTTCACCGGCTGCAACCTCCGCCTGTGGCGGTTCGAGCAGGCGCGCCTCGAGGGCGCGGACCTGCGCGACGCCAACCTCGAGTCCGCCAACTTCGACGGCGCGATCGCGACCGGCGCGACGTTCCGCGGCGCCCGGCTGCGGCAGGCGATCCTCACCAACCTCGCCGGCGTCGACGCGGACTTCTCAGGCTGCGACCTCATCCTCGCCGACCTGCGCAGCGCCGACCTGTCGCGCTCGGACCTGCGTTTCACCAAGCTGGTCGGCGCCAACTGCGCCCACGCCCGCTTCCGCTTCGCCAACTGCCAGAAGGCCGACTTCACCAAGGCGGTGCTCGGCGCGGCCAACTTCTGGGGCGCGCGGCTGGCGGGCTGCAAGCTGCCGCTGTCGGCGCTGCACTGGAGCCTCGGCCGGTTCATCACGGCGATCCTGGCGGCGCGGCAGCGCGCCGGCGAGGAGAGGGAGCAGCGCGACCAGCAGCGCCGCATCCGCGAGACCGTGCGCCTGGTGCGCGAGATGGAGGAGAAGGACCCTCGCCTGCGCCGCCAGGCACAACGCAGCGCGCGCTGATCCCACTCAGTCGAGGCGCAGCGGCGGGATGCCGAGATGCGGTTCGGCGGCGGCTTCGCTGGCGAGGCGCGCCAGCTTCGCGGCCGCTTCGACGCCCGGCAGGCCGGTACACCCGTCGAGACGCTCCGCGGCGAGCGCAAGCAGGCGTCGCGCCACGCGCTCGTGCCGGCGCTCGAGGTGCCACGCGGCGGCGGTGATCAGGATCAGCCCCTGGACCCAGTGCCTCTCGGCGTCGGCCAGGCGCGACCAGACGCGCTCCCAGTGCTCGTGGGCGTGCCAGTAGCGGCCGGCGCGGTACTCGGCCAGGCCGCTCGCGATCAGCGCGCGGGCCTCGGGCGCGTCGAGGATCACCAGGCCCTCGGGGCGGTGGTCCTCAACGGAAGAACACCCAGGTGGCGAGCGCGAACACCGGAAGGAGCACCGGCAGGGAGTAGCGGAGCATGTACCCGAAGAACGACGGCATCCGCACGCCCTGTTCCACGGCGATCGCCCGCACCATGAAGTTGGGCGCGTTGCCGATGTAGGAATTGGCGCCCATGAACACGGCGCCGGTTGCGATCGCCGCGAGCGTGGCGTGATGCTCGGTCGCGAGCCGCAGCACCGCCTCGCGATCCGGCAGCCATGGATAGAGCCTGCCGAGTGCCGAGGCCAGGAACGTGAGGTACGTCGGCGCGTTGTCGAGGAACGACGAGAGCAGCCCGCACGCCCAGAAGTAGTGCGCCGGCGCGCGCACGGCGCGGTCGAGCGCGGCGAGCGGGCCGTGCGCCCCGGCGCGCAGCATCTCGAGCGGCGGGAGCATGGTGACGAAGATCGCGGCGAACAGGATCGCCACCTCGCGCATCGGCGCCCAGGTGAAGCCGTTCTCCTCGCGCAGCCGGCGCGGCGTCGCCAGCCACGAGGCGGCGAGCATCGCCAGCAGCAGCGCGTCGCGCGCCAGGTTCTGCGCTCCCTGGCGGACGCCGAGCAGGGCGACCTCGCCTGGGTGCCAGGCGCCCGACCCGGCAATCGCCAGCACGACGCCGGCGAGGAAGAGCAGGTTGACCAGGCCCGCGATGCGCAGCGGCTCCCGAGCCGCCGCTCCCGCGCGGCGCGCCGCGGCGCCCTCGCGGCGCCAGAGGCGGGTGTCGAGCACGACGAACACCGCCAGCACGGCGCCGCCGACCAGCAGCGTCTCGCGCCAGAGCGACAGCGTCCAGCCGAACGGGACGCCGGCGAGGAAGCCGAGGAACAGCGGCGGGTCGCCGAGCGGCGTCAGCGAGCCGCCGATGTTGGCGACCAGGAAGATGAAGAACACCACCGTGTGCGCGCGGTGACGGCGGCCCCGGTTGGCGCGCAGTAGCGGGCGGATGAGCAGGACCGAGGCGCCGGTCGTGCCGATCACCGAGGCGAGCAGCGTCCCGGTCGCGAGCAGCGCGGCATTGACGGCGGGCGAGCCGCGCAGCGTGCCGCGCACGACGATCCCGCCGCCGATCGTGAACAGCGTCACGAGCAGGATGACGAACGGCAGGTAGTCGACGACCAGCAGGTGCCAGAGCGCACCGAGCGCTGCCGAGCCGCGCGCGACGATCAGCGGCAGCGCGAGCAGGAGCGCCCAGCCGGCCGCGACCTTCGGGTAGTTGCGCTCCCAGAAGCGCGGCGCGAGCAGGGGGAAGAGAGCGATCGACAGGAGGATGCCGAGGAACGGCACGCCGCCCCACAGCGACGGGCTCGCCGGTGCCTCCGGCGCGGTCGCAGCCGCGGCGGTACCGGGCGCGAGCACGAGCGCGGCGAGGACGGCGCCGGCGGCGCCACCGCGGGCGCCGCGCGCGCGAGGGATCGGAGCGTGCTGCCGCATCGGACCGCGGCAGGCTAGCACGCCGAGGCGGCGGCGCACCCGGGCGCTGCGCAATCGCGATACGATGGCGGCCCGGGAGGGTCTCATGATCGCCGTCCTCGACAGCGCCGGCATGCGGCAGGCGGACCGCGTCACGATCGAGGAGCTGGGCCTGCCGTCGCTCGTCCTGATGGAGTCGGCCGCGAGCGCCGTCACCGAGGTGGTCGTCGAGCGCTTCGCCGACGCCCCGCGCGTGGCGGTCGCTTGCGGGCCGGGCAATAACGGCGGCGACGGCCTGGCGGTGGCGCGGCAGCTCCACGCCCGCGGCCTCGCGGTCGAGGCGGCGCTGCTCGTGCCCCCGGCCTTACTGCGCGGCGACGCCGCCAAGCAGCTCGAGCTCGCCCGCAGCTTCGGGGTTGCCGTCCACGAGTGCGCGGACGACGTCGCGGCGCTCGAGCCGCTGCTCGCCGGCGCCGACGTCGTCGTCGACGCGCTGTTCGGCACCGGCCTCGACCGCCCGCTCGAAGGCGCGTTCGCGGCGGCGGTGGAGGCGATCGGCGCGTGCGGGGCGCCGGTGGTCGCGGTGGACGTCCCTTCCGGGCTCTCCGGCTCGTCGGCCCAGGTGCCCGGCGCCAGTGTCGAGGCGGCAATCACCGTCACGTTCGGTGCGCCGAAGCTCGCGCACCTGCTGCCGCCGGCGTGCTGGCGCTGCGGTGACCTCGCCGTCGCCGACATCGGCATCCCGCACTGGGTGCTCGACCGCCAGGCGAAGGTGGGCTTGGTCGAGGCCGAGGACGTCGCCGGCTGGCTCCCGCCTCGCGCGCCGGACGCGCACAAGGGCCACTTCGGCCACCTCCTGCTCGTCGCCGGGCGCGAGGGCCGCGCGGGCGCGGCGGCGCTCGGTGCCCGCGCCGCGGTCAACCTCGGCGCCGGCCTGGTCACCGTCGCGACGGCGCGCGGTGCGGTCGCGCCGATCCAGTCGCTGGTGCCGGAGGCGATGGTCGACCCGCTGCCGACCGGCGAGGACGGCGCGGTGACGGGCGAGGGGATCGAGGCGCTGCTCGCCAAGGCGACCGCGCTCGCGGTCGGCCCCGGCCTCGGGCTCGGCGACGGCGCCCGCCGCCTGGTCGACGAGATCCTGGCGAGCTGGCACGGCCCGCTCCTGCTCGACGCGGACGCGCTCACGCTCCTCGCCGGTCGCCTCGCGGCACTGCGTGGGCGGGGAGTGCCGGCGGTGCTGACGCCGCACCCGGGCGAGCTCGGCCGCCTGCTCGCGGTCGAGACGGCCGAGGTGACGCGCGACCGGCTCGGCGCCGCCGCGGCCGCGGCCGAGCGGTCGGGCGGGGTCGTGCTCGGCAAGGGCGCCCGCACCGTGATCGCCGGCGGCGAGGGCTGGAGCCTGGTCAACCCGACCGGCACGCCCGGTCTCGCATCGGGCGGGGCCGGCGACGTGCTCACCGGCGCGATCGGCGCGCTGCTGGCGCAGGGCGTCGCGCCCAAGGACGCCGCCGCGGCGGGCGCGTGGCTGCACGGCCGCGCCGCCGAGATCGCGGGCGAGCGGCGCGCCGGCGCGGTCCCGGCGAGCGTGCTCGCGCGCTGCCTGGCGAAGGCGGAGGCCGAGGTCCGGCGGCCGGCGTGAGCGGCGCCGCGCTCCCGTTCGAGGCCGAGCTCGCCGACGCGGCCGCGACCGAGGCGCTCGGCGCGCGCCTCGCGGCGCTGCTGCAGCCCGGCGAGCTGATCCTGCTCGAGGGCCCGCTCGGCGCGGGCAAGACCACGCTCGTGCGCGGCCTGGTCGCGGCGCTCGGCGGCGACCCCGGCGAGGTGTGCTCGCCGACGTTCGTGCTGCTCGAGAGCTACCTCGTGAAGGGCGGCGCGATCGAGCGCGTCCACCACGCCGACCTCTACCGCCTGCGCGGCCGCGCCGCGGCGCCGCTCGACGAGGTCGGGCTCGGCGAGTGCCTCGACGACCCCGCCGCGGTCACCGCGATCGAGTGGCCGGAGTCGTGGCCGTGGCTGCCCGACCTCGCGGCGCGCGTCCTGCGCGTCCGCCTCGCCCACGCCGGCGACGCCCGCCGCGCGACCGTGAGCCGGTAGCGCGGGACGCGTGGCTCGCGGGCGGGCACGGCGGCGGTAACCCCTCGCGTCCCATCACGTCGCGCATCTCACCCATGGAATCCGTTTCCTTGGCGACGCTCTGCGCTGACGAGCCGTATACCATCGCAGGGTGAGTCGGCAGAGCGCGACCACTCGCTCGACTGCGATGCTGACGGCGTGGCGAAGGGAGCGGGCGATGCATGCGCGGCAAGGGATCGTTCCCATGTTCGTCGCCTTGGTCCTGGCTTCGGGAATGGCGACGGGCGGGGAGATCGGGCGGGTCGCACGGAACGTGAAGCCCGAGACTGTCGCCGTCCCATGCGGTGAGAGCTGGGAGACCGTCAACCCGCCCCCGACGCGTGCCGACCTCCTCGCCGTGACCTGGGCTGGCTCGCAAGTCGTCGCGGTGGGGAGCGGCGGCGCGATCCTGACCAGCTCCGACGGGATCGGGTGGACCGCGCGCGACGCGGGGACCGCCGCCGACCTTTACGGGCTGGTCTGGACCGGCACTCAGCTCGTGGCGGTCGGGGTCGGCAAAGTCGGCTTGTCGGGCCCGTTCTTCGGGGTGATCCTGACGAGTCCGGACGGGATCAGCTGGACCGTGCGCATCCCGACGACCGACGACCTGTCCGCCGTCGCGTGGACCGGTGAGCGGCTGGTCGCGGTCGGAAGCCAACTCGAGATCGAGGACCAGGAGGCCGCCACCATCCTCACGAGTCCCGACGGCGTCGTCTGGGCGGCCCCAACCTCGGCGGGCTACCCTGGCCTGTCGGACGTCATCTGGGCGGGCACGCAGCTCGTTGCGGTCGGGGCCTTCACCCCCATGGGACCGGGAGCGGTCCTGACCAGTCCCGACGGCGCCGTCTGGACCAGCCGCGATTCGGCGTCGAGCTACCCGCTTCTGGCCGTCGACTGGACCGGATCGCGGTTTGTCGCGGTCGGAGCCTCGCGCGCGATCACGACCAGTGACGACGCGATCACCTGGACGTCCCGCAATCCCGGCGTAGGAGCCACGCTGAGCGGCATCGCGTGGAGCGGAGCGCAGCATGTCGCGGTGGGCGAGAGCGGCACGATCCTCACCAGCCCGGACGGCGTGACCTGGCAGGAGCGATCCTCGGGCACCCCGAGCGACCTGCGCGGCGTGGCTTGGACCGGATCACAGCTCGTTGCGGTCGGCAACGGCGGGACGATCGTCCGAGATGATTGCGCGGCCGCGTGCTCCGCGCCCCAGGTCACGCTCGAGCCGCAGAACGTGACGGTCGCGCCCGGCGGCGGGGCCACGCTCACCGTGACTGCCGACGGGACGGGGCCGCTCGGCTACCAGTGGTACATGGGGCGGGCGGGCGACACGACGTTCCCGGTCGGCACGAACTCGAGCACCCTCTCCACGACACCGCTGGCGGGGGCGGCGACCTACTGGGTGCGCATTTCCAACGCGTGCGGGCATGTCGACTCTGACGCCGCATCGATCTCGGCCGGGTGGGCCGTCCGCCGCCACGTCCGGGTCAGCTGAGCGCTCCGCGCGCCCCTCAGCCGGTGGCGATCGCTCGTGTCACCGCTGCCGGGAGAAGGGAGGCTGCCGTCGATTTGCGGCACCGCAGGGTCGCGACCGGCCGCAACGCAGCGACCGCGAGCCAGGGCCCGAGGGCCGCAACCCACGTTCCACCAATCACCACCCGCGGTCGCCCTAGCGCTTGAAGAAGCCGCCGGTGCCGGCCTTCTCGGGCGCCGGCTTGACGCCGCTGCCGGCGAGCTGCTGGTTCAATTCGCGGATGCGCTCGTTCAGTTTCTCGATCCGCAGGTTGGCTTCCTGGACGACGCGGTCCTTCTCGGCCCGCATCGACTCGAGCTGGTTGCGCATCTCGGTCGTGGTCGAGCTGCCCTCGGTGAGCTCGCGCCGGAAGTTGGCGGTCTGCGCCTCGAGCTGGGCGATCAGCTCGTCCTTCTCCTGGACGCGCTGCTTCCAGCGCTCCTCCTGCTCCTCGTAGAGGCGCTTGATCTCCATCAGCTCGACGATGCTGGCGAAGTCGGCAGGGGACGGTCCCATCTTGTCCTCCCGCTGCGCCTCCTCGATCTGAGGGAACAGCTTGCGCAGCTTCAGCGAAAGGTCCTCGGGGTCGAGCGACTTCTCGCGCGCGACCTCGTAGGTGATCGTGCCGTTGGCGAGCAGCGCGATCAGCGACTGGTTCATCGACTGCATGCGGTAGTACGGCACCGACGCCTCGATCTCGTCGTGGATGTCCTTGATCTCGCCGAGCTCGATGTGCTTGGAGATCTTCGGCGAGTTGACGAGGATCTCGCAGGCGGGGAGGAGCCCCTGGCCGTCGGCGCGGGCGACGAGCTGCATCGAGCAGACGGCGCGCAGCACCTGGGCGAGCTGCGAGCGGATCTGGTCGCGCTGGTCGGGCAGGAACGAGTCGATGATACGGTCGATGGTCTGGCTCGCGTCGTTGGTGTGCAGCGTCGAGAACACCAGGTGCCCGGTCTCGGCGGCGGTGATCACGGTGCTCATCGTGACGAGGTCGCGCATCTCGCCGACCATGATCACGTCGGGGTCCTGGCGCATCGCGTTGCGCAGCGCCTCCTTGAACGCCGGCGTGTCGGTGCCGACCTCGCGCTGCG
>DATIYW010000294.1:0-19561 GCA_035517415.1 Thermoanaerobaculaceae bacterium
CGCCGGGAGCCGGTCTGCCCACGCTGCGGCGCCACCGGGCTCACCCGGGTGCCGTCCACGTTCGCGGTGGCGAAGGGGTCGAAGGGAGCGCCGGCGAAAGGTCCGTCGGGCGGCGAGGGTGCGGACGACGCGGCGGCGGACCGGATGGAGCGCGAGATGATGGATCTCGCCTCCGGCCTGGACGAGAAGGACGCCGAGGACCCGCGCGTGATGGCCGGGCTGATGCGCCGCCTTGCCGAGAGCTCGGGCGAGCGGATCACGCCGACGATGGAGGAGATGTTCCGGCGCATGGAGGCCGGCGAGGACCCGGAGGCGCTCGAGAGCGAGCTCGGCCCGCAGCTCGAGGCGGAGATGGGCGGCGAGGGCGACGAGGCCGGCGGCGGCGCGCCGACCCGCGACGAGGGCCTCTACGACCTGTAGAAGCCGCGGGTCGTGGTTCGTGGGTCGCGGTTCGCAGGCAATTCGAGGCAGTGCACCGACCACGATCAACGATCCACGAGCCACCGTTCCTAGACCGGGTCGGTGTCGATCATGATCTCGGCGTGCTGCCCGTAGTGCTCGCGGATGCGCCGGATCGCCGCCTCGGTGATCTCGTGCGAGCGCTCGAACGAGGTGCTGCGGTCCACCAGCATGCGGAACTCGAAGAACGAGGTGCCGCCGGCGCGGCGCGAGCGGAACGAGCGGTAGCCCCGCACCTCCGGCGCGAGCGTCGTGACCATCGCCTTGATCTCGTCCTCGGCCTCGCGCGGCAGCCCGCGATCCAGCAGCTCCTCCGCGGCGTCGCGCAGGATCTCGTACGAGGCGTAAACGATGTAGGCCGCAATCAGCATCGACGCGAGCGGGTCGAGCGCGCCCCAGCCGAGCAGCTCGTAGCCGAGCAGCGCGAGGCCGGCGACCAGGTTGGTGGCGATGTCGGTGACGTAATGGAACGCGTCGGCGCGCAGCGCCAGCGACCGCGTGATCCGCGCCTCCCGGCGCAGGTAGAACACGAGACCGAGCGAGACGACCAGCGCGACGGCGGTCGTCACGACGCCGACGTCCGGGCGGGTGATCGGCGCCGGCCGTGCCAGCCGCCAGATGCTCCGCCCGAACAGCCAGATGCCGCCGAGCGCGATGATCACCGCCTGGATCACGCCGGAGAGCGCCTCGGCCTTGCCGTGGCCGTAGGCGTGCTCGGCGTCGGGTGGGTCGGCGGCGACGCGGAGGAAAAACGCGTTGAGACCGGAGCAGGCCACGTCCATCAGCGAGTCGACCGCCGCCGCGAGAACGGCCAGCGAGCCGGTGCCGACCGCGACCGTGAGCTTCCCGGCCGCGAGCAGCAGCGCCGTGCCCGCGGCCAGCGCGGCGGCGAAGATCTTGCGCCGCGCCGGCGTCATCGCCGCCGCCCTCCGGTAGCGTGGAGCAGCGGCTCGGCGGCGGGAGCGACCGGCTCGATCCCCTCCGGGTACCACCCCACCCCGACGCGCCACGACTCGAACCGCAGCTCCTCCGCGCCGAGGCGGCGCTCCTCGATCGCGCCGACGAGCGTGGCCAGGGCGCGGCGCCCGGCCGTGCCCGCGGCCCCGCCGCGCGCCATCGCCGGCGCCGCGGCGTCGAGGCAGCGCGCCTTGAACGCCGCCCTCGACTCGCCGAGGCGCGAGACGAGCCCGAGCTCGGCGCTCCGGAACAGGCTGGGGGCCAGCTCCTGCGCGAGCGCGGCGCAGAGGGCGGAGGCGCGCTCCGCGTCGAGGCGCGGCTCGCCCTCCCTCCGCGAGGCCGGGGGCGCGCCCGACCACGCGGCGCGCCGGGCCGGGTCGAACGTGCGCGCGGCCTCCGGCGCCGGCTCGCCGTCACGGACCGGAACCGCCCAGTGCAACCACTCGCGTTGCGACGCGCCCCACGGCTCGGCTTCGACGGCCAGCTGCGCGGCGACCTCGATCCAGGCGCGATAGGAGGCCGGCACCACGCCGGCCGGCGCGGAGACGGTGCGGGGAGGCTCGAGCCACGGCCGCAGCATCCGTCGCATGTTACACTTCCGCCCTCGTCGGGAGGCCTCGTGAAGCGCAACGAAGATCAGCCGTGGAGCGGGCAGCTGAGCCTGTTCGAGGACGACTCCGTCCGCTCCGCGCCGGCCGGCCGCGATGTCCTGGTCTTCGACCTCGAGACGCAGCGCTCGTTCCAGGACGTCGGCGGCCGCACCGCGATGCGCGAGCTGGGGATGTCGGTCGGCGTCGTCTACTCGTTCCGCGACGACCGCTTCCGCCCCTTCTTCGAGCCGGACGCCGGGCGCCTGATCGAGACGCTGCGCGGCGCCGAGCTCGTGGTCGGCTACAACCTGCTCGGCTTCGACTACGAGGTGCTGAAGGGCTACCAGAGCGTGCCGCTGGAGCAGACGCCGACGCTCGACATCATGGTCGAGCTGCACGGCAAGCTCGGCTTCCGTCCCAAGCTCGACTCGGTCGTGCAGGCGACGCTCGGCGGGGCGAAGAGCGCGGACGGCCTGCAGGCGCTGGCGTGGTGGAAGGAGGGGCGCCTCGACCTGATCGAGAAGTACTGCACCGAGGACGTCCGCCTCACCCGCGACCTCTACCTGTTCGGAAAGCGCAACCGTCACGTGCTCGTCTCGCGTTTCTCCGGCTCGCCGATCAAGGTCGAGGTGGCCTGGTAGCGCCGGCGTCCGACACCCTGTCCGCGCCGAGCGCCCGGCGCCGCAAGTGAAGCCACTCACATCGTGAACAAGAACAGGGCGGCCCCCGCGGGCCGCCCCTCTCGTTCAGCGGATCGGAGCTGCGTTACGACTTCGCCTTGTGGGCGTGCACGTCCTTGGTGAAGGCGATGTTCTTGTGGTGGTCCTTGCCGTCGTGGCAGCCGTTGCAGGTCGCCTGCGTCGGGATCACCAGCCCCGCGGCCTTCGCCTTCTCGAGGTCCTTCATCACCGACAGCCCCTTGTAGTCGGAGCCCGGCCCGTGGCACGCCTCGCACTGCACCCCCGCCATCGCCTCGTCCTTGTTGGTGGCGTGGCAGGTCAGGCACGCCGCCTCGAACTTCGGATTGGTCGAGGCCTTGGCGTTGTCGGTCGCCTTGGCGTGCTTGGTCGTGGCCCATGACTCGTACTGGACCCTGTGACACATCTTGCACTTTTCCGCGCCGATGTAGGTGGGCGCCGCGCTCGCGATCGCAGCGCCGAGAGCGAGGATCGCCATTCCCACCGCAACCACGAGAACCGTCCGCTTCATCGTGTCCTCCCTTCGCCCCGCCATCCGGGCTCATCGACATGGTAATGCGTCGGCGTCGCTGACGCAACTCTGACGAATGCAATGGGGCGGCGACGGGCCGGCAACGTGTGGTCGGCCCAACCCATCAGCGGTAGGCGAACAGCATCGCGTAGATGATCCACACGACGATCAGGAAGCCGACCGTGAGCGCCGTCCAGCCGAACAGCCGCACCGCGCGGATGACGACCGGCTGGTAGGGCTCCGCGAGGTGCGATTCGAGCTCGCCGCGGGCCACCAGCGCCTCGTACTCGGCCGGCTTATCGCGCTTCAGCTCCTCAACCGGCATGCGGCCGGTGAAGACGACGATGTCCATCGGGAACTTCTCCGGCCGCAGGTGGGTGTTGAAGAAGTGGACCGTGAAGATGAAGCCGACGGCGAGCAGCGCCTCGTCCGAGTGCACGATCGTCGCCACGTTGATCAGCGATCCGGGCAGGAGCCGGGTGAAGAACTCCGGGAACCACAGCATCAGCCCGGTCGAGCCGATCACGAAGATCCCCCAGAACACGGCGAAGTAGTCGAACTTCTCCCAGTACGTCCAGCGCCCGTACGCCGGACGCGGCCCCAGCCCGAGGAACCAGCGGATCGAGTGCCAGGCGTCCTTCGCGTCCTGCCAGCGCGGCACCATCGAGTCCGGGCCGAGCAGGAGCCGCTTCCAGGTCAGCCCCTCGCGCCGGCGCGTCCGCACCAGGTCGCTGAGGTGTGTGACGAAGATGCCGAACATGATGCAGGCGGCGGCGCGGTGGACGTAGCCGGCGGTCTCGAACCCGCCGAGCACGCGCGAGATGCCGACCGCCCAGGCGGTGTACGAGAACTTCAGCGTCAGCCCGGTCAGCGCCAGGCTCATGAAGCTCACGATCATGGCGATGTGCAGCGCGCGGTTCAGCCGCGTGAAGCGGACGTACTGGAGCGCCTTGGCGTCCGCGCCAGCGCCGCCGACGTGCTCGCGCCGCATCTGCAGAGCGCGCGGGAGCCACAACATGGTGTGCGCGCCGCCGACGAAGAAGGTGCCGAGCAGGAGCCCGGTCATGCCCCAGAACGTCCAGAACAGGAACGGGTACTTGGCGGGGTCGTGGTGGGTCGCGTGCGTGAGGTAGCCGGCGAACCGCCGCGACGCCCCGGCGTGGCACTTCTGGCAGGTGCCCACCACGTTCTCGCGCGACAGGTGCGAGGCCGGGTCGGAGGGCGGGAGGATGTCGTGCGACCCGTGGCAGTCGTAGCACTTCGCGGTCTTGGCGTAGCCGAGCTGCGAGACCTTGCCGTGGTAGGTGTCGAAGTAGGTCGCCGTCACGTCGGCGTGACACTTGCCGCAGGTGTTCGTGATGTCGAGCTTGAACCCGACCGCGTCCGTGCGCCGGATGGTGTGGGCCGTATGGCAGTCGTTGCACACCGGGAGCTTCTTCGTCGTGTGCGAGACCTTGACGGAGTGGATCGACTTCTCGAACGCCTGCTCGATGCCGTTGTGACAGCGGCCGCAAGTCTCCGGCATGTGCGCGCTGTTGACGCTCGAGGCGGGGTCGTCGTGGGGCAGGATCGCGTGCGCGGTGTGGCAGTCGGTGCACATCGCGGTGACGAGCAGACCGCTCTTGAGCAGGCCCTTGCCGTGGATCGACTCCGAGTAGTGCTGGATGATCTCGTGCTCGGTGCCCTTGTACCGGACCGCCGCCTGCTTGCCCTCGAGGTGGCAGCGACCGCACAGCTGCGGCACGCTGCGCGAGAACGTGGGCGAGGCGGGGTCCTTGCGCCCCTTGATGCCGTGGGTGCCGTGGCACTCGCGGCAGCTGGGCGCGTTCTCGTCGCCCTTGGCGAGCAGCTTGCCGTGGATCGAGCGCTGGTAGTCCTGGACGACCTCGGCGTGGCACGAACCGCAGTCCACCTTGTGCGTGATCGCGGCGCACGGCCGCTGCAGCGACGGCCGCACCTCGGAGTGGCACTGGCTGCACGCCCGGCTGGCGTGGCGCGACTGCGCCAGCTCGACCGCGTCGACGTGGAGCGAGCGCCCGTCGGCGGAAGCCTTGATGTCGGTGCGCGCGTGACAGGTGAGGCAGTCCTTGTCCGCCATCCCCTGCTCGTAGAACGCCTGGCGGATCTTGTGCGGCTGGTGGCAGTCGGGGCACGCCGGGAGGACGTTCGCCTCCTTCTCCCACAGCTCGCCGCGGATGATCTTGCGGTGGACCTGCTCGATCGCGCTGTGGCACTTCGTGCACGTGGCGGCGATGTTCTTGCGCGCGATCGAGGAGCGCGGGTCGGTGTGCGGCAGGACGAGGTGCGGCGTGTGGCACGAGACGCAGGTCGCCGCGACGGTCAGGCCCTTCTTGAGCAGCGCTTCGCCGTGGATCGACTCGGTGTAGTTCTCGAGGATGCGGTCCTGCGGGATGTCGAACGCGCGGCTGACCGCCGAGCCCTCGTGGTGGCACTTGCCGCACAGGAACGGGATGCGCGCCGGCGCCACCGGCGAGCGGGGGTCGCGCACCGGGACGATGTCGTGGCCGCGACCGTGGCAGTTCACGCAGCGCGGCGCGAACGCGTTGCCGCGCGCCTCGGCGCGCCCGTGCAGGCCGGCGGCGTGGTCCGCGTTCTCGCGCTCGTGGCAGCCGGTGCAGGTCGGCGGTTTGAGGTTCTCGGCGTGGGGGAAGTCCGAGCCCTTGAGGTCGGTGTGGCAGCCGATGCACGGCACCTTGCCGTGCAGGGCCTTGGCGAACGCAGCCTCGTCGACGTAGAGCGAGACGGTGCGGCCGTCGCGCTGCTTCTTGAGGTCCTTGTCGCCGTGGCAGGTGAAGCAGTCGCTGCTCTCCTGCGCCGAGGCGGCGCCGGCGAGCCCGATTCCGCCGAGGACGAGCAGCGCCAGGGCGCAGATCCGGCGCCGGAGCCGACCCAGTCCCGGCGCGGAGTCACGCGCCGCGCCTCGCTCGCGGTCTCGCATCGTTAGCATCCCCTCCCGACCGGCCACCGGACCGCCCGCGGCGGCGAGTCCGGACTCAGGGTCGCGGCGGGGTGATGGGGGGAGCGCCCCGCCGCGGACCGGGTTGCCGGTGTTCATGGCCGCGGCGCGATCGCCACCGCCGCGACCGCGGCCGGCGACCATCGCAGCCACCACATCAAGGCGAGCACGGCGGCGACGACGAAGAGAGCGACGAGGGCGAACCCGGCCAGACGCAGGCCGGTCGGGCGCGATGGCACCGGGGCCTCGCCGCGCCGGATCCGGGCCAGCTCCAGCGCGTGCTCCTCGGCATAGGTCTCGGCGTCGAGCTTGCCGGTGAAGATCGCCGTGTTCCAGTGGCGCACGTGGACGAAGTAGACGTGCCAGGTGAGGATCGAGAGGAACGCGAGGATCGCCTCTCCGCCGTGCGCCGCCTTGGCCGCCAGGATCACCTCGCCGGGGACGAGCGCGGTCCACCGCACCGGGTAGAGCAGGAACAGACCGGTCGCCACCATCACCGCCGTGCCCCACACCAGCGCCAGGTACTCGAGCTTCTCCGCGAAGGTGTAGCGGTCCATCCGCGGCGGGGCGTCGGCGACGCCGAGGTTGAAGCGGACCTGCTGCAGGAAGTGCTGCACGTCGGCGAGCCGCGGGACCATCGGCATCGGCAGGCGCCGCGCGAGGTGGAGCCAGGCGGCCTCGATCACGTGCCAGACGAGCTGCAGCGCCATGATCGTGCCGAGCAGGTGGTGGACGAAGCGGACCCGCGGCACGCCGCCGATGATCAGCACGATGCCCTTGGCCCACGACTGGCTCGGGAACTTCTGCGGCATCCCCGTCACCACCAGGCCGACGAACGTCACGATCATCAGCCAGTGGTTGAGCACGTGGCGGCGCGTGAACCGGCGGATCATCTCCTGGCCGTGGGTCATGACGTCCTCCCGCGGCGACGCCGCTTCCACCAGTCGACCGCGATGTAGAGGAGGAAGAACCCCACCGTCCCCGGGATCGCGAACCGGTAGAACTCCTTCACCCAGTAGATCAGGGCGTAGTGCTGCGGCGAGGGGACGTAGTGCGCGGTCCACGCCGAGAGGTAGGCGAACTTCGCCCCCTGGTGGCAGGTCTGGCAGCGGACGAGGAGCTTGCGGTTCACCTCGTCTTTGCCGATGCCGCGCACCTTCTGGACGTCGTGATAGCCGTGGCAGTCGTAGCACACCGCCTGGTTGAGCGGCTGGTCCGGCGAGGTGGCGCGGAAAAGTTCCGCCGTGGTGCCGTGGAAGTCGGCGACGTAGGTGGTGAACACCTGCGTCGAGAGGCCGTACTTGGCCATCATCGCCCGGTCGGCGTGACAGCGGCCGCAGATCTCCGGCGAGGAGGAGCGGAAGCGCGGCGAGCGCGGGTCCGCGGTCTCGTGCGCCTTGTGGCAGCCGACGCAGGTCGGAACGTCGGGGTTGTCGGTCGCCGTCAGCGCGGCGCCGTGGACGCTCTTGCGGTAGGTCTCCGCCACCGGCCCGTGACACTTGCCGCAGGTGAAGGAGACCTTGGCCCGCGACGTCGTGGACGCTGGATCGCTGGGCGGCAGGATGTCGTGGCCGCCGTGGCACGAAACGCAGGTCGCCGCCACCGAGAGCCCGGCCATCTCGACGCCCCAGCCGTGAACGCCGGCGAGGTACTGCTGCTTGTCGTGGCAGGCGAGGCAGCGGGCGGCGACGTTGGCGGGGGCGAGCGTCGAGCGGGGGTCCTTCGCGGGCCAGACGTTGTGCGCGCCGTGACAGTTCCAGCACTGCGCGCCGAGGTCGCTGCCGCCCTTCGGGTCGCGGTGGGCGCTGCTGTTGAGGCGCTTGAGCGCGTCGTCGTGGCAGGTGGCGCAGGGGTTGCCGGCGAGCATCCCGGCGGGATGCGGCAGGTCGCTCGCCTTGGGGTGACAGTCGAGGCAGGCGATCCCGGCGTGCGGGCTCGCCGGATCGGGGGCCGGGACCACCAGCGCCGTGGTCCGCGCCGGGGTGAGCTTGAGGTCCATCGCGGATGCGGCGTCGGCGACCTGCTGCTGACTGCCGTGGCACTCGAGACAGGCCTTGTCGTCCGCGGCGAGGAGCGGCGCGCTCGCGGCGATCAGCAGGACTGCCACGGGGATGTAAGCGGATGTCCTCCGCGATGGTGAATCCATTACGTTCCCCCCGGAGCGTCATCTTCCGATAAAGATCGCCCGCCGTCAAGGGCACTAACCGGGCGGGGGGTCGCGGCAAAGTGTTAGATTGGCGCGCCGGTGCCCGCCGGCGCGGAGGTGTCGTGGTCGGCCGATGGATCCTCGCGTTGGGGCTCGTGAGCCCGATCCCCGCCGCCGTGCTGGCGGCGGACCAGGCGGTCTTCACCGTATCCGCGTCGCTCCGCCCCGGGCCGCCGACCCCATCCGCCCCCGCCACGCTCGTGATCCACGTCGAGGTCAAGCCGGGCTGGCACGTCAACTCGAATGTCCCGCTCGACCCCTACCTGATCCCGACCCGGATGACGTTGCGGTTGCCCGCGGGCTGGAGCGCCTCGCCGCCCGCCTTCCCGCCCCACCGCGTCACCAAGCTCGCGTTCAGCCCCGACCCGGTCGCCGTCTTCGAAGGGGCGTTCGACGTGACGGCGACGGTCAGCCTCGCGCCCGGCGCCGCCTCGGGCGCCGTGAGCGGCGCGGTCGAGGCGCAGGCGTGCAACGACCACGTCTGCCTGCCGCCCGCCGAGGTGCCGTTCACGGTCGCCGCGGCGGCGGCCCAAGCCGATTCGCCGCCGATTGCGGGTGCGTCGGCGACCCCCGCGACCGGGGCCGCGGGCCCCGCGAAGCCGCTCGGCCCCGGCCTGTCGGCAGGCTTCGTCACCGGCGGCCTCGCGTTGCAGCTCCTGATCGTGTTCGTCGCCGGCCTCGGGCTCAACCTCACGCCCTGCGTCTACCCTCTGATCCCGATCACGGTCGGCTTCTTCTCGGCCCAGAAGACAGCGCGGAAGAGCTCAGCATGGCTGCTCGCGGCGACGTACGTCTTGGGGATGAGTGTGACGTATTCGGCGCTCGGCGTGCTCGCCGCCCTCACCGGCCGGCTGTTCGGGTCGGCGCTGCAGTCGCCCTGGGTGGTCGCGCTGATCGTCGCGGTCCTGCTCGCCCTCGCGGCGTCGATGTTCGGGCTGTGGGAGATTCGCGTGCCGGCGTGGGCCACTCGGGTGTCCGGCGGGCGCTCCGGGTACCCGGGCGCGCTGCTGATGGGGCTCGTCGTCGGCCTGGTGGCGGCGCCCTGCATCGGGCCGTTCGTGCTCGGGCTCCTCACCTACGTCGGCCAGCGGCAGGACGTGGCGCTCGGCTTCCTGCTCTTCTTCGTCCTCTCGCTCGGGCTCGGGCTCCCCTACCTCTTGCTCGGGGTCTTCACCGGCGCGATCGACCGCCTACCCAACTCCGGCGCGTGGATGCTCGGCATCCGCCAGCTTTTCGGCGTGCTGCTGGTCGCCCTCGCCGGCTACTTCGTACGGCCGTTCCTGCCGCCCGGCCGCGGCGACCTGCTCTTCGGCGGGCTGCTCGTGCTCGGCGGGCTCTACCTGCTGCTGGTCGCGCGCCCCGGCCACGACCAGCCGTGGATCGACCGTGCGATGCGGCTCGCCAGCCTGGCGATCGTGCTCGGCGGCATCCTCGCGCTGCCGGCGCGCAGCGCTTCACCGCAGGCGGGCCTCGAGTGGCAGCCGTACGCCGAGGTCGCGACGCAGCGTGCGATCGCCTCCGGCGAGCCGGTCGTCCTCGACTTCTCCGCGACCTGGTGCATCCCGTGCAAGGAGCTCGACGAGAAGACGTTCTCCGACCCGCGGGTGGCCGCCGCGCTGGCCCGGTTCGCGCGGTTCAAGGTCGACCTGACGAGCAGCGAGCCCGCCACCGATGCGCTGCGCCAGCGCTACGAGGTGGCCGGGGTGCCGACGCTGGCGTTCTTCCGCGGCGGCAGGGAGCTCGACGCGCTGCGCCTGACCGGGTTCGAGCCCGCGGGAGAGTTCCTCAAGCGCCTCGAGCGGGTGGTCGGAAGCTAGCCGTTCTGAACCGGAGCGCGAGCGCGCTCTCGCCGCCGGATCAGCCCTGCGCGTTCTCCTCCTGCTCGCGCCAGCGCCACACCGAGTCGTCCTCGTCGAACTCCGGCAGCGAGGGCATCCTCCCCCGCGCGGCGTTCGCGCGCCACTCCCACAGGATCCCCCACTTGAGATAGGTGCCGAACGCCTGCAGGAGGCAGAACACCAGCCCCGCCATGCCGTCGAGGAATCCGAGCTGCAAAACGTACATGCGCGTGAAACGCCAGACCGTCCGGCCGAACACCTCGACGGCCCCGGACTTGCGGTTGTTCTTCCACCCCTGGGCGGCGCCCCAGAACCCGTACTTGACGATCCGCGGCAGGTACTGCTCGAACGACTCGATCATGAAGTGCAGCATCGGGCTGCGCAGCATCTGCGGTGCGGACCGGGTCTGCATGTCGGCGTGCACGCGCTTGTTCGGATAGCGCCCCGAACCGCGCTTGACCAGGCGCACGACGCGGTCGTGCTGCCAGCCGGAGAACCGGATCACACGGTCCATGAAGTAGACGCGGCGCCGGATGACGAACGCCTCCGCGGTCGAGCCCCCGGCGAGCATCGCCTGGATCTCGGCCTCGAGCTCCGGGGTGCAGCGCTCGTCGGCGTCGAGGATAAGTATCCAGTCGAAGCGCGCCTGGTCCATCGCCCAGTTCTTCTGCGAGGCGGAGCCGAAGTAGCGCCGCTGGAGGAAGCGCACCTTCTCGTAGGAGCGGGCGATCTCGGCGGTGTTGTCGGTGGAGAACGAGTCGACGACGATGATCTCGTCGCACCAGAGGAGCGACTCGATGCAGTCCGCGACGTTGTGCTCCTCGTTGTAGGTCGTGATCACCGCGGAGATGCGGGGGCGCTCGCGGGGCGCCGGGGCCTCTGCCACTGACGTCACCTCCAGGCGGCGATCTTACACGCTCGCGCCGCACCGACGCGCCGGCCATCGCCGCGGCGCGGACGCCGGGACGCTACATCCGCGCGACGATCGCCTCGCCGAACCCGGAGCACGAGACGAGGTGCGCGCCCTCCATCAGCCGGTGCAGGTCGTAGGTCACCTGCTTCGCCGCGACCGCGGCCTCGATCCCCTTGGTCACCAGGTCCGCCGCCTCGCCCCAACCGAGATGCCGGAGCATCATCTCGCCGGAGAGGATCAGCGAGCCCGGGTTGATCTTGTCGAGGTTCGCGTACTTCGGCGCCGTGCCGTGGGTCGCCTCGAACAGGGCATGCTCGTCGCCCTCGTTGGAGCCGGGCGCCATGCCGAGCCCGCCGACCTGCGCGGCGAGCGCGTCGGAGAGATAGTCGCCGTTGAGGTTGGGCGTGCACACCACGGAGTACTCGGCCGGACGCAACAGCACCTGCTGGAACATCGAGTCGGCGATCCGGTCCTTGACCAGCACCTTCTTGCCGGCGGGGAGCTTGCCGCCGTGCTTCTCGCTCACCTCGGCCTCGGTGGCGGTGACGTCGCCGTACTGCTCGCGCGCCACCTGGTACCCCCAGTCGCGGAACGCGCCCTCGGTGAACTTCATGATATTGCCCTTGTGGACGAGCGTGACGGAGTCGCGCCCCGACGCGAGGGCGTAGCGGATCGCCTTCGCGACCAGGCGGGCCGAGCCGAACTGCGAGATCGGCTTGATGCCGAGGCCGGAGTTGGGGCGGATCTTCTTGCCCAGCTCCTTCTCGATGAACAGCCGCAGCTTCTCCGCCTCGGGGCTGCCCCCCGCCCACTCGATCCCGGCGTACACGTCCTCCGTGTTCTCGCGGTAGATCACCATGTCGATGTCCTGCGGCCGCTTGACCGGCGAGGGCACGCCGGGGATCCAGCGCACCGGGCGCACGCAGGCGTAGAGGTCGAGGACCTGCCGGAGCGTGACGTTGAGCGAGCGGATGCCGCCGCCGACCGGGGTGGTGAGCGGGCCCTTGATCGCGACGCGGAAGTAGCCGATCGCCTCGACCGTCTCGTCGGGCAGCCAGGTGCCGAGCCCCTTGAAGCTCTTCTCGCCCGCCTGCACCTCGACCCAGGCGATGCGCCGGGCGCCGCCGTACGCCTTCTCCACCGCGGCGTCGAGGACGCGCTGCGTCGCGCGCCAGATGTCCGGCCCGGTGCCGTCACCCTCGATGAACGGTACGACCGGCTTGTCAGGGACGTGGATCGCTTGGCCGTCCCACCCGATGCGCTCGCCCCAGCCTGGCACGTGCAAGCCCTGCAGAGTCATCTCTCACCCTCCCGAAGCCGCCGGGAGGGTACACGCCAACGCGAGCCGCGGTCAAGGAAAGCGGGTGCCCCTTGTCTCCCTCGCCGGCCGGCGCTAAGGTGCGCCCGTGGAGCTGGCGCAACTCACAGTGGACCGGCTGCTGGCCGCCGCGCGCGAGGCGCAGAAGCACGCGTACGCGCCCTACTCGCGGTTCCCGGTCGGTGCCGCGGTGCTGGCCGAGGATGGCCGCGTGTTCGCCGGCTGCAACGTCGAGAACAGCTCGTTCGGACTGACGATCTGCGCCGAGCGCAACGCAGTCGGCGCGGCGGTCGCCGCCGGCGCGCGGCCGATCGCCGTCGCGGTGGTGGCCAACGGCACTGCCGTCTCGCCATGCGGCGCTTGCCGGCAGGTGCTCGCCGAGTTCGCGCCCGCCATGCCCGTGCTGCTCGCCGCGGCGAACGACGGGAGCCACCAGGCCACGACGCTCGACGCGCTCCTGCCGCAGGCGTTCCGGTTCTCGGGCCCGCCCGAGCGCTAGGTCTTCTTCCGCCGGCGCAGGAAGCGGTAGTCCGGAACCTCGTACTCCTTGAGCTTCGCGATCAACGCGCCGCGCGAGATCGCGAGCTGCCGCGCGCCCTTCGACTGGTTCCCCTTGACCCGCCGCATGACGCGGTCGATGACGAGCCGCTCCACCTGCGGGATCACCTGCTTGAGGTTGTCCGAGGCGAGCACGGAGGAGATCTCCGCCGGGATGTCCGCGGGGCCGTCCGGATGCGACTCGGCGCCCGCCGGCATCCGGTCGCAGCGCACCATCTCGCCATCCGGGGTGCCGGTGACCAGGCGGTTGATCTCCCCCACCAACTCCGCCATCTCGCCGGGGTACGAATGCGCGAGGAGCAGGTTCAGGCATTCGAGCGTGATGCCGCGGATGGTCTTCTCCTGCTCCGCGGCGACGCGCCGCAGCAGGCTCGCGATCAGCAGCGGGAGGTCCTCGCGCCGTTCGGCCAGGCGCGGCACCCGCAGCATCCGCCGGGAAAACACCATGAAGAGCTGCGACGCCAGCTTCGCCTGCTGCACCAGCGCCAGCGGGTCCTCGCCACAAGTGATCACCCAGCGGGTCGCCGGCGGGGCGGTCGGATCGCGCTGCTGCGACGCGAGGAACGCCGCCAGCTCGGTCTGCAGCGCCACCGCCATCCGGTCCGCGTTGCGGATGACGAGCACGCCTCCCCGGGCACGGTTGACGGCGCCCCCCGAATCCGCGGCGAAGCTCGGATGGCCGGCGGAGCCGAACAGCTCCTGCCGCAGCGCTTCCGCGTCGGCGGTGTGGCCCTCCACCACCGCGACCGGGCGCCCCGCCACCGGGCCGAGCGCGGCGAGGATGCGGGCCGATTCGGTGCGCCCGACCCCCTCGCCGCCGCAGATCAGCACCGGCTCGCTGCCGTGGGCGGCGGCGAGCAGCCCCGCGCGCAGCACCTGCATCGCCTGCGAGCTTCCGGGCAGCAGCGCGTCGAGGCGCTGCCGCGCCTCGGTCTCCCAGCCCGCGAAAGCCGCGTCCTCGCGGCCGATGTCCTTCCACCTGAACCCCAGGAGCCGCGCGATCTCGCCCAGAAGGCCGAGCCCCTCGTCTCCCAGCGAGCCGACCGGGCGCGCAACCACACACCCCGGCAGCTCCTTCTGCGGCGTCGTGATCGGCACGACCAGCAACGCCCCGTCGCCGTGGCTGAGCTGGAAATAGCGACCGGGCGCCGCCAGCTCCGCGAGCGTCGCTGCCGGCACCCGCGGCAGCTCGCCCGACCACACCGACGCGAGCGCGACCGGCTCCGCCGCCTGGGTCGAGGCGAGCACCGCGACCTCGACGCCTGGAAGCGCCTCGCGCACCACCGCGACGAGCTGTTGCAGGCAATCGGGACGGGGGGAGAAGAGCAGCTCCAGGACTCGGCTCCGCACCGCGGCGAAGCCGGCCGGGTCGGAGCGGAACACCGGCGTCTCAGGCGCCTCGCGGGGCGATTCGAGCTCCAGCGGGCCCGCCTCCGCCGGCCCCTGCTCGCCTCCCTCCGGCCCCGCGGAATCACTGCTGCGAAACACCAGCGTGACCGCACCGATCCGCAGACGATCACCGGGGTTCAACACGCCGCGCGATCTCCGCTCGCCGTTCAGCACCACCGCCTGCCGATCCACTGTCACGAACGTGAAGAGCTCGCCGGTGCGGTGCATGACGAGGTGCCGGTCCGCGACCCCGGGCGAACGAACGACCACGTCATTTCGGCTCGACGAACCGACGGTGATTTGGCTCTTCGCTATGCGATACGTCAGAACCGATCCATTTTCTGACTCTAGCGAGAGCAACACCATGGACGCCTCCTAGCACATGTTCAACTGTACACCACATGCCATGAACGGACAAGCGCAACTGCCGCTGAAAGGGCTGTTGCGGGGATCCATGATTGACACTCCCCGGTCGATGAAAACGCCCGGAATCCACGCACTATTCGCCCCGCCCGGATTCGCCTGAATTGTCGCGCGGATCATCACCTTCATCGACACCCTCGCGCCAGCGGCTACCACGGGGGCGGTCAAGCGCGCCGACCCCGGCATACCCTCGCTCTCGATCTCAGCGCGCCCGGCACGGCCGCCGCAGTTCGTGGGGCGATTGCCGACCGGTCGAGTCAGCGCGCGCCTCCTGCTCGAAAGGCGCGTTGCGGGCGGCTCGCGGCCAGGGTAGACTCGCCTCGATGTGGCGTCCGCCCATCCTGCTCGGGCCGACCCTCCCGGCCGGCGACGACCCTGCGGTGACCGCGATCCTCGATGGCCTGATGCGCGCGACCGGGGCCTCCGGCTGCGTGCTTTCGCTCCACCTCCTGCCGGACGGTCCGTCCGCCAGGTACGAGGTCGGGCGGGCTGGGGAGGCCTCCGGTCTTGTCCTGCGCCTCGACTCGGCGGAGGCGTTCCGCGCCCGCCTCCAGTTCGTTGGCGCGGGCGCGGGCCCGGCCGCCAGCCCGGCCGCGCTCGACTCGATGCGCCCGGTGGTCGAGGGCGCGTTGCTCGCCCTGATCGAGCGCAACACGGCGAGTCACCAGGTCGAGATCCTCACCCAGATCCTCGGCGTCACCGAGGAGGCGCATCTCCTGATGGACGGGCGGGGCGAGATCCTGTTCGCGAACCCCCGCGGGGAGGAGCTTCTCTCGCTCCACACCCGGCAGCCGCAGGCCCGGGTCGGCGGCGACGGGCAGACCGCACCGCTCCTCCACATCATCGTCGCCGAGATCGCGCACCAGCGCGCCTCGAGCGACCTCGTCCGCCGGCTCGTCGTCACCACCGGCGACGGCGCGAAGTGGCGCCTCGAGATCGTCGCCCTCTCGGGCCTCGGCACCGCCGGGTACTCGCTGGTCGTCCTCACGCCGATCCGCCTGCCCGGCGCGGACGAGATCCGCAGGCGCCTCGCGGAGAGCCAGATCTCCCGCCGCGAGGCCGACGTCCTCGCCTCGATGCTCACCGGGCAGAAGGCGTGCGAGATCGCGGAGCAGCTCGGCATCACCGAGTACACCGTCAAGGACCACATCAAGCACGCCTACGCCAAGCTCGGCATCAGCTCGCGCGGCCAGCTCCTCGCCCGCCTCGCCGTGACCATCCCGGCCAGCCGCTGACGCCGCGCCGTCCCCACCCGCGGCGTCCGTCGCGGTCCGATTGCTATACTCCTCCGGTGTTGCGAATCGGTCGCGTTACGGTCGACCCGCCGCTGGTGCTCGCGCCGATGGCCGGAATCACCGACCGCGACTTCCGCCTGCTCATCCGGCGGGTCGGCGGGTGCGGCCTGGTCTCGATGGAGTTCATCTCCAGCGAGGGGCTGGTCCGGGCTCGCCCCACGACGCTCAAGATGATGCACTTCGTCGACGAGGAGCGGCCGATCGCGATCCAGATCTACGGCTCGGACCCCGGCCACATGGCCGACGCCGCTCGCATGGTCGAGGCGATGGGCGCGGACATCTGCGACATCAACATGGGCTGCCCGGCGAACAAGGTGCTGAAGGGCTGCGCCGGCGCGGCGCTCACCGGCGACCTGCCGCTGGCGCGGCGCATCGTGGCGGCGGTGCGGGCGGCGATCTCGATGCCGCTCACGGTGAAGTTCCGCCTCGGGCTCCACGACGACGCCCACACCTACGTCGAGCTCGGCCGGATCTGCGAATCCGAGGGCGCCGACGCCGTCGCGCTGCACGCCCGCACCGCGAAGCAGCAGTTCACCGGCAGTGCGAGGTGGGAGCACATCTCGGCGCTCAAGGGCGCTCTCCGCATCCCGGTGTTGGGCAACGGGGACGTCGACTCGCCGGAGGCGGTCGTGGCGATGTTCCGGCAGACCGGGTGCGACGCGGTGATGATCGGGCGCGCGAGCCTGACCAACCCGTGGATCTTCCGCCAGAGCGCGGCGATCCTCGCCAGCCGCCCGGCGCCCGAGGCGACCCTCGAGGAGCGGCGCGAGCTGATGCGCTTCCACTTCCGCGAGGTGCTCTCGCGTGACGACGCGCGCACCGCGCTGCACAAGCTGCGCAAGTTCACCGCCTGGTACACGCACGGGCTGCCGGACGGGCGGCACCTGCGGCAGCGCCTCTCCGAGCTGACCAGCGCGGAAGCGGTGCTGGGCGCGGTGGAGGAGTACTTCGCGGAGCGGAGCGCAGCCTGAATGGCGCGGATGCCGATGCCGATCCCGCCCGAGGTGCGGGAGCTCGCCGGGGACGTCGACCCCGATCTCTTCGACGACGCGTTCCGCGCCGCGTGCGAGCGGCTCGACGTCTACATCGGGCGCCTCGCCGCGGAGCTGGCGCAGCGGTTGGCGCTCGACGCGGCGACGATCGCCGGCGTGGACGATCTCTTTGCCGCCCGCCGCTGGGACTCCGCCGGGAAGCTCGCCGTCACCTGGCTGCTCGAGACGCTCGAGCTCTACGGCGGCGCCACCCGTGCCGGCGCGGGCTGGCGCGTCGCCCCGGCCCAGGAGGGTGCACCGTCGGCCGAGCTGCGCGCCGAGGCCGAGCGCTTGCTCCCGTCCGCGCGCCCCGCGTACGAGGTGCTGTCGCTGTGCGCGGCGGCGCTGCCGGCCGTCCTCCGCGGCGAGCTGCGCGGCGAGGACGCACTGTTCGGGCCGTCGACGCTCCACCTCTGGTTCGAGTACTTCTCCAACGCGAATCCCCTCTACGCGCCCAACAACGAGGTTGCCGCGTACGTCGCCGCCCGCCTCACGCCGCCCGGAGCGGCGGTATTCGAGTTCGGCGGCGGCGCCGGAAGCGCGGCGGAGGCGCTCGTCGCGAGGCTGAGCGCGGCATCGAGAGCACCGGCGCGGTACGCGTTCACCGAGCCGCAGCCCGCGTTCCTGCGGCGCGGCAGCCGGCGCCTCCGCGCCCTGCTCCCGCCCGAGTGCGAGCTGAGCGCGACGCGCTACGACATCAACCTCGGCGGCGCCGAGCAGGGATTCGAGGACGGGCGGTTCGACCTCGCCTTCGGCGTCAACACGCTGCACCTCGCGCACGCACTGGTCCCCTGCCTGTCCGGCCTGCGGCGGCTGCTGCGGCCCGGCGGAGTGCTCGTCGCGGGCGAGCTGATCCGGCCCGCGCCCGACGCTCCGGTCCATCTCGAGCTGCCGTTCACTCTCCTCGAGGATTACCGGCGCACCCCGTCCGACGACGGCCTCCGCGCCCGCCCCGGCTTCGTCAGCGCGCAGGGCTGGCTGCGGGCGCTCGCCGAGGCGGGATTCCACGACGTGCGCATCGTGCCAGCGAAGATCGAGGCCTGCGCCGCGATCTACCCCGGGTTCTACTGCGGCGCGCTCGCCGCCGTCGCCTAGGCCACCCGGATCCTCGCGGTGCCGCGCGGGCCCGCCGCGACGCTGCCGACCACCGCCGCGTCCACTCCCCGGCGGGCGAGCGCCGCCATGAGCGTCTCGACGGCGGCGGGCGCCACCGCGGCGAGCAGACCTCCGGACGTCTGCGGGTCCACCAGCAACGCCGCGGTGGTCGCGTCGACGCCGCCCAGGTCCGCCCTACTCTCCGCCCAGCGCCGATTCGCGACCAGACCGCCGGGGATTGCACCCGCGGCGGCGGCGTCCCGAGCGCCCGGCAGAAGAGGCAGCGCCGCCGCATCGATCACCAGGCTGACCCCGCTCGCCTCCGCCATCTCCAGAGCGTGACCGAGCAGCCCGTAGCCGGTGACGTCGGTCAGGGCGTGGACCTCGAGGTCGGCGATCGCCTCCGCCGCGTCGCGGTTGGTGCGCGCCATCGACGCGACCATCGCGAGCCGCTCCGCCTCGCCCAGCTCGCCGCGCTTGAGCGCGGTCGCGAGCACGCCCGTCCCCAGGCGCTTCGTCAGCACCAGCGCGTCCCCTGGTCGCGCCCCGGCGTTGGTGAGCACCTTGTCCGGGTGCACGACCCCGGTCACCGCCAACCCGTAGGTGAACTCCGGGCCCTTGACGGTGTGGCCGCCGAGCGGAAGCACCTTCTCCTGCCGGAGCACTTCGAGGCCGCCCGCGAGCGTCTCCTCCAGCACCTTCAGCGGCAAGGTGTCGCGCGGGAACGCGCACACCGCCAGCGCCGTGAGTGGCGTCGCGCCCATCGCGTAGATGTCGGAGAGCGCGTTAGCGGCGGCGATGCGCCCGAAGTCGAACGGCTCGTCGACTACCGGCGTGAAGAAGTCTACCGATTGCACCAGCGCCACCTCGTCGGACAGACGCATCACACCCGCGTCGTCGAACGTGCTCGTCCCGACGAGCAGACGGGGATCATGCGCCACCGGGAGCGCCGCCAACACCGCGTGCAGGTCCGCCGGACCCAGCTTCGACGCTCAACCGGCGCACGCGACGAGGTGCGTGAGCTTGAGGAGCTCCTCCTTGCTCATGGCGCGAGTATAATGGCGCCGTCAATGCCGCAGTAGCATTGCACAATGTTATTGCACCATATTCAGGCGTTGCGGACCCTGTCCGTACATGCGCTCACAGCATACTTCTATGTGCTCCCAGCATCTCCCCTCGACGGCGTGACCGCCGAAGCCCAATACCTCCCGTTCCGAGCCACAATGGCCCCCCCCGGTCGTCGGGCCTGTCGACATGCTCTCTTCCAGCCGCTCATGCTGCTCGCGCATGGTGTCTATGCTGT
>DATIYW010000295.1:0-2053 GCA_035517415.1 Thermoanaerobaculaceae bacterium
GGCCACCGAGCAATGGCTCAGACAGGGCTACGAGGCGCGCATGGACACGCCCGCGGTGAAGCGCGACCTCGGCGAGATCCTCGCCCACGGCGAACCCGAAACCGGCATGGGCCAGGGCGAAGCCGCCGAGGCAAACCAGCCACCCAGCGACACCCCCGACGGGCCCGTGACCGCGACGCCGCCGGCCCCGGGCACGGACGGCAACGGCGTAGTGACCGTCGACTTCGGCGGCCTCGGACCCGCCGCCGCATGAGCACCGACGCGCGCAGCCGGCTCGCCGCCCAAGCGGCGGCCGCCGGCTACCCGCCCGACGTCCTCGCCCTCATCGCACACGCCACCCTGCCCGCCCACCGGGACGGCGAGCAGCTCGAGGACACGCAGATCGAGCAGGTCACCGCCGCGGTCGAGGTCCTCGCCCAAGCCGGCTACCGCGCCGAGTCGCTCGCCGAGCACATTGGCGACTACCGGCGCCACCACGGCGAGGACTGGCGGCATCGGTTCTGGCGCCGCGCGCTCAGGGTCGCGAGCCTCCGCTACCGGCACCCGGACGCCTACGGGCTCTCGCCGTGTGAGACCGACCCCGACCGGCTCGCCCAGCACGCACGCCCGCCGGCCACCACAGCGGGCGCGGCGCGAGCCGCCTGAACCCAATCCCCTCTCGACATCGAAAGGAGGGCGAGATGAGCAATCTCGCGCTCGCCCCCGCCGACACCCGCACTCCGGCGGCGGGCGCCCTGTCGGCAGCCGGGCTCGCCGCCCGCATCGAGGTGCCACGCCGCCTACCCGTCCGCTATGACGGCCAGCCGATCGGGCACCTGTCAAACAGCTCCTACACGCTGTTCCTCGCCTGCCCGGACGCGTGGCGGCGCCGGTACCTGCTCGGCGAGAAGGAGCCGCCGAGCGGGGCGATGTTCCTCGGCTCCCGCGTCGACGAGACCCTGACCCACTACTACCGGCACCGGCTCGAGCGCCGGGAACGACTCGGACTGCGCGAGCTCAAACGCTTCTTCGGAGCCAACTGGAAGCAGCAACTCGCCGCCGAGAACGACAAGCTCGGCGTCGCCTGGGACGAGCGCCTCGACCGTCACACGGCGCTCAAGCTCGGCGTCAAAGCGCTCACCATCGCCTTCGAGGAGCTCGTTCCGCAGCTCGGCGAGCCGGTCGCGGTGCAGCGACGAGTCGAGTTCCGGCTCGCGCCCGAGATCGAGTGGACGATCGAGGGTCACCTGGACCTCGAGACCCGCCGCCCGGTATTTGGCGCCGAGGAACTCGTCGAGGAGATCGTCGACTACAAGGTCAAGGCCGGCAGCGCGATCACCGAGGCGACCGCGGCGCGGAACCCGCAGGCCAGCCTGTACCTCGCCGCCCGCTGGCTCGAGGGCCGGCCCGCCGCACGCTTCCAGTTCGCGCAGACGCTGATCCCAGGCGCCCGGCGCAAGACGCTCGCCACCTCGCTCATACCAACCGAGCGCAACGTCGCCGCGCTGCGGTCGATCCTCGCGCGGATCGCGCTCGCGGCCAGCCAGATCGCCGCTCTCCACGACCGCTACGGGCCGGACCGGCCGTGGGGCTTCGCCGACCCGACCAGCTGGAAATGCGGGCCGCGCTACTGCCAGCACTGGGCGACCTGCCCCGGCGGCGCCGGCCTGTAACGGGACCAGCCGGACGTGCCCCCGGTACCTACCACACGAACCACGAGCACACGGAGAGACGATGCCCACACAGTTCGCCGACCGCTACCGCGAAGCCATGCGCCAAGCGGGAGGCGCGTGTCCCATCGAGTCAGGCGTGCTCGGCCGACTCGCCGACAACGAATGCGACCACGGCCGGCTACCCGGCGACCGCACCCGAACGTGCGGCTGCTGGCCCCAAGAGAACGCACCCGTCATCGCACTCAGCCAACGAGTGCAACCGCAACCGCCGCCCGCCAGACGGAAGGCCGCCTGACCCCGGGGATGGTGTGCGGCGACCGCATGCACCGCTGTCCGATCGGCGACTGCGCCGCGCCGGTGCCGCGTGAGCGGCTCATGTGCCCGCGGCACTGGCAGCTCGT
>DATIYW010000296.1:0-10669 GCA_035517415.1 Thermoanaerobaculaceae bacterium
GACTCCTCCGGCGTCTACCCGATCATCGCCTCGCGCTCGTACAACCTCACGCCGGCGGGCACGTTCGGCCAGAACAACGTCCCGCTCACCGCCGCGATGGGCATCTCGACCTCGTCGAAGATGCAGCGCCTGCTGATCACCGGCATGTCGAGCCAGGACGTGCAGCGGACCAACTTCGGGTTCGTCAACCTATCGGAGAACAACGGCGTCGACTTCTCCGTGATCTTCTACGACCAGAGCGGCAACGTTCTCAACCCGATCGACACCGGCACCGGCCAGCCCAAGCCCTACACCTTCGCGCTCAACGTCTGGGGCTGGGACCAGGACCGGCTGGAGAACCGTCTCAGGAGCCTCGGCGTCGCGCTGCCGACCGGGCTGCAGACGATCTCGGCGGTGGTCACGGTCCGCGCCGGCGGGCCGGGGTTCGTCTACGCCACCGTGATCGACAACATCACCGGCGACCCGACGTTCATCCCGGGCCAGCTCGCGCCGTAACCCATCTCCTCTCGCGATCTCGTGCGGCCCGCCCTCCTGGCGGGCCGCGATCGTTTGCGGCGGGCTCGCGGCGGAGCGTGTGATAGCCTCGTGCGGTGCAGGCAGGGGCGGAATCGTCTCGCCGCGAGGCGCCGAGGGAGGCGCAGACCGCCCTTGAGGTTTCCGGCGTCTCCAAGCGCTACCCGCTGTTCGGCCGGCGCCGCGACCGCATGCTCGCGCTGCTCGGGCGCACCGGCCGGCTCGCGTACAAGGCCGCGCTCGACGACGTCAGCTTCGCGGTGAAGCGCGGCGAGGCGCTCGGCGTGGTCGGCGAGAACGGCTCGGGCAAGAGCACGCTGCTGCGCCTGGTGGCGGGGATCTCGTCGCCGGACGGCGGAGCGATCCGCGCCGACTGGCCGATCGCCGCCATCCTCGAGCTCGGCCTCGGGTTCCACCCGGAGTTCACCGGGCGCGAGAACGCGGTGTTCTACGGCACGCTGCTCGGTCTGCCGGAGGAAGCCGTCCGCGAGCGCCTGCCCGAGGTGCTCGCGTTCGCGGAGCTCGGCGACTACATCGACCAGCCGCTGCGGACCTACTCATCGGGCATGACGTCGCGGCTCGCCTTCGCGGTCGCGACCCACGTCGAGCCGAGGCTGCTGGTCGTGGACGAGGCGCTCGCGGTGGGCGACGGCGCGTTCCAGAAGAAGTGCATCGACCGGATGGTCCGCTTCAAGGCGGAGCAACGGACGGTGGTGTTCTGCTCGCACGCGATGTACATGGTCACGGCGTTCTGCGAGCGCGCGCTGTGGCTGCACCAGGGCCGGATCCGGATGCTCGGTCCGGTGCAGGACGTCGTCGAGCAGTACGAGATGTACCTCGTGCACCGCGGCAAGCGCGCCGCCGGAGCGCCGGACGGCGCCGGCGCCCCGCCGCCGAGCGGCAGGCTCGGCCGCGTGAGCGGGCTGCGCGTTCTCGACGCCGCCGGCCGGCCCGCGACCGAGTTCGCGCCGGGGAGCGGGCTCGAGGTCGAGATCGCGGTCGAGAGCGACGACCCCGCCACCCGCCTCCACGTCGGCGTGGCGATCGACCTGGCCGACGGGCGCTGCCTGTTCGGAGCGACCACGCACGCCGACGGGCGGCCGCCGCTCGCCGGGAGCACGAGCTACCTCGCCCGCCTCCGCCTGCCGGAGCTGCCGGTCTCCTCGGGCACGTTCCACGTCTCGGCGTTCCTCTTCGACGACCACGGCATCCTCACCGTCGACCAGGTGCTGATGCCGGCGGCGATCCGCGTCCGCGGCGAGCGCTGGACGCCGTCGATCCTCCACGTCCCGCACGCCTGGTCCCTCGGATGAGCGCGCCGGTCTCGGTCCTCTACCTGCTCGAGGACACCGCGCTGTTCGGCGGCGTGAAGATCGTCCTCAACCACGCGAACCTGCTCGCGCGGCGCGGTCACCGCGTGACGGTGGCGAGCAAGGGAGCGCGGCCGGCGTGGTTCCCGGTCGACGCGCGCTTCCTCCAGGTCGGGAGCTTCTCCGCCGCCGAGCTGCCGGACGCCGACCTCACGGTTGCGACGTTCTGGACCACCGTCGCGCCGGCGGCCGCGCTCGGGCGGCGCTGCGTCCACTACTGCCAGGGGTTCGAGGCGAGCTACACGCACAACGCCGCCGAGCACCCCGCCATCCTCGACGCCTACCGCATCGCGATGCCTCGGTTCGCGCTCGCGCCGCACCTCGCGAAGCTCGTCCGCAGCCGCTTCGGGCAGCCCGCCCGCGTCGTCCCGCCGGCGCTCGAGCCGGAGTTCCGCCCGCGCTTCCGCTGGCGCCCCCGGCGGCTCCCGCGCGTGCTCGTGGTCGGCCCGTTCGAGATCGACTGGAAGGGCGTCGCGGCCGCGCTCGACGCGCTCGGGCGCCTGCGCGCCAGCGGGCAAGCCTGCCGCGTCGTGCGCGTCTCGCAGTGGCCGCTCTCGGACGCCGAGCGCGCGGTGCTCGCGCCGGACGAGTTCCACTGCCACCTCGCGCCGGGTGAGGTGGCGCGCGTGGTGCGCAGCGCCGACCTCTTCCTCGCCCCGTCGTGGGAGCAGGAAGGCTTCGGGCTGCCGGTGCTCGAGGCGATGGCGTCCGGCGTGCCGACCGTCGCCTCCGACATCAGCGCGTTCCGCGACTTCGCCGCGACGGGCGCGCTCCTGGTGCCCGCGGACCGGCCGGCGGCGTTCGCCGATGCCGGCGCCGCGCTGCTCGGCGACGCCGCGCGGTGGCGCGCGCTGCGCTCGGCCGGGATCGCCGCCGCCGGCGTCTTCCGCGAGGCGATCGTCGCGGGGCTGGTCGAGGACGCGCTCGAGTGGGCGCTGGCGGTCCCCGCCGGTGGGGGGGCGTGAGGTGAGCGTGCCGGGCGACGAGCCGCGCGCGACCGACGCCACGCCGGACCTCTCGCTCGTGCTGGTGGCGTACCGCTCCTCGGGGGTGATCGGCCCGGCGCTGGCGAGCTTCCGCGACGAGGCGCGCGCGGCGGGGCTGCGCGGCGAGACGGTGGTCGTCGACCACTCCGGCGACGCGGCCGAGGCGGCGCGGCTGCGCGCGCTTGGGCCGACCAACCTGCTGCTGCGCGAGAACCGCGGCTACGCCGCCGGGCTCAACGCCGGGGTCGCCGCGGCGCGCGGCGCGACGATCCTCGCCGGCAACGCCGACATCCGCTTCGCGCCCGGCGCGCTCGCCGCGCTCCTCGACGCGCTCGGCCGGGGCTGGGACGTCGTCGGCCCGCTGTTCGGGATCGGCGGCTTCACTTTCCCGCCGGCGGACGTCCAGACGCCGGGAGCGGTGGTGGCGCGCTGGCTGGCGAGCCGCTCGCTCGGCGTCTGGCGGGCGTTCATGCGCCGCGAGCTGCGCCGCTGCCGCCGCGTGTGGGAGGCCGGCGCGCCGCTCGCGGTGTCGGCGCTCTCCGGCGCGCTGCTCGCGTTCCCGCGCGCCGCGGCGGGCCGCGTCGGGCCGTGGGACGAGCACTACTTCCTCTACTTCGAGGAGACCGACTGGCTGACCCGCGCCGCCGCCGCCGGCATGCGCATCGCGCAGGCGCCCGCCGCCCGGGTCGAGCACCTCTGGGGCCAGGCCGCCGATCCGGCGAGCTCGGGCGGCCACTACCTCGCCTCGCGCTCGCGCTTCCTCGCGTCGCACTTCGGCTGGCGCGGGAGGCTCGCGTCCCGGCTGCCGCTCGGCCGCACGCCGCTGCGCCCCGCCCCGCTGGCCGGCCCGGCCTCGCTCCCCAACGACTGCGCGTACTGGCTCGTATCGCCGACGGACCTCGGCATCCCGGCGGCGAGCTGGAACGGCGCCGCGCCCGACCTGCTCCGCGCCCTGCACGAGGTCTGGGCGGCACGCTGCCGGCCGACGCGCTACACCGTGCTCGCCGCGGAGCGCGGGAGCGGGCGCGTGCGCGGGCCGTGGTGGTGGGAGGGCGGCAATGGGTGACGTGGTCTACCGGGTGTACCGCGAGGGCGACGAGGTCGCCATCAACGCCTCGTTCAACCGCGTGTTCGGCCTGCAGCGGCCGCTCGACGAGTGGCGCTGGAAGTTCGCGGCCGAGCCGGAGGGGCGCTTCATCGCCGTCGCGGTGGACGAGGCGGGCGCGGTGCTCGCGCACTACGGTGCGGTGCCAACCCGCTGGCGGCTCGGCGCGATGACCGCGCGCACGGGCCAGATCGTCGACGCGTACTCCGTGCCCGAGGTGCGCGGCCGGCGCGTGTTCTCCGATCTCTACGAGGAGTTCGTGCGCCAGCTCTGCAACCCGCAGGGGCTCTGCGTCGGCTTCGGCTTCCCCGGGCGGCGCCACTACGAGATGGGCCTGCGCCAGCTGCGCTACATCGACCTCGGCACGGTGCCGTACTTCCACCGCGACGTCCGGCCGGACCGACTCCCGGGGCCGCGCGGCGTCGCGTTGCGCACCGGCTTCGACGCGACGGCGGTCGACGACCTGTGGCGGCGCTGTCGCGACCGCTACCCGTACGCGGCGCTGCGCGACGCCGTCCGCGTCGGGGCGCGGTTCACCGGCCGGCCGGGCGTGGAGTACGCCCACCTCTCCGCGTGGCGCGACGGCGAGTGCCGCGCCTGGGCCGTCGCGCGGCCGCTGCGCGGCGTGCTGCGCTGCGCCGACCTGGTCTGGGACGGCCGTGACGCGGGCGCGCTCGCGAGCCTCGACGGCGGGTTGCAGGAGGCGGCCGCGCAGCTCGGCTGCGGCTCCTGCGACGCCTGGCTGCGGAGCGACTCCGAGGCGGACCGCGAGCTGCGCCGGCTCGGCTGGGTCGAGGCGGCGAGCCCGGAGGACGTGGTGTTCGTCGCCCGCACCTTCCACCCCGAGATCGACCTCGAGGTGCTGCGCCCCCGCCTCTACCTCACGCTCGCGGACTCCGATCTGGTGTAGCCGTGGGCGTGGCGACCGCGCTCTGGATCGTCGTCCCGCTCGCCGCGGTCCACCTCCTCGTCCGGCGCAACCGGCCGCTGCTCGCGTTCCAGCTCCTCGTCGACGCGATGCTGCTGCTCCTGCCGGGCAGGATCCTCCTGCGCGGCGCCCACGTCGGGCCGGGCGTGGCGGGGGCGCAGGCGTGGGGCGCCCCGGTCACGATCTCCGGCTCGCCGGAACAGTCCGACTTCCCGCTTCAACTCACTGCCTGGTGGGAGGAGGTGAGACGCCTTGCAAGGGCCGGCGACCCGCCGTGGATCAGCGACCGGATCGGCGGCGGCGTACCGCTGTTCGCGGGCGGCCAGAGCGAGATCCCTTTCCCGCTCCAGGCACCGGTTTGGGCGCTCGGCGCGTCGCGCGGCACCGACGTGATGGCGGTTTGGAAGCTCGAGCTGGCGGCCCTCGGGGGTTTCCTGCTGCTGCGCCGGCTGAGGGTCGTCTCGCAGGCGGCCGCTCTCGGCGCGGGGATGTTCGCGTTCGGCACCTTCATGACGTCGTGGCTGCCCTCGCCGCTGACCTGGGTCGTGGCGGCCACTCCATGGGCGTGGTTCCTCCTGCTCGGCGCGTTGCGGGGCCGGAGGAAGGACACCGCGGTACTCGCACTCCTCCTCGGCGCGATCGCCGGCTGGTCGGTGAACGCCGAGTCGGCGGCGTTCCTGTGGATGAGCGTCTTCGGCGGGGGGGTCGTCCTCGTCTGGGGGCGCCTGCGGCGCCTCGTCCGGCTCGCGGTGCCGTTCCTCCTCGCGCTGATGGTCGCCGGGGTCGGGGCGATTCCGACACTCGCCCAGATCGCCGGCTCGGCCAGGCTCGAGGCGGCCGCGCAGTCCACCTACCCGGCATCCTGGATCGACTGGCCCTTGCGGGTCCGCGTGCTTGAGCTCCTCCTCGCGCCGTGGCGGCAGGGACACCCCGCCGACCTAACCTGGAACCTGCCGTTCCCCGCGGCGACGGTGGCACTCTTCGTTGGGAGCTCGGCGTGGGTGTTCCTCCTCGCGGCCGCCCCTCGCCGTCGGCTCCGCCGCGTCGCGCTCGCGGGCATTGTTCAAGCCGCCGGTGCTCTGGTGCTGCTCGTCCAATTCCCCTTCTTCGCCGCGCTGCTCGCTCGCGTCCCGGTGCTCCGTCTGATGGTGTGGGCGCGGGCCGCCTACCTCGTCGACTTCGGCCTGTGCGTCGTGGCGGCGCTCGCGGCGGATCGTTTCATTCGCGAGCCACGGCCGTTACGACTGCTTGCGGTCGCCGCCGCGGTCACGGTGCTCGCCGCGTTGCTCGTGGCCACCGGCCCGGTAGCGGCCGGCGTGCGGCGCGGTGTCCCGTTGCTCGCGTTTGCGCCGATCGTCGCTCTGGTTGCCTCGGCCCGTGCCGGCCGACGCGGCTGGTGGGTCCCGGTCCTCTGTATGGCTGAGGTGGGGCTCGCGAGTGGGAGTCTCCTCCCTGCCTCGCGGCCGGCCGGAGAAGTGCCGCAGCTCGTCGCGAGCCTCGTAGAGGATGCCACCCGTGAAGGCGGAAGGGTCCTGGGGCTCGGCGCGGCGCTGCCGGCGAACCTCGCGGCGGGCCTCGGGCTCTCGGATTTGCGCTCACACGACCCGATGAGACCGGAGGCTCTCACTCGCCTTCACGAGGCGCTTGGAGCGGCGGGGCGCGACCTGCCCGGCGAGATCACCTCGCCGTGGGCGGGCCTGAGCGGCGCGTGGGGCGTGCGGTGGCTCGTCGCGCCTCCAGCCGGCGTCGCGGGGGCTTCGATTGCGGGATGGGAGGACGTCGCGCGCTTCGCGAACGGGCGGATCTTCCGCAACTCGCGGGCGCTGCCGGTCGTGCGCCTTGCGACCCACGCGGTCGCTCCGCCCGGCGACCCCGGCGCCGGCGCCTGGGAGGGCCTCAACTTCGCCACCACGGCCGTGGTCGCCGAGCCGGTCTCGCTCGGCGGGACGGGCACGCTCGCGCTGATCGAGGCGCGCCCGTGGCGCTACACGGCGCGGGTCGAGGCGGACGGACAGGTGCTCGCGCTGCTGCACAGCCCGAGCGCGCCCGGGTGGGCCGCGTGGTTGGACGGTTCCCGAGCGCGAATCGTCGAGGCAAACCTGGGCGCGATGGGCGTTGTGGTCCCCGCAGGCCGTCACGAGGTTCGCTGGCAGTACGCGCCCGTCGGACTCGGCGCCGGCATCGCGCTCACGCTCCTGGGCCTGGCGGGTTGCCTCGCGCTCGCGGTAGTCTCGAGGCGGAGATCCTGATGAGGCGCCTGCCGCAGGAAGACGAGCTCATGCCCTATCGGACGGACTTTCCGCCGGGTGGTCGCTGGCTGGTGCTGGCGCCGCACCCCGACGACGAGGTGTTCGGCGTCGGCGCGACGCTCGCCCAGGCGGTGGCGCGCGGCGTCGAGGTGCGCCTGGTCATCGTCACCGACGGAGCCGCACAGGGCGACGCGCCGCAGCGCGAGGACGAGGCGCGCAACTCGGCCGAGGCGCTCGGCCTCGGGGTGCCGGAGTTCTGGCGCTTCCCCGACCGCGGACTGACTCCCGACGACGCGCCGCTGCGCCGGGCGATCGTGGACGCCATGCGCGAGTCCGAGCCGGACACCGTGATGGTGACCTCCCCGGTCGACCTCCATCCCGACCACCGGTCGCTCGCGCTCGCAACGCAGCGGGCGCTGCGCCGCCGGCTCGCGCTCGGCCTGCGCCGGCGGGCGCCGTCGTGGCTGGCGGCTTACGAGGTGACGATGCCGCTGCGCCCGAACCTGCTCGTCGCCGGCGACCCGGCCTGGGACGCCAAGGTGCGCGCGGCGGCGTGCTACGTGAGCCAGCTCGCCTACCGGCCCTACGACCGGATCATGGAGGCGCTCAGCACCTACCGCTCGCTCACGCTCGACGGCGTGCGCCACGCCGAGGCGTTCCACGTGCTCCCGGCGTCGCGGGTGGCGCGGATGACGGCGAGCGGCTGGGCGCAGGAGATGGGCTCCCCGTTCGGCGTCACGCCCACGTCCGAGTGACCTCCGTCCGCGCCGCGTGTCTCCCCGCGGAGACAGGCGGGAACGCCGCCACAACAGGGCCGTTTCGCGCTCCGGCACACGCCTTGCTTTCGTCGGCGGATGGAGGTGTGTCGTCATGCGGTTCAAGATCGTCGCGGTCACGCTTCTGCTCGCGCTGGCGGGGGTCGCGGCGCCCGCGAGCGCCGGTCGTTGGCACGGCTCCGGACGCTTCGGCTGGGGGTTCGGCTGGGGCTGGGGCTGGCCGTGGTGGTGGTGGGGTGGCCCGGCCTACTACCAGCCGGTCGCGGTCGGCGTGGCGCCCAACGAGCTCGCGGCGGTGAAGACCGACGTCGAACCCGAGCAGGCGAGGGTGTTCCTCGACGGCGAGCTGATCGGCGTCGCGGACGACTTCGACGGGGCGCCGAGCTACCTCTTCCTCAAGCCCGGCCACTACAACCTCGAGTTCCGGCTCGGCGGCTACAAGACCGAGACGATGGAGATCAACGCCCAGCCGGGCCAGCTCTATCCGGTCGACTTCAAGCTCGCCCGCATCCCGGGCGAGAAGGCGACGCCGTGGTACGACCGCCCGAAGGGTCTGCCGGTGGCGCGCGTGTTCGGGCCCAAGCCGGGCAACGAGGCGCCCGCGCCGAAGCCGGCGCCGGATGCATCGCTCCGGCCCGAGTTCCAGCCGCCGCCGCCGCCGGACCGCCCCCGCCGCGCCCCGGCGCGCGGGGCGGCGCTCGAGCTCAAGGTCACGCCGCCGAACGCGGCCGTGTACATCGACGGCGAGCTCGTCGGCACCGGCGCGGAGCTGGCGAGGCTCGAGCGGGGGGTGGCGGTGATGCCCGGCCATCACAAGGTCGAGGCGGTGGCGCCCGGGATGACGAGCCGGACGGTTGAGGTAGATGTCAAGGAAGGCGAGCGGCAGCAAGTAGTTGTGGAGCTGGAAGGGGGACTGGACAAATCCTCCTGAGGGACTTACAATGTCGGTAGCGGTAAGAAAAAGGGAGGCGGCGGTCAAGCAACCACTCTTGCAAGCCAGTCAACCAAGCAGCCTATCAAACTTTTCCTTTCAACCGTCCCGCCTGTAAAGGCCAACCTACGATGCCTTGATCCACCGACCTCCCATTTACACCCTGCCGCCGGGATCCCCCGGCGGCTTTCTTATTGTCGGGACGTGAGGAGCGGGGAGCGCGGTGGGCCCAGAAGTACGCGCTCGGCCGGCGTGCCTCCCCCCGCGCCTCAGCGCCGCGATGAGGAGCCGGTCGCGCCCTGGGCAAGGCCGCCGGAGATCGCCGCGTCGAGCTCGAGGTTGAGGACCTTCGCCCGGCTCTCTGCCGCCAGCACGCGAGCCGCCGCACCCAGCAGTGCCTCCGCGCGAGTCGGGCGCGCCTCGCGTGCGAGGTAGAGCAGCGAGCTCACCGCGAGTCCGACGCCGCCGGGCGTCCCGGTGCACAGCCTCCCCGCCCGCAGGACGGCGAGCGGATCGCCGTCCGCCGCGCCCGAGAGCACGTCCCCCAGGCCCGGTCCCGCGGCCACGTCCGCGTCGCCGAGCGACTCGATCGCCACGCCGGCATCGCCACCGGCGGCATCCACCACCGCCTCCGCCCGCACCTGGTCGCCATCCAGCATCACTCGCACCTGCTCGACCAACTGCTCTCGGGACGGCGGCGGGACGCGCAACTGAACCGCACGCGAGACGATCGTCGGCAGCACTTTCGCCGGATTGCTCGCCAGCAGCAGGAAGGTGACGTGGTCGGGCGGCTCCTCGAGCGTCTTGAGCAGCGCCGAGGCGGCATCGGCGCCGAGCGGCGGCGTGTGGCACGAGGCGACGACGAACACTCGGCGCCGACCCTCGTACGGCCGCCGCGCCAGGTTGTCGACGATCTCGCGCGCCTGCTCGATGCTGATCAGCGTCTTGCCCGGCGCCACCTCGACGAACTCGACGTCCGGGTGCATCGCCCGCCGCACGCGCTGGCACGACGCGCACTCGCAGCCGGGCTTACCCGAGGTCCGGCAGACCAGCGCCGCGGCGAGCTCCACCGCGGCGGCCTCGCGGCCGGCGCCGCGCTCCCCGACCAGCATCAGCGTGCCGGGAAGCGAGCCCGTCCGCTGCAGCTCGACGCAGCGGTCGAGCAGCGCGCGCACCGCCGGCCACGCCGCCCCGTCGAGGAACGCCCGCGGCCAGATCAGCTGGTCGCTCACGGCAGCAGGCCCTCGAGGGCCGCCAGCGCCCGCTGGTGGACCTCGGCGACCGTGCCGGCGGCATCGACCAACACGACGCGGCCCGGCTCCCGGGCGGCGAGCTCGAGGTAGCCGCGCGCGACCGCCTGGTGGAACGCCAGCTCCTCGTCCTCGAAGCGGCGGTTCGACGCGGTGGTGGTCGCGCGCCCGCGCGCCCGGGCGAGCGCGGTCTCGACGTCGAGGCGGAACACCAGCGTGCGGTCGGGGACGGTGGCGCCGCAGGCGAGGCGGTTGAGGCGCTCGACCGCCTCCAGGCCGAGCGAGCGTGCCGCTCCCTGGTAGGCGGTCGACGAGTCGGCAAAGCGGTCGGAGAGGACGAACGCGCCGTCGCGGAGCGCCGGGTCGATCACGTTCGCCACCACCTGGGCACGCGCCGCCTCGAGCAGGAACAGCTCGGCGGCGGCGACCGGCACGAGGCGCGGGTCGAGGAGCAGGTCGCGGACGCGCTCGCCGAGCGGCGTCCCGCCCGGCTCGCGGGTGGTGACGACCTTCACGCCGCGCCGCCGCAGGTGACCCGCGCGAAGGTCGAGCGGGGTTGTC
>DATIYW010000297.1:0-10789 GCA_035517415.1 Thermoanaerobaculaceae bacterium
GTCCGGCGTGAAGGTGCGCCAGCCGAGCGCGATGGCGCCCTACCTCAACATGCTGCTCGACGACGCGTTCGCCAACTACCGCACGATCCTCTCCGACCTCACGCTCAACCCGGCGATGGGCCACTACCTCGACATGGTCGACAACGACGCGCAGTCGCCCGGGTCGGACCTCGCCCCGAACGAGAACTACGCCCGCGAGGTGATGCAGCTGTTCTCGATCGGCGTCGACGCGCTAAACCAGGACGGCACGTTGGTCGTCGACGCCAGCGGCAACCCGGTCCCGACCTACACCCAGGACACGATCGAGGGGTTCGCCCACCTGTTCACCGGCTGGACCTACGCGCCGCTGCCCGGCGCGCCGGCGCGCAAGCACAACCCGCCGAACTTCCTCGCGCCGATGGTGCTCTACCGCGACGCCCGCGGCGTCGACGCGGACCACGACAAGGGCTCGAAGCTGCTCCTCGCCTACCCCGGCGCCGCGCACCCCGTGCTCGCGGCGGGACAGGACGGCGCGGTCGACCTCGACCAGGGGCTCGACAACGTCTTCGGCCACCCCAACGTCGGGCCGTTCATCGGCCGGCAGCTGATCCAGCACCTGGTGACGTCCAACCCGAGCCCCGCCTACGTCGAGCGGGTGGCGCGCGCGTTCGCCGACAACGGCTCGGGGGTGCGCGGCGACATGCGCGCGGTGATCCGCGCGATCCTGCTCGACCCCGAGGCGCGCTCGCCGGTCCCCCCCGATCCGGCGTTCGGCCGCCTGCGCGAGCCGGTGCTGTTCATCGCCAACGTCTGCCGCGCGATGGGCGCGGCGAGCGACGGCGTGCTCGCGGGCCAGGCCAACCTGATGGGCGAGGACCTGTTCAACTCGCCGTCGGTGTTCAGCTACTACCCGCACGCGTTCCAGATCCCCGGCACGTCCGTGCAGGGGCCCGAGTTCGGGATCGAGTCGTCGTCGGCGGCGGAGTCGCGCATCAACTTCGTCGACGCGCTCGCGTTCTCCCGCATCACCTCGCCGCCTCCGGGCGCCGGCACCGCGATCGACTTCACCGCGCTGGCGGCGCAGGCGGGGGACCCGGACGCGCTCGCGACCACCCTCGACCGCACGCTGCTGCACGAGTCGATGTCGGCGGGGATGCGCGCCGCCCTCGTGCAGGCGGTGTCCGCGGTCCCGGCATCGAAGCCGCTGCTGCGCGCCGAGACGGCGTTCTACCTGGTGGCGAGCTCGTCGCAGTACCAGGTGGCGCGATAGGAAGAGAGGGCACCATGAGGAACCGCCGCCAGCTCCTGTTCGACTTCGGGTTCGGGCTCGCCGCCAGCGCGATCCTGTCGCGCTTCCGCTGGCTCGGCCGCCTCGAGGCGGCGGTGGCCGGCGCGCCCGCCGACTACCGCGCGCTCGTCTGCCTCTTCCTGTTCGGCGGCAACGACGGCAACAACACCGTCATCCCCTACGACGGCTATGGCGACTACGACGCGGTGCGCGGCGGCTCGCTCGCCATCGCCAAGGACTCGCTGCTCAGGATCGACGCGCCGTCCGCCGGCGCGGCGTTCGGCCTGCACCCGGCGCTGCCCGAGATCCAGTCGCTCTACAACGCCGGGCACGCGGCGGTGCTCGCCAACGTGGGCACCCTGACGCAGCCGCTCACCCGCTCGCAGTACCTCGCCGGCGCGCCGCGCCCCGACAACCTGTTTTCCCACGCCGACCAGCAGGCGCAGTGGCAGTCCTCCGTGGTCAGCGCCGTCGACCGGCTCGCCCAGACCGGCTGGGGCGGCCGCACCGCCGACGCCGCGGCCGCGCTCGCCGGCGGCACGTTCCCGATGATCGTCTCGGTCGCCGGCGTGCCGCTGTTCACCACCGGCGAGAACGCCCGCCCGCTGGTGCCGGGGGGCGGCCTGGCGGGCTTCCGCGGCGACGCGGTGTCGAACGCGCGCTACGCCGGGCTGCGCCAGATCCTCACCCTCGACACCGGGCTGACGCTGGTCGGCGCGGACAGCGGGATCACCTCCACGGCGATCGACAACATCGCCACGCTCAACGCCGCGCTGGCGACGGCGCCGACGCTGGCGACGGCGTTCCCCTCGACCTCGCTCGGCAAGCAGCTGCAGGTGATCGCACGGATCATCTCGGTGCGGGCGCAGCTCGGGATGAGCCGGCAGATCTTCTTCGCGTCGCTGACCGGGTTCGACACCCACACCGACGAGATCAACACCCAGCAGACGCTGCTCGCCGAGGTCAGCCAGGCAGTGTCGGCGTTCTACGCCTCGACGGTCGAGCTGGGCGTCGCGCCCTCGGTCACGACCTTCACGCTCTCCGACTTCGGCCGCACGCTGCTGCCGGCGTCCGGCGGCGGTACCGACCACGCCTGGGGCAACCACCACCTCGTCGTCGGCGGCGCGGTCAGGGGCGGCGACTTCTTCGGCACCTACCCGACCGTCGCGCTGTCGGGCCCGGACGACGCCTCCGACGAGGGGCGCTGGATCCCGACCACCTCCGTCGACCAGTACGGCGCGACGCTGGCGGGCTGGTTCGGCCTCGGCTCCGCGGCGCTCGCGACGGTGTTCCCCAACCTCGGCCGCTTCGCATCGCCGGATCTCGGCTTCCTCGGCTGATCCACGCCGCGACGGTCGCGGGACTGCCGCGCCACTCCGTGCCCGGCACCCGCAACCCCGAACCGCCTCACCGTGATAGTCTGGCTCTCAAATCGCCGGTGCTTCTCGCGGCAGGGAGGGTCGATGCACGCACGTGCGTTCTGCCCCGTTCTCGCAGTCGTCTGCCTCGCGGGCGTCGCCTTCGCCTCGGCGCAGTCCGCCGACCTGATGGTGACGAAGACCGGCCCCGCCACGGCGGACGCCGGGACCAACGTGACCTACACCATCACCGTCACCAACCTCGGCCCCGACGACGCGTCGACCGTCACCCTCCAGGAGGCGATCCCCTCCGGGATGACGTTCGTGAGCTGGAGCCAGGTGGACGGCCCCTCGTACTCGTGCTCGACGCCCTCGGTGGGCTCCGGCGGCACGGTGCAGTGCACGATCGCCACCCATCCGATCGCGCAGCCGACCGCCGACTTCAGCATCACGCTCGCGATCCCGGCCGCCACCGCGGGCGGCACGGTGTTCACCAACATCGCGACGTCCAGCTCCCCCAGCGACCAGAACTCCGAGAACGACGAGGGCGTCGCCGGCACGAGCGTCAACGGCGGGTTGTTTGCCGACGTCGGGATCGCCAAGACCGCGCCCGGCAACGCCAAGCCCGGGACCAACGTCACCTTCAGCCTCGCGCTCCAGAACGCCGGCCCGAACGACGCGCAGACGGTGAGCTGGAGCGACCCGCTGCCGGGCACGATGACGTTCGTCTCGCTGACGCAGGACAGCGGACCGACGTTCACGTGCTCGACGCCCGCGGTCGGCGCTGGCGGCACGGTGAGCTGCTCGATCGCGACGCTCGCGGTGGGCGCCAGCGCGACGTTCTCGCTGGTCGCCAACGTGCCCGCCAACACGCCCGCCAACACCACGTTCTCCAACATCTCGACGATCACCACCGCGACCGACGATCCCAACTCCGAGAACGACGAGGGCGCCGCGGCGGTGCTCGTCACCGCGGCCGACATGGGCGTGAACAAGTCCGGGCCCGCCAGCGTGCTCGCCGGCTCGACGTTCGACTACACGCTGACGATGTCGAACGGCGGTCCGAGCACCGCCGCGGCCGCGACGCTCACCGACCCGCTCCCCGCGGGGCTCACGTTCGTCTCCCTGGTGCAGAACAGCGGTCCGATCGCGACGTGCAGCACGCCGGCGGTCGGCGCCGGCGGCACCGTCAGCTGTCAGATCGACTTCCTTGCCAGCAACGCGAGCGCGGCGTTCACGCTTACCGTCAAGGCGGACCCGGCGCTGGCGGGCGGCTCGATGATCACCAACACGGCGACCGTCTCGTCGGCCAACCTCGACTCGAACGCGACCAACGACAGCTCGGGCACGACCGCGGACGTGACGGCTCAGGCCGACCTCGCGGTGGTCAAGGCCGGGCCGGCGGGCGCGATGCTCGAGCAGCAGTTCCCCTACGAGATCAGCGTGACCAACAGTGGCCCCTCCGTCGCAGCGGGCGTGACGCTCTCGGACACGCTGCCCGCCAACGAGAGCTTCGTCTCGCTCGCGCAGAGCAGCGGTCCCGCGTTCGCGTGCAACGCCGCCAGTCCGGTGGTCTGCTCGATCGCCTCGCTCGACCCGGGCGCGGTCGCGACGTTCGAGCTGCGCGTCACCACCACCGGCGGCACGACCGTCACGAACACCGCCACCGTGACGGCGACGACGAGCGATCCCGACGGCGGGAACAACGCGTCGAGCGTGACGACGGCTCTTTCGCCGCCGATCCCGGCGCTGGCTCCCGCCGGCATCGCGCTGCTCGTCGCGCTGCTCGCGCTCGCCGGCGCGGCCGCGCTCCGACGCGTCTGAGGGCCGGCTAGGCACGGACTCGCCGCGGTCGGGCGCAGGCACCGCCTCACGCGAAGCGCGGTCAATTCGTGCCCGACGCCCGGCGCTACAGCCAGCCGGCGAGGCGCTGCGCGAGGGCCAGCGCCGCCACCGCGGCGGTCTCCGCGCGCAGCGTGCGCGGGCCGAGCGGCAGGCCGAGGAATCCGGCGTCGCGGATCGCCGCGCGCTCCTCGGCGGTGAACCCGCCCTCGGGGCCGACCAACACGGTGATCCCGTCGGCGCCGGGCTCGAGCCGGCGCGGCGGCGCCGCACCCGCTTCGGCCACCAGCAGTGCGCCGGCGGCCTCCGCCAGCAGCGCCGCGAGCGGGCGCGGGGCCGCGACCCGCGGCGCGCGGGAGCGCCCGCACTGCGCCACGGCCGCGGCGGCGATGCGCTCCCAGCGGTCGGTCCGCGCCTCGTGGCGGCCGCCCTGCACGCGGCCGGCGAGCACGGGCACGATCGCGGTGGCGCCGAGCTCGGTCGCCTTCTCCACCGCCCAGTCGAACGCGGCGGTGTGGAGCGCGGCAAGGGCGAGGACGAGCGGCGCGGGCGGCTCGCCGCGGCCGGCCTCGACCCGCTCGACCCGCACCGTGCAGCCGCCGCCTTCCCAGCGCAGCAGGGTGCCGACGCCGATCGTGCCGGCGAGGTCGAGCACCTCGACCGCCTCGCCCGGCGCGACGCGCGCGACGCGCGCGTGGCGGGCGGCGGCGGACGGAACGAGCAGGTCCCCCGGGACGATCGGCGTGCCGGGGACGACGAAGCGGTTCACGCGCCCCGGGCGCCCGGACGCTTGGCGGCGTTCCGCAGCACCTCGGAGGAGGCGCGGCGGTCGCGCGGCGAGCAGACGAGGGCGACCCACTCCTGCAGCTCGCGCGCCGAATCGACGCCGAACGCCGCGGCGGCGAGCTCCTCCTCGGTCGCCGTCCGCTGGTCCGCCATCAGACCCGAGAGGACGAGACGGCCGTCGGTGGCGAGCAGGGTGCGGAGCGCCGGCAGCAGCGGCTCCGACTCCGCCGGGATGAGGTTGGCGAGGATGAGGTCGAAGGAGGCGCGCTCGCGCAGCGCGGTGACCGTGCCGGCGTAGAGCGCGACCGGGAGCGGGCGGCGTTGCGCGGCGACGGTCTGGCGCGCGACGAAGGTGGCCTCCATGTCGATGTCGAATCCGACCACCCGCGACGCGCCGAGCGCGCGCGCCGCGAGGCTGAGGATCCCCGAGCCCGTCCCGACGTCGAGCACGCGGCGTCCCGCGACCTTCATCCCGGCGAGGAGCAGCAGCGCGAGCTGCGTCGACTCGTGGGAGCCCGAGCCGAACGCCTGCCGCGGCTCGACGATCAGGTGGATCGCGCCGTCGGGCGCGGGCGTCGGCGCGTGCGGGTGCGGGTCGACCCAGAACCGCTCGCCGATCGCGAGCGGCGTGGCGACGCGCCGGTACTCGGCGAGCCAGTCCTGCTCGGCGAAGTGGGCGGCGGCGACCTCGCGCCCGCCGAGCGCGCGCAGCCCCTCGCACACGCCCGGCACCGCGCCCGCCTGGCGCGACTCCATGAACACGGTGACGTCGACGTCGGCGCCGGCGTTCTCGACCTGGCAGCCGAGCACCGGCCAGCGCTCCAGCGCGGTGGTGAGCTGCTCCTCCGCCATCGCCGGAAGGCGGCAGGTGACGGTCAGGTAGGGGTGCATCAGCCGTTGCCCTCGATCAGGTCGCGCACCTTGCGGAACACGCCCGAGTGCTCTTCGCCCTCGACCACCTCGTGGAGCAGCTCGCGCTGCTTGGCGGTGAGCTTGCGCGGCACCACGACCTTGAAGTGGACGACGAGGTTGCCGTGCCCGCCGCGCCGCAGCCGCGGCAGTCCCTTGCCGCGCAGCACCGCGGTGTCGCCCGGCTGCGTGCCGGCCGGCACGCGCACCTTCTCGGCGCCGGCGAGCGTCGGGACCTCGACCTCGGTGCCGAGCGCGGCGTGGAACGCGGAGATCTCCTCCTCGAGGTGGAGGTCGGCCTCCTCGCGCACGAACAGCTCGTGGGGCTGCACCCGGATCACGACGTAGAGGTCGCCGGTCGGCCCGCCGCGCGCGCCCGCCTCGCCCTCGCCGACCAGCCGCAGGCGCATGCCGTCCTCGACGCCGGCCGGGACCTTGACCTGGAGCTGGCGCCGCTTCGCGACCCTCCCGGCGCCGCGGCAGCTCGGGCACGGGTCGCTGATCGTCTGCCCCGCGCCGCCGCACGCCGGACACGGCCGCACCATGGTGAAGAACCCCTGGCTCGCGCGCACCTGGCCGCGGCCGCCGCAGGTCCGGCACGTCTCGGGCCTCGCTCCGGGCGCCAGCCCCGAGCCGCGGCACGCCTCGCACGCCTCCTCGCGCGGCACCGTGACCGTGCGCTCGATCCCGCGCGCCATCTCCTCGAACGAGATCGCCATGTCCATGCGCAGGTCCGAGCCGCGCTCCGGGCCGCTGCGGCGGCGCCCGCCGCCGCCGAAGATCCCCTCGAAGCCGAACAGGTTTCCGAGCACGTCGGCGAAGTCGCCGAAGACCGAGGCGTCGAAGCCGCCGAACGGGTGCTCGCCGACGCCGGCGTGGCCGAAGCGGTCGTACTGCGAGCGCTTCTCCGCATCGGAGAGCACCGCGTACGCCTCCGCCGCCTCCTTGAACCGCTCCTCCGCCTCCTTGTCGCCCGGGTTGCGGTCGGGGTGGTTCTTCACCGCGAGCGAGCGGTACGCCTTCTTGATCACCTCCGGCGAGGCGTTGCGGTCGACGCCGAGGACCTCGTAGTAGTCCCGCCTCGGGCTCACGATCCCTCGCCGCCCTGGGTCGGGCCGCCGTCGGTGCCGCCGAGGAAGCGGGTCGGGTCCATCAGCATCACCTCGGTAAGGTGGCGCGCGATGCTCTGGATGCCCTCGATCGCCTCCTGTATGACGACGCCGTCGTCGGCGTCGATCACCTCGCGGCCGTGCTCCAGCGCGGTGCGCACCTGGTCGGTGACGGCGGGGTCGAGGAGGCTGCCGAACTCCTTGAACACGCGCTCGTTGGTGTAGAGCAGGCCCTCCAGCCGGTTGCGCAGGAGGCGCGACTCGCGGCGCCGCACGTCCTCCTTGCGGTGGCGGTCGGCCTCCGCGATCATGCGGTCGATCTCCTCCTTGGTGAGGCCGCCCGCGGGGTTGACCTGGATCGACTGCTCGCGCCCGGTGGCGAGGTCGCGCGCGGTGACCTGGACGATGCCGTTGGAGTCGATCGAGAACGTGACCTCGATCTGCGGCACGCCGCGCGGCGACGGCGGGATGCCGACCAGCTCGAAGCGGCCGAGCAGCTTGTTCTCGGCCGCGAGCTCGCGCTCGCCCTGCAGCACCTGGATCTCGACCGAGCGCTGGTTGTCGGTGACGGTGGTGAAGATCTGTGACTTGCGGGTGGGAATCGTCGAGTTGCGCTCGATCAGCTTGGTGAACAGCCCGCCGCGCGTCTCGATGCCGAGCGAAAGCGGCGTCACGTCGAGGAGCACGAGGTCCTTGATCTCGCCCTGCACGATGCCGCCCTGGATCGCGGCGCCGACGGCGACGACCTCGTCGGGGTTGATCTCGCGGCTCGGCTGGCGGCCGAAGAACTCCGCCACCGTGCGCGCCACCATCGGCATGCGCGTCTGACCGCCGGTGAGGATCACCTGCTCGATCTGCTCCGGCTTGAGCCCGGCGGCGTCGAGCGCGTTGCGGCACGGGTCGAGCGTCGAGCGGACGAGGTCGCCGACCAGCCCCTCGAGCTGCTCGCGGGTGAGCGCGTAGTTGAGGTGCAGCGCCTGCCCGCCCTCGGAGGCGATGAACGGCAGGCTGATGTTCGCCACCTGCGCGGTCGACAGCTCGCACTTGGCCGCCTCGGAGGCCTCCTTGAGGCGCTGCATCGCCATGCAGTCGGGGCGGAGGTCGACCTTGGTCTCGTTGAAGAAGTGCTCGAGCAGGAACTCGATGATGCGGGCGTCGAAGTCCTCTCCGCCGAGGAACGTGTCGCCGGCGGTCGACTTCACCTCGAACAGCCCCTCGCCGATCTCGAGGATCGAGATGTCGAACGTGCCGCCGCCGAGGTCGTAGACCGCGATCGTCTCGCTGCCGCCGCGGCCGATGCCGTAGGCGAGCGACGACGCGGTCGGCTCGTTGATGATGCGGACGACGTCGAGGCCGGCGAGCGTGCCGGCGTCCTTGGTCGCCTGGCGCTGCGAGTCGTCGAAGTAGGCGGGCACGGTGATGATCGCCTGACGCACCTCCTCGCCCAGCGAGGCCTCGCAGAACTCCTTGATCTCGCGCAGGAGGAACGAGGAGATCTCCTGCGGCGAGTACGTCTTCTCGCCGATCTGGACGTAGGCGTCGCCGTTCGGCGCCTCGACGATCGAGTAGGTCACGAGGGAGCGGGCGCGGCCCACCTCCGGGGTGTTGAACTTGCGGCCGATCAGGCGCTTCACCGCGTAGACCGTGTTGCGCGGGTTGGTCAGCGCCTGGCGGCGCGCGATCTGCCCGACGAGCAGCTCGCCGTCGGTGGCGCGGCCCACGACCGACGGCGTCGTGCGCCCGCCCTCGCGGTTGGGGATCACCACCGGCCGCGCGCCCTCCACGACGGCGGCGCACGAGTTGGTGGTGCCGAGGTCGATGCCGATGATCCTGCTCATCTCACGCTCCCGAGTCGCTCTCGGACGCGGGCTGCTCCGCCTTCTTCGCCGGCACCGCGACGATCACCAGCGCCGGGCGCAGGAGCTTGTCGCCCATGCGGTACCCCTTCTGCAGCACTTGCACGACGGTGATCTCCGTGACGTCCGCGACCTCGCGCCGCTGGATCGCCTCGTGCAAGGTCGGATCGAACGCCTCGCCCATCGGGTCGATCTCGACCAGGCCGTAACGGCCGAGGACCTCCTTGTACTGCCGGAGCACGAGCTCCACCCCCTGGCGCAGACCGGTGGCGTCGCCGGCCGGCGCCCCGAGCGCCCGCTCGAGGTTGTCGAGCACCGGCAGGCAGTCGCGGATCAGGCCGGCGTTGGCGAGGCGGCGGAAGTCGCCCATCTCGCGCTCCTGCCGCTTGCGGTAGTTGTCGAAGTCGGCGAGCTTGCGCAGGTACAGCTCCTTCAGGTTCGACACCTCCTGCTGGAGCTTGGCGAGCTCTTCGTTGATCGCCTCGTCGCCGACCGGCGCGACCTCCAGGCCCTTCTCGGTCTCGCCGAGCTCGTCCCCGTCGATCTCGAGGACGTCGTCGTCGGTCCCCTCCGCCGAGTGCGGCGGGGCGTCGCTCTTGTCCTTGTCAATCATTCCAAGCCTCCGGGCTTCCCCCCCGGGCTCGCGAGATAGTGTCCGACGTAGTCCACGATCGGGATGATGCGCGGGTAGTCCATGCGCTTGAGGCCGATCACCCCGACCACGCCGCGCTCGCCGCTGCTGCGCTGGAACGAGGTCACGATCAGGCCGACGTCGTCGCTCCCCGCGAGCGAGAACTCCGAGCCCAGCACCACCCGCGGGCCGCTCGCGGCGAGGTAGTTGGTGAGCAGCGAGAGGAGCGCCGCCTTGTCAGCGAATGCGGCGAGCAGGCGCCGCACCACCTCGAGCTGGCCCGGCGCGGCGCGCTCGAGCAGCCGGTCGCCGCCCTGGACGAACACCTCGTGGCCGGACGGGGCCGGCCCGTCCATCGCGCGGTTCGCCAGCGTCACGACGCCGGAGAGCAGCTCGTCGGCCTGCGCGCGTTCCTTATCCATCAGCGCCAGCAGCCGGCCGCGGATCTCGAGGATCGTCAGTCCGGCGAACGCTTGCGTGCAGTAGTTGGACACTCGCTCCAGCAGCGCCGGCGCGTACTCGCGCTCCACCCCGAGCAGTCGCGACTCGACCAGGCCGCCGGCCGTGACGACCACCGCGAGCACGCGCTCGGACGAGACCGGGACGAAGTGGACCGACTGCAGCGTCGCGTTCGCGCTCGGCGGCGCCACCGCCATGCCGATCTCGGTGGTGAGGTCGGCGAGCACGCGGCTGACCCGTGCCAGCGACTCCTCGAGCGGCCCCGGGGTCGCGAGCATCGAGCGCAGCTTGCGGGCGTCGCGGGGGTCGAGCGAGGCGCGCTGCATCAGCGCGTCGAGGTAGCGCCGGAAGCCGAGGTCGGAGGGGATGCGGCCCGACGAGGTGTGCGGCTGGACGAGCATGCCGCTCGCCTCCAGCTCGGCCATCGCCGTGCGCAGCGACGCCGACGAGAGGCCGGTGCGCGACACGCCCGCCACCGCCGCCGACGCGACCGGCTCGCCCGACGCGAGGTAGAGCTCGACCACGTCGGAGAGGATCTCCAGCTCGCGTTCGGAAAGTGGCTCCCTCATGAC
>DATIYW010000298.1:0-2148 GCA_035517415.1 Thermoanaerobaculaceae bacterium
CCGGGTCCTCGCGCCGGTACGCCTGGAGACCCTCCTCGTACAGGCGGTAGGCCACGATGGACGGGGTCGTGACCGCCGCGATCCGCTCGCGGGGCGATGGGACGCCGTAGCTCCGGGCGACGAGCGTCGTGGCGTCGTCCACCATGGTGTACACGTCGGCGCCGGTCGCCCGGTAGGCCCGCACCACCGCCCCGGTCTTGAGGTCCGTGACCTCGAGATCGAGCTGCAGCGCGCCTTCCTGCGCGCGATGCATCGTGCCCTGCATCAGCTCGGCGGCACCGGCCTGTACGGCGGCAGCCAGGATGGTGGTATCGGGGAGACCGGCCGCGTGCAGCTGCGCCTGCACCTCGTACAGGCGCGCCAGCGGCACCACGCGCAGCGTGGCCATGCGCGCCAGGCTGGTGGAGAGGAGGTCGGCCACGAGCGACGAGGCGGGCGACGCGTCGCCCTCGGCCAGGGTCCGGATCGGTCCCATGGCGAGCAGCGGCGGCGGCGGCGGGGGCCGGCGCCACAACACGGCGATGCCGCCGGCGAGGAGCAGGAACGCGGCAGCCGCAGTCCATCCGAGGGCGCGGCGCCGCCCACGCCGCGCGGCCCGGACCGGTTGCTCCTCGGCCTGCGGCGCAGGCGGGGCGGCGTCGGGCGCAGCGGGAGCCGGGAGCGGCGCCGAGGCCTGCGAGGGTCGGGCGGGCGCGGCGCGCAGCCGGTCGGCGAGGCGCCGCAGCTCCGCGGCAGGCTCGACACCCAGCTCCTCCTGCAGTCGCCGCGCCAGCTCGTCGTAGACGCGCGCCGCCCCGGCGCGGTCGCCCTGTCGCTCGAGCAGCGCCATCAACTCCCGCGCGCTGTCTTCGTCGAACGGATCGAGCGCGACGGCGCGGCGTGCCCAGAAGGTGGCGCCGGAAGCGTGACCGGCCCGCTCCTCCTCGTCCCGCAGCCGCTGCGAGGCCTCCTTCGCCATGCCCCTGAGGCGGAGCCGCTCGGCGGTGATCCAGTCCTCCAACTCGGCGGCCGCGTCCGGGACGTGCAGTCCCGCCAGGAAGTCGCCGTGGTAGTGCTCCAACGCCTGCACCGTCCGCCCAGCCGCCAGCGCTTCCTCGAACGCCACGACGTCGCAGCCGACCTCGGAAGCGTTCGCCGCCAGCTCCTCCTTGCCGCGGCTCTGGATGACGTCGGCGCCCAACTGCTGGCGAAGCAGATACACGGTCTGCCGCAGCACCTGGCGTCCCTGGACCTGGTCCGTCTCGGGCCAGAAGCGGGCGAGCAGGGCGTCGCGCCGCTGCCAGCCGCGGGGCCGCGCGGCGAGCAGATAGACGAGGAAGGCGAACCGTTTCGGCTGCGCGAGAACCTCCCGGGCGCGCGAGTGGCCCGGCGCCGCAACGTCGGTCAACCCCAAGGTGCGCAACAGGATCACGAACCGGCTCGGAGGAGGAGACGCATCGTCAACTCACGCTTGACGCTCGGTTGTCGGTGGTTTTACGGGGGCCCCTCAGGTTGGTCAACGTACCGCGCATCGAAGCTCCCCGCAAACGGGCCACATGGACCTGGATCGTACGGTGGCACTGGTGATCCTGTCCGCGTTCTCGACGCTCGCCCTCGCCGGGTGTCGGGGCCGGGATCCCGCCGCAGGGTCGTCCGCCGCGCCGGGACGCCCGGTTGCGGCGCCGCCGGCCGCGCGCGCGACGCTGGCGCCCGCCGACACCGCGGCGTACCGGCGGGGCCGGGAGCGCGAGGTGACGTTGATGCGCGCGGCGGTGACGCGCCTGTATGCGGCCGACGGCGACAGCGGTGCGCGCCGGGCGGCGGCGCGTTCGGCCGTGACGACCGAGGTCGAGGGTGCGGGTGCGACCGCCGCGGGTCTGACGATCGCGCGCTACCGGGCGCTGGTGGCGCGCGTGGACTCGGCGCTGCTCACGCGCGCCGGCGCACCGCAGGACGACCGCGGCCTTCGAGGGGGATCCGGCAGGGCGTCGGGCGCGCTGCCGCCGGAGGAGTGGCAGTTCCTCGACTCGCTGCGCGTGGAGCTGGCGGTGCTGCAGTCGCGGTTCGCGGCGGCGGCGGGCGACAACCGGGTATCGGCGCCGTGAGGCTCGCCCGCCTCGCCGCAGGTGGCGCGGCCCTCGCCGCCTGCGCCCTGGGGACGCTCGCCGC
>DATIYW010000299.1:0-3128 GCA_035517415.1 Thermoanaerobaculaceae bacterium
GCTGTTTCATCCGATCGTACGCCGGTGGTTCGCCGACCGGATCGGGGCGCCGACGGAGGTCCAGACGCTGGCGTGGCCGCGGATCGCCGCGGGCGCTCACGTGCTCGTCACGGCCCCAACCGGGAGCGGCAAGACGCTCGCCGCGTTCCTGTGGGCGCTCGACCGGCTGCTCACCGGCGCCTGGCCGGGCGGCCGGACGCGGGTGCTCTACGTCTCGCCGATGCGGGCGCTCAACAACGACGTGCGGCGCAACCTGCTCGACCCGCTCGCCGAGCTCGCCGCCGCCTTCGCCGCCGCGGGCGGCCCGGTCCCCGACGTGCGGGTCCTGACGCGCTCCGGCGACACCCCCGCCGAGGAGCGCCAGCGAATGGCGCGGCGCCCGCCGGAGATCCTCATCACCACCCCGGAGAGCCTCAACATCATGCTCACCAGCCGCGGCGGGCGGGCGATGCTGGGCGGCCTCGCGACGGTGATCCTCGACGAGGTCCACGCGGTGGTGGGCAGCAAGCGCGGCGTGCACCTGATCACCGCGGTGGAGCGCCTGGCGCGGCTGTCGGGCGAGTTCCAGCGCATCGCGCTGTCGGCGACGGTGCGACCGCTCGAGCGCGTCGCCGCGTGGATCGGCGGCCAGATCGCCGAGGGCGACCCAGAGCACGCGGTGTTCCGGCGGCGTACGGTCGAGGTGGTCGCGCCGCCGGCGGCGAAGCGCTACGACCTCGAGGTGGTGTTCCCCGGCGGCGACGACGCGCCGGGCCTCGAGGGGCCGGCCGCGGACGGGGTGTGGCGCGGGCTGGTGGCGGAGCTGAAGCGGCCGCTGGCGCGCAACCGCTCGACGTTGGTGTTCGCCAACAGCCGGCGCACGGTCGAGCGCCTCACCCGCCTGATCAACGAGGACGCGGGGGACGAGCTGGTGTACTCGCACCACGGCTCGCTCTCGCGTGAGATCCGCGGAGTCGTGGAGGAGCGCCTCAAGAACGGCGAGCTCAAGGGGATCGTCGCCACCAACTCGCTCGAGCTCGGGATCGACATCGGCGCCCTCGACGAGGTCGCGCTGGTGCAGACCCCGCCGACCGTCGCCTCGACTGTGCAGCGGATCGGCCGGGCCGGCCACCGCGTCGGCGAGACGAGCCGCGCGCTGCTCGCGCCGCTGTTCGCGCGCGACCTCGTCACCGCCGCGGTGATCGTGCCGGCGGTGCTGGAGGGCGCGATCGAGCCGGTCCGCCCGGTCGGCGCGGCGCTCGACGTGCTGGCCCAGGTGATCGTGTCGGCGGCCGCCGGCGAGAGCTGGCGCGTGGACGAGCTGTTCGCGCAGGTCCGCTGCGCCGAGCCGTACCACGACCTGCCGCGCCGCCAGTTCGACCTCGTGCTCGAGATGCTCGCCGGCCGCTACGCCGAGGTGCGGGTGCGCGAGCTGAAGCCGCTCGTCAGCCTCGACCGCGTCGACGGCACGGTGCGGGCGCGTCCCGGCGCCGACCGCGTCGTCTACCTCTCGGGCGGCACGATCCCGGACCGCGGCTACTTCCACCTCCGCGTCGAGGACTCGGGCGCGCTGCTCGGCGAGCTCGACGAGGAGTTCGTTTGGGAACGCGCGGTCGGCGACGTCTTCACGCTCGGCGTGCAGACCTGGCGGATCGAGCGCGTCACGCACAACGACGTGTTCGTCCGGCCCGCCCGCGCGCAGGCGGCGATGGCGCCGTTCTGGCGCGCCGACGAGCGCGACCGCGGCTTCGAGCTGTCCGAGCTGGTCGGCCTGTTCCTCGAGTCGATCGCGGACCGGCTCGACGACGAGGGCCTGCCGGCGCGCCTGGCGGGAGAGCGGCGGCTGCGCCCGGCCGCGGCGGCGGCGCTGGTCCGCTACCTCGCCGGCCAGGCGGCGGCGACGGGCGGGCTGCCGCACCGCCACCGGGTGGTCGTCGAGCACGTCCGCGACCCGCAGGGCAAGGACGCGCCGGAGCAGGTGCTGATCCACACGCTCTGGGGCGGGCGCGTCAACCGCCCGTTCGCGATCGCGCTGCAGGGCGCGTGGGAGCAGCTCCACGGCACGCCGCTCGAGGTGATGCACGACGACGACTGCGTGAGCGTGGCCGCCTCGCTGCCGCTGCACGCCGCGGACCTGCTCTCGTTGCTGCGCAGCGACAACGTCGAGGCGTTCCTGCGCCGGCGCCTCGAGACCACCGGGTTCTTCGGCGCCCGCTTCCGCGCCGCGGCGGCGTGCGCGCTGCTGCTCCCGCGCGAGGGGTTTCGCCGCCGCACGCCGCTCTGGCTGTCGCGCCAGCGCGCCAAGGAGCTGCTCGACGCGGTGCGCGTGTTCGACGACTTCCCGATCGTGCTCGAGGCATGGCGTACCTGCCTGCAGGACGAGTTCGACCTCGACAACCTGCGCCGCGTGCTCGACGAGCTCGAGCAGGGGCGGATCGCGGTGCGGGAGGTGACGACCTCGTCGCCGTCGCCGTTCGCCTCCCACATGGGGTGGAAGCGCACCAACGAGCTGATGTACGAGGACGACGCCCCGCTCGGTGCGCCGTCGCGGCTCCGCGCCGACCTGATCCACGAGGTCGCCCGCAGCTCCCACCTGCGGCCGCGCCTGGCGCCGGAGCTGATCGAGCGCTTCCGCCGCAAGCTGCAGCGCACCTGGCCGGGCTACGCGCCGCGCGCGGCCGGGGAGCTGCTCGACTGGGTCGTGGAGCGGGTCGTCATCCCGTGGCCGGAGTGGGAGGAGCTGCTCGCCGCGATCGCCCGCGACCACGCGCTCGACGCCGGCGCGCTGCTCGCCGAGCTGGGGTCGAAGGTGGTCGCCGCCCGGCAGGCCAGCGGACCGCCGCGGTTCGTCTGCGCCCGCGAGTCCGTATCGCGCCTCGCCGCCGCGCTCGGGTTCGACCCGCAGGCGGCGGCGTTCGCGCCGCCGCCGTTCGACCGCGCACCCGCGACGAGCGCGGCCGCCCTCGCGCCCTCGCGCCCGGTGGAGGCGTCGCCGGACGAAGACCCGGCGGGCGACCCGCTGGTCGAGCTGGTCGGCGAGCTGCTGCGGTTCCACGGCCCGATCCGCCCGGGCGCGCTGGCGGACGCGCTGGGGCTCGACTCGGCGCGCGAGGGCGAGGCGATCGAGGCGCTCGCCGAGGCCGACCGGG
>DATIYW010000300.1:0-10237 GCA_035517415.1 Thermoanaerobaculaceae bacterium
CGCCCGGCGGGCAGCTGCTGATGCTCCCGATCGTCACGCTCGTGCGCTTCGCCTCGCTTCCGGGCCGCCGCAGCGCCGACCTCGATGTCCTGATCGACGGCCGGCCGACCGGGGCGAGCGTGCGGATCGATTTCGACGTGATCGAGCTGCTCGAGCTGATCCCGGACCCGCGGCCGTTCGAGCTCGACGGCGCGCCGGACCCGACGCGCTCCGGCCTCTGGCGCTTCGACAAGCGGACGTACCGCGTGATCAGCAACGTCCCGTGGATCGTCCAGGTCGCGCTCGACGGCGCGCCGAAGGAAGCGGTGGCGAGCAGGACGCTGCGCCAGAACGCAATCGTGCTGCTGTCCGGCGGGCAGCCGCGCGCGCCGCTCGGGACGGGACAGCCGGTGACGATCGCGAGCGGTGCGGCGACCGGCGACGCAGGTACGGATGTCGACGTCGAGCTCGGTCTCGCCGTCGCGGGCGGCGAGATCCAGGGCGCCTACACCGCGTCGCTCGCCGTGACGGCACGCCCGGCACCGGCGGTCAACCCGACGACCGTCGTGCGCCCGGCATGGCGGACGCCAGTGGGCGGCGCGGCGGCAGAGGCCGGAGAGTAATTCATGGCGCGGGGGTGTGTGCTGGAGCCCGCCCATAGGAGGTGGTGAGATGCGAGGGCTGAAGGGGTTCCTGATCGTCGCGGTGGTCATCGCCGGGCCGTGGGTGGGATCGGTGGCCCGGGCGCAGACCTGCCGGGTGCAGGCCATCGGTGGCGGCGGCTCGACGGTGAACATGGCCGCCGGCCTGCCGGTCGCTGGGACGCTGCTCACCTCCGCCGGCACGCTCGACGGGAGCTACTTCCAGGTCGGCGTCGCGGGCGGCGCCTCCGCGGCCGCGGGGCCGTCGGTGCTTACGATGTTCTCGACCGACTGCGAGACCGGGCTGGCGACCAACGGTCCGATCTTCTACGGCGCCGTCTTCGTCAACCCGACGGACGCGGCCATCACCGTCTCGCAGTTCGACTTCATCTCGACGGTGGCGGTCTTCTCCAACAACCCGACGAGCGTGCAGCCGGGCAACGGATGGGCGCGGAGCAGCACGACGGACCTGCGCAGGTCAGGGAACGTCACCGTCGCCGCTCACTCCGCGCAACAGTTCATCGTCTCCGATGTGCCGCCGACCGCGACATCGCTCACAACCACGGTGACCGCGCAGGCGACGACGGGGAGTGGGACGTTCTCGGCGCCCGGCTTCACGATCGCGATGGAGGGGTCGGAGGACAGCGCGCCGTACTCCTCCAACGCCGTGGTCGGCTTCGACACGGCGGGCGGCGGAACCTACGCGACGCAGACGGTCGGTCCGACCGTCGCCGCGCCCGGCACCGCGACGACGTTCTCGATCCGTGTCCGCGAGACCAGCGGCCAGCGGGCGCAGAGCTCGATCGACCAGCCGCTCACCCTCACGATGACCATTCCGGCAGGCTGGACCAACGTCGCACTGTTCTCCTCCGCGAGCCCGTGGAACTCGGGAACCGTGGCGATCGTGCAGCCGACGGCGGTGACCGCCGGCAGCTTCTCGATCCAGACCAACGCGACGATCACGGACGGCACGAGCACCACCGCCAACTCGCTCCGCGTCAGCGCGACCTCGCCCGCCGGCACGTACGCCACCACGCTTTTTCCGTTCACGTTCACGCTCACCGGCCAGAGCGTCGGGCAGACGACCGGCAACTGGACCGGCCACGCGCCGATCGCCTCGCAGAACCAGTCGATCGTGCCGGTGACCGGCAACAACGGCGCCAACCACGTGATCGACGCGCGGCTGACCTCGGTCGCCCTGCCCGGGCCGGTGCGGCAGATCGACTTCCGCACCGACTTCAACGTCAACTACGGCGCGAGCGGGGACCAGGTCAAGGTCAACCTCTGGAACGTCGGGACGAGCGCGTGGGACACGATCGCGACCGTCACGCCGAGCACGTCCAACAGCACCGTGACGCGTTCGTTCACCACCGACTTCGAGCCGTACGTCGACGCGACCGGCCACATGATCGTGCAGTACTACTCGACCGGGAGCGGGAGCCGCGTGCTCGGCATCGACCTGCTGCAGTGGACGGTGACGCTCGGCTACTCGGTGAACAACGCGACCGGCAACGACAACTGGGGCGCCGGCGTGACCTCGCATCCCGGCGAGCGGGGCCATCCCTATGCGTCGATCGTCAAGGCGGCGAGCATGATGGGGGCGAGCGGGGCCGCCTACGTCGACGTCGGCAACAGCCAGACCATCCCGTACGCTGCGAACATCACCCTCGCGGGCGCGGCCAAGGCGGGCACGGCCGGCTGCCCGAGCCTGTTCCAGGGCCTCGCCAACGGAACGACGCTGCCGTTGGTGCAAGGCACGAACCCGGCCAGCGACGTCGGCTTCGAGATCGGCGGGAGCGGCTCGGGCGCGGGCGCCAACTACGTCACCGTCGACAGCTTCCAGATCGCCAACACCCAGGTGGGACTCTACAGCGACCCGAACGCAGCCGGGATCGTCTTCTCCAACAACGTGATCGGCGTGCCGAGCGGCGGCTACGGCATCGTGCTCGACACCAGCGTCAACGCGAGCGTCCTCAACAACCGCAGCGACGGCGCCAACAACTCGACGTTTTACGGGATCTACGATTACCGTGGCACGAGCGTGCTCCTGGACGGCAACCGGATCCGGCGCCACAAGGGCTCGCCCGGGATCTTCTCGTACGGCTCGACCGGCCTCGTGATCCAGCGCAACGTCGTGCAGGGCTCCTACATCGGCATCCACCTCTCCCATCCCGCGAACGCGGCTCGCGTCTACAACAACACCGTCGACACCAACGACTACCTCGGCCTCTTCGCGGAGTCGCCGGCCGCCGCCATCACCTCGCGCAACAACATCCTCACGAACAACGGCGTCGGCTGGGGTGCGGACAGCCAGGCCTCCGCGAACCTGGTCGGCTCGGACTACGACGACGTCTGGAACAACAAGGCCAACTACGCCTTCCACGGCACGGTCGCAGCCGGCGCGCACGGCATCAGCGCGGCGCCGAACTTCGTCCAGACCAGCGACCCGACGCAAGCCACCTATTTCAAGCTCAACACCGGGAGCCCGGCGATCTGCACCGGGACCAACCTCGGCCTCTCCGGCTACCCCGCGTGCACCAACTCCAACTACGACATCGGCGCCGTGGTGTCGCACTGAGAGGAGGACGGCGATGAGACGAACCGCTTTCGCGCTCGCGCTGACGGTGGCGGCAGTCACGCTGGCGCCGGCCTCCCGCGCCCAGTCCGTGGTGCTGTCGGAGAGCTTCACCATCTGGCCGCCTCCAGGATGGAGCATGACGGGCAACGGCTGCGGCGCCTGGGGCGCGCCCGATCTCGCCGCCTATCCGAACTACACCGGCGGGAGCGGCGCCTATGCCGGGGTGGACAGCGCCGACTGCGAGGGAGCCATCGACACCGCCCTGACCACACCGGTCTTCGCCCTCCCGGCGAACGCGACGGCCGCGACGCTCACCTTCAAGCACGACTTCTTCGCCGGCACGTTCGGCGGGGACGCCGCGACCGTCGAGGTCAGCGCCGACGGCGGCGGCTCGTGGACGCAGCTGGCGGCGTTCGGAGCCGATTCGCAGCGCGGGCCGCTCCAGCAGACGGTGGACCTCTCGAGCTACGCCGGCTCGCCCGGCCTCGAGGTCCGCTTCCGATTCGTCGGCGGGGGCGGCCACTGGTGGTGGCAGCTCGACGACGTCGAGGTGAGTGCGACCGCATGCGCCGCGCCGCTCGCGCCGACGATCGCCGGCGAGCCCGTTGGCTGCGCCGCCACCGGCGTCACGCTCTCGACCGGCAGCTACGCGGCGTACCAGTGGCAGAAGGACGGCGCCGACATCCCCGGCGCGACGTCCGGAACCCTGGTGGTCACGTCCTCCGGCGGCTACGCGGTCCGCGTCGCCGATGCAGAGGGCTGCACCGGCGTCTCGCAGCCGTTCCAGGTGACGATCCTCGACGGCCCCGCCGCCCCGTCCGTTGCCACCGGCGACGCCGGCTGCGGCTGGGTGACGCTCTCGACCGGAAGCTACGCGGCCTACCAGTGGAACCTCGGCGGGGCGCCGATCGCGGGCGCCACCTCGCAGACCTACCGGGCGAGCGCGAGCGGCGCCTACTCGGTCACGGTTCGAGACGGCGCGGGCTGCGCCGCCACTTCCGCCTCGAGCGCCGTGGCGGTTCCGACGGCGCCGGTGATCACCGCCCAGCCGCAGAGCCAGTCCGTGCCGGCGGGAGGGTCGGCGACGCTGTCGGTCGCGGCATCGGGCGGCGGCTCGCTCGGCTACCAGTGGTACCGCGGGCTCGGCGGGGATACCTCGGCGCCGGTCGCCGGCGCGGCCGGCGCGTCGCTCACGGTCCAGAACCTCACGACCACGGCGAGCTACTGGGTCCGCGTGACGAGCGGCTCGTGCACGACCGACAGCGTCGCGGCGACGATCTCGGTCGGCAACGCCCTCACGGTCGATGCCAGCGCGAAGCCGACCGCGGGCATCCGGCCGCTCTGGGTCAGCTTCCGCGCCGCGGCCGCCGGTGGAGCGGCCCCGTACGCCTACTCGTGGACCTTCGGCGACGGCGGCACGGCGTCGGGCGCGCTGGCGTCCCACCTCTACTTCGCGGCCGGAAGCTACACCGCGAAGGTCGTCGTGACCGACAGCGAGCGGCCCCCGAACCGGGCGAGCGCGCAGGTGGCGGTCACGGTGCGCGAACCGCTGGCGGCGAACGCGGCCGCGAAGCCCTCGTCAGGCCCGGCGCCACTCACCGTCGACTTCACCGGCTCGGCGGCGGGAGGTGCGGCGCCCTACGCATACCAGTGGGACTTCGGCGACGGCAGCGCGAAGGCGAGCGGTTCGAGCGCCCGCCACGTCTACCGCAGCCGCGGCACGTTCATGGCGACGCTCACCGTCAGCGACGGCGCCGGAGCGAGCGCGCGGGACACCGTGCGGGTCGTGGCGAAGTGAGGCGGCGAAGGCGGTTCAGAAGTCGGCGATGCTGGTGACGACCACCTCGACCGGCGCATCGGCCTGGGCGAGGCGAGCGGAGGAACAGCTGACCTCGAGGTGAGCCGCGCGCACGCCCTGTGCCAGTGGCTGGGGTCCGGAGGCAAGCGCGGCGAGCGCCAAGCTTCCACCCGCAACCCCGGCCAGGGTGACGAGACCATCGGGCGCCCGGTCCGTGGCGGCAAGCGCGGCGTAGACCTGGAAGGGCGCGACCCCCTGCAGGTCGATCACGGTCGCGGCGACATCGCGGTGGGCGATCGCGGACGAGAGAGATGCGCTCGCCGGCCGCGGCTGGACCGGTTCGACCGCCGAGGCGGCCATGACCTTGGGGATGAGCACCGTGACTCGCGCCTGTCCGGAATGCCGGGGTCCCGCGACCGCCGACGACGCGACTGCGAGGGTCATGGCCAGCACGCCAACTCTCCTCATGCCCGATGCACCTCCGCAGTGATGCAGAGCCAACTCCGTGCCAGTCCGGCGCCAATGTCTAATTCTGTGGCTGCAATGATATTACGAGTTGGCGGTGGGACGCGGATGCCGTGCCCGAGTGTCCGGATTCCGCCCACCCGGGTGCGGTGAGCATCGCGCCTTGGGCGCGAAGTTATTTACTCACAGTCGATTGAACCGGCCGCTGGCGGCCCGAGAGGCGACTGTCCGATCTGCGAACACTCATAACCGGCTACCGCACGCGCCGAGCTGCGCGGACGTCGGGCGTCGGGGCAAGGCGCCGCGCGGGTCGGCGGGCCGGGTCTAGAGGACCGCCTCGATCGGACCCATCTCGCCGGCGCGGATCGCCACGGCGAGGGCGGTGACCTGCGGCAGGACGCGGTAGGCGAAGTGGATCGCGGCCTGCACCTTGTTGTGCAGGAACGCCGCGTCCGGCCGCTCGGCGACGTACGCCCGCACCGCCTGCGCATCGCCGGCGTCGATCCCGCCCTCGGCGAGGATCTCGCGCAGCCGGGTGCGCGCGATCACCGCCTGGTCGAGGAGGAAGTGGGCGCCCAGCACGTCGCCGATCATGTCGAGGAAGGGGACGGAGTTGAGCAGCACGACCAGCGCCGCGTCGGCGCGCTTGCCGAGGCCCTTGGAGATGTCCTCGATCTGCTTGAGCGCGGCGCCGAGCATCCACGCGGGCTCCATCATCTGCGGGTCGTTGCGCAGCTTCTTGAACGTCGCCTCGGCCATGCCGAGCAGCTCGCGGATCGGCTTGCCGCCCTTGGCGGAGAGCTTGCGCGCGACCAGGTCGAGCGCCTGGATCCCGTTGGTGCCCTCGTAGATCGAGGCGATCTTGGCGTCGCGGAGGTACTGCTCGGCCGGATAGTCGGCGGTGTAACCGTAGCCGCCGTACACCTGCAGGCACCACTCGGTGACGCGGAACCCCCAGTCGGAGGCCCACGCCTTGCAGATCGGGGTCAGCACCTCGACGTAGGACTGGAAGCGCTCCTGCTCCGCGCCCTCGGTGACGTGCGTCATGTCGACGAAGTACGAGGTCTGCAGCAGCAGCGCGCGCATCGCCTGCACGTAGGCCTCGGCGGTGAAGAGCATCCGACGCACGTCGGGGTGCTCGATGATCGGCACCTGCGGCGCGTCGTGGTCGCGCAGCTTGGTCCAGTGCCGGCTCTGCAGGCGGGTGCGGGCGTAGTCGAGCGCCGCCTGCAGCGAGGCGGCGGCGAGCGCCTCGCCCTGGAGCCCGACCTCGATCCGCGCCGGGTTCATCATCTGGAACATCAGCCGCATGCCGTGGCCCTCTTCGCCGAGCAGGAACCCCTCGCAGCCGCCGTTGCCGCCGAACACCATCGCGCAGGTGGGCGAGCCGTGGATGCCGAGCTTCTCCTCGATCCGCGAGCACACCACGTCGTTGGGCTCGCCGAGCGTCCCGTCGGGGTTGACGCGGACCTTCGGCACGATGAAAAGCGACAGGCCGGAGGTGCCCTCGGCCGCGCCGGGGACACGCGCGAGGACGGCGTGGACCACATTCTCGGTCAGGTCCTGGTCGCCGGAGGTGATGAAGATCTTCTCGCCCTGGAGGAGGTAACGGCCGTTGGACTGCTTGACCGCGCGGGTCGTGGAGGCGCCGACGTCGGAGCCGGCCCGCGGCTCGGTGAGGCACATCGTCCCCGCCCACACCCCGGCGTACATGCGCTCGCAGAAGAGCGCGCGCATCTCGTCGGTGCCGTGCAGCTCGATCAGGTAGGAGGCGCCGCGGGTGAGCAGCGCGGTCAGCGAGAGCGACATGTTGGCGCCGAAGAACAGTTCGTTGATCGCGGTCCCGACGACGTGGGGCAGGCCCATGCCGCCGAACTCGGGCGAGTTGATGCAGCCGATCCAGCCGCCCTCGCGGATCTTCGCGTAGACCGGGTGGTACGACGGAGGCATGAGGACCTTGCCGTTGCACAGCCGAACGCCGACCCGGTCGCCGTCGTGGTTGGCCGGCGCGAGCTGCTCCTCGGCGAGCTTGAGCGCCTCGTCGAGGACCATCTCCACGTCGCCCGCCGCCCACTGCGAGAAGTGCTCGTGGGCGAACAGCTTGGCCGTCGGCAACCAGTGGAAGAGCTGGAACTTGAGGTCGCGCATGTCGGCTTTGAATCCCACCGGGTCCCCCCTTTCGGACCGGCCGGTCCGGCGTTCCGAATGAACGCTCATTCATTTTGGCGGCCGGCGGGAGCGAATGCAAGCGCCGCGCTGCGGCGTCGGCCGATGCATAATGCCCGACGGAGGAATGCGATGGCGCGTGCGCGGGCGGTCGTGACGGGCGGTGCGGGTTTCCTCGGCTCACATCTGTGCGACCGGCTGCTCGGTGACGGCATGGAGGTGGTCTGCATCGACAACCTCCTCACCGGCAGCCTGGCGAATATCGAGCACCTCTTCGGCGTGCGCGGCTTCGCGTTCGAGAACTACGACGTGACGAACTACATCCACGTCGCCGGTCGCGTCGACTTCGTGCTCCACTTCGCCTCGCCGGCCTCGCCGATCGACTACCTCGAGCTGCCGATCCAGACGCTCAAGGTGGGCTCGCTCGGCACCCACAAGGCGCTCGGCCTGGCCAAGGCGAAGGGGGCGCGCTTCCTCCTCGCCTCGACCTCCGAGGTCTACGGCGACCCACTCGTCCACCCGCAGCCGGAGAGCTACTGGGGAAACGTCAACCCGGTCGGCCCGCGCGGCGTCTACGACGAGGCGAAGCGGTTCTCCGAGGCGATGACGATGGCGTACCAGCGCTACCACCGCGTCTCGACGCGGATCGTCCGCATCTTCAACACCTACGGGCCGCGCATGCGGGCCCGCGACGGGCGCGTGGTGCCGGCGTTCATCGGCCAGGCGCTCGCCGGCGAGCCGCTCACGGTGTTCGGCGACGGCGCCCAGACCCGCTCGTTCTGCTACGTCGACGACGAGGTGGAGGGCATCATCCGCGTGCTGTTCTCGGAGATCCCCGACCCGGTCAACGTCGGCAACCCGGCGGAGATGACCGTGCTGCAGTTCGCCGAGGCGATCCGCCGGCTCACCGGCGCGACGATCCCGATCGAGCACCGGCCGCTGCCGGTCGACGACCCCAAGGTGCGGCAGCCCGACATCACGGTGGCGCGCGCCTACCTCGGCTGGGAGCCGCGCATCCCGCTCGAGGAAGGGCTGAGGCGCACGATCGAGTACTTCCGCCGCGCCGCGACGGCAGGCTAAGGGGGCAGCGAGAGCCGCAACGACGACCCGCCGGGCCGCGTCACGGATCGGTGGGCTCCGCGCGCGCGCCCGCGTCGGCGCCGTCGGCCCCGAGGCGCTCGCGCGCCGCCGCGAGCCGTAGGCGGTGGTGCTCGATCGCCCGGCGCAGGATGAAGTAGGTGCCGACCCCCGCCACGAGCGCGCAGACGGTCGCGCCGACCCCCCAGGCGATCAGGATGCAGCGGACCCAGTAGGCGTTGCTGCGCCAGAGCGCGAGCTGGAGCATCCGACTTGGGGGCGGCAGCTCCATGTGCGGGATCCGCACGCCGGTGATCCAGCGCCCGAGGAACACCGCGGCGGGGAAGTAGACGGTGAGCGTCCAGGGGTTCGCGATCAGGGTGCCGATCAGGACGTCGACCTTGTTGAGCCGGAACGCGACCGCGAGCAGCAGGGCGATCGCCGTGTGCAGGCCGATCAGCGGCGAGAGGCCGAGGCCGATCCCGAGCGCCCACGCCGCCGCCAGCCGCGCGGGCGGCTCGTTGACGCCGACGGCACCGCCGAGGCGTGCCCGCACCCGATCGAGGAGCTCCTTCACGAGCGCCCGGCCGGCGCCGGCTGCGCCTCCAGCAACGCGATCTTCAGCGCCTCCTCGCCGGTTGCGAGCAGGTGCGGCCGCAGCGCCCCGCGCGCCGACGCCGGCAGCTCGGCGAGGTCGCGCTGGTTCTCGCGCGGCAGGCAGACGTCGTTGATCCCGGCGCGCAGCGCGGCGAGTACCTTCTCCTTGATCCCGCCGACCGGGAGGACCTCGCCGCGGAGCGTGATCTCGCCGGTCATGGCGAGATCGCGCCGCACCGGCCTGCCGCTCGCGGCGGAGGCGAGGGCGGCGAGCAGCGTCACGCCCGCCGACGGGCCGTCCTTGGGGATCGCGCCGGCCGGGACGTGGACGTGGAACGAGTGCTCGTCGAAGAAGCTGGCGGCAATGCCGAACGACCCGGCGTTGGCGCGCAGGTAGGAGAGCGCGGCCTGCGCCGACTCCTTCATCACCTCGCCGAGGTGGCCGGTCAGGCGCAGCTCGCCCTTGCCGGGGTGGGCGAGCACCTCGACGTGGAGGATGTCGCCGCCGACCGGCGTCCAGGCGAGCCCGGTCGCCACCCCGACCCGGTCCTCGCCGAGCCGCTCCTCGGGCAGGAACTTGACCAGCCCGAGGAAGCGCTCGACCGCGCGCGGGGTGACGGTGACGCGTGCGGTCTGGCCGTCCGCCACCCGCACCGCGACCTTGCGGCAGATCGAGCCGATCTCGCGCTCGAGGTTGCGCAGGCCGGCCTCGCGGGTGTAGCGGTTGATGACGAAGCGCAGCCCGGGGTCGAGGAAGCGCACCTGGCTGGCGGTGAGGCCGTTCTCGCGCAGCTGCTTCGGGATCAGGTGCCGCCGCGCGATGTGGAGCTTCTCCTCCTCGGTGTAGCCCGACAGCGTGATCACCTCCATGCGGTCGAGGAACGCCGGGTGGATCGTCTCGGTGACGTTGGCGGTGGCGATGAAGAGCACGGTCGA
>DATIYW010000301.1:0-9312 GCA_035517415.1 Thermoanaerobaculaceae bacterium
ACGTTGCCGGCGTCGTCGAGGCGGGCCGGGAAGCGGATGCGATAGGCACCCGGCGGCAGCCGAGCCACCGTCCACGCCGGGTTGAGCGAGCGGAACACCGGCACCCACGCGCCCTGCTCGTTCCGCTCCAGCTCCCCGAGCACGCCGGCCGGGCCGGGCCGTGCCGCCTTGCGCGCGGCGTCGTCCGGGAACACCTCGACCGCCACCCCGCCTCCGGGTCCGCTCGCGGCCCTCGTGTCCGAGGTCTGCACCGTGACGCAGCCGGAGGTCGCGAGCGTGAGCTGGCCGAGCACGAGGAGGATGACGAGCGCGTGCCGTCCCATGTTTGTAGTCTGGCACAGCGCGCTCGCGGCAGGCATCGCGTCCCGGCGGCTCGGGTCGAGCGGAGCCAGGCCGGAACGGACGGCGGCGCCTGCCGCTTCACGCGCGGACGACGCGGCAGCCCTGCGACAGGCGCAGCGCCGCCGACTCCGGCCACTCGACCCGCTCGCCGGCGGCGAGCGCGCGCGCGCCGAGCCGCACCCCCGGACCGCCCGACTCGACGAACCACCCCGCCGGGGTCGGGATCGCCAGCGCGCCGCCCGCCCCGGTCTCGTCGAGCATCTCGAGCGGGAGCGTGCCCAGCACCCATGCGACGCGCCGCCCGGTCCCGACGCCGCCGGTCATCGTCAGCGACACCGCCGTCACGACGCCGTCGCCGCCGCGCCACTGCCGGTACGTCCCCGCCGCCGCGCCCTCGGCGAGGTTGAAGGCGCCCTCGTCCGCGAGCGCGGCCCGCTCGCCGCGCCGCAGCAGGCGGCCGTCGACCACCGCGCCGTGGGTGCCGAGGCAGAACGCCTCGAGCGACTCCGGCGCGACGCGGAGCTCGAGGTGCCCGGCACGGCTGATGCGCTGCGCCAGCGCGAGCGTGATCGAGCTCTCCGCCGCCTCGCGCCGAGTCGGGCGGAGGTCGACGTGGTTGCCGAACTCGTCCCAGGAGCCGCGCCCGAGGCGCAGCGCGGGCCCGACCACCACCCGCCACAGCGTCGTCTCGCCGTCGACCTCGACGCGCCAGCGCTCGTGCGGCGGCAGCGCGCCGAGGTCGGTGACGACCGGTACCGGCAGCGGGACCGGTGCCGGCGGCGGCGCCTGCATGAGCTCCTCGAGCGCCTCGCTCGCCTGCTCGCGCTGGGCGGGGTCGATCTGCGGCTCCTTGAGCACCTCGACGACGCGGTGATACGCGGCGGCCTGGCTCCGCGAGTCGCGCTGTTCCTCCGCGAGCTGGGCGAGATCGACCATGATGCGCAGCGCGTCAGCCTCGCTCGCCGGCACGTCGCCGCGCCAGCGCTCCACCAGCGCGCCCGCCGCGCTCCACGCCCGCGCCTTGACCAGCGCGTCGAGGTGGGCGCGGCGCGCCTGCTTGAGCCTCCCCTGCGCCGACTCGAGCAGCGCGCGGACCTCGGCGGCGGGGATCTTGCCGAACGGCAGCAGGTGGGGCTTCTCCTCGATCAGGCGGCTGCACAGCCCGACGACGTAGGCCCACGGCGCGTCGTCGCGGCCCGCCAGCGCCCGGGCGCGGGCCCAGATCTCCCGCGCCTTGCGCTCGGGGCGCCGCCGCTCGTGGTGGCGGTTGTCCTCGAACCCCCGCGCCGCGGCGCGCAGCCGGCCGAGGAAGACGACCGCGTCGGCGGGCCGCCGGTCGGGCGGGCCGAGGCAGTCGTGGATCAGCTCGTCGAGGTCGGGCGAGAGGAAGTCGGTGGTCTCGCACAGCTCCTCGTAGCCGACCCAGGGCGAGCACGGCACGCCGGCGAACAGCTCGTAGGTGACGACCGCGAGCTGGTAGACGTCGGCGGCCGGGCCGAGCCGGTCCCACTCGCCGAGCGCCAGCTCGCTCGGCGCGTAGGGGGAGCTGCGCCAGGCGATTCCGAGCACCTCGTCGCCGCGCCGCCGCAGCTCGACCGGGAGCCCGTGCCCGATCACGCGGAGCGAGCCGCGCCGCGTCGACAGCAGGTGCTCGGGGCGGAGGTCGAGGTGGGTGAGACCGGCGCGGTGCAGCTCGGCGACGCCGGCGGCCGCCTTCTCGGCGAACGCGAACGCCTGCTCCGCCATCAGGCCGGGCGCGGGCGGCGGCGCCTCGGCGGCCGCCCTTTCCGCCAGCCCGCCGAGCGACAGCGTGCGCGGCTCGCGCACCGGGGCGAGCAGCTCGCGCAGGCTCTTGCCCTCCACCCACTCCGCGCTCGTCGCCCACCAGCGCGTGCGCTCGGCCGTGGCCGCGTCGAGCACGCCGACGCCGAGGAGGCGGACGATCACTCCGCCGGAGAGCGCCGCGGCGCGCTCGGCCTCGGCGCGGTAGGCGCGCTGCTGCTCCTCCGCCTCGACCAGCTCCGGCCGCACCACCTTGACCGCCCGCAGCGTCCCGCTCGGGCGGTGCAGCGCCTTGAGCACGCAGCTCCACTGGCCCTCGCGGATCACGCCGCGGAACTCCAGCTCGCCGCCGAGGTCGAGGTCGCGGCCGGGCTCGAGCGCGGCGAAGGGGCGGAACGCCGGGACCGTCACGCCTTCGCCGTGGGTCGTCTCCGCGCCCTTGCGCGAGCGGGGCACCTTCGCCATGCGAAACCTCCGACCGCCCAGAGGACAGGGCCCGAGTATACCCTCCGGCGGAGAGCGGGAATGCTCGGCCTATAATCCGGCCATGGAAGCCAACGGCGGCCGGAACCGAGCCCACGCTCTGATCCGGCAGGTCCTTGCGATCGGCGCCGACGCCCGCATCTCGATCGCGGACCGGCTGTCGCGGCTCGCCGAGCTCGCCCGCCGCACCTTCGCCGCCGAGCGCGCCTGGATCGTCCACACCGACCTGGCGCGACACGAGCAGCACCTCACCGAGGCCTGCGACCCCGCGTTCCCGGGCGCGAGCATCACCGGCGAGCTCGTGCCCTTGGAAGCGTTCGACCCCCAGTTCGCCGCGCTGCGGGCTGCGGGCAAGCCGCTCCTGTTCGTCGCTCCGTTTCCCGAGCTGCCTCCCGAGGCGAGGGAGCTGCTGCGCCGCTACCACGTCGAGGCCTGCGCGAAGGTGCTCTCCCGCGCCACCGGCGACGACTCGCTCTGGCTCGTCGGGCTCGACTTCTGCCGCTCGCTCCCCACCTGGAAGGCCGAGGACACCGAACTGCTCCAGGAGTTCGGCGACGCCATCGCCATCATCGCCGAGGCGGCGCAGCTCTTCGTGGCGGCGGAGGCGGCGCGACGGGACCTCGAGATCGTCTTCAACGCCCAGCGCGACGGTGTCGCCATGATCGACGCGAGCGGCAAGATCCTGCGCTGCAACCAGGCCTACACCGGGATGCTCCACCGCGCGCCGAGGCGCCAGGATCACGGCTTCGAGCCCTGCTGCATCGCCGGCAGCGACCTCGGCGAGGAGCGGTGCGCCCTGCACCAGGCGCGCGAGACCGGCGAGGGACGCGCGACGGTGTTCTCGGAGCGGCCGGGCGACGCTCGCTGGCTGCAGTGCATGGTGCAGCGAGTGGCGGGGGACCCGGACCTCTTCCTCCACACGCTGCGCGACGTCACGCAGCAGCGGGTGCTCTCGGAGCGCGCGGCGCAGCAGGCCCGGCTCGAGAGCCTCGGCACGCTCGCGGGCGGCGTCGCCCACGAGTTCAACAACATCCTGATGGGGATGGGGCCAGCGGTCGAGCGGCTCCGTCACGCGGCCAGCTCCGACCCCGAGGCGCTCGAGCTGATCACCGCCGCGGTCGAGCGCGCCGGCGAGCTGACCCGCCGCATGCTCGCCCTCTCCCGCCAGCAGGCCGGCTTCGTCGGCCGCTGCCAGCTCGCCAAGGCGCTGCGCGAGATCGTCGCCGTGCTGCGCAGCTCGCTGCCGAAGAACATCCACGTCTCGCTCGAGGTCCGCGGCGACGTCGGCTGGGTCGGCCTGGAGGCCGGGGCGCTCGACTCGGTGTTCCTCAACCTCGCCACCAACTCCCGCGACGCCATGCCCGACGGCGGCAGCCTGTCGTTCGCGGCGCGCCGCGAGGAGACCGCCGACGGGCCGGTCGCGGTCGTCGTCGTCGCCGACACCGGGGTCGGCATCCGCGCCGCCGACCTCGCCAGGATCTTCGACCCGTTCTTCACCACCAAGGCGGCCGGCGGCGGGACCGGCCTCGGGCTCCCGCTCGTCCACCGCCTGGTCACCGAGGCGGCCGGCAGCATCAGCGTCGGCTCCGCCGGCGAGGGCCAGGGCACCACGTTCACGATCTCGCTGCCGATCGTCGCCCCGCTCCACACGGCCGAGCCGGCGCCGCCGGCCTCTCTTGCGCCGGGGCGACTGGACGGCCGCCGCATCCTCGTCGTCGACGACGAGGAGCCGATCCGCGACGGCATCGCGTTCCTCCTGCGCGAGGCCGGCGCCGAGGTCGCGGCCTGCGATTCGGGCGAGGAGGCGCTCGTCCGGTTCGCCGACTCCTCGCCGCCGTTCGACGTCGCCGTCGCCGACTTCGGCCTGCCCGGGATCGACGGCTGCACGCTCCTCGGCGAGCTCCTCGCCATCCGCCCGCAGCTCGTCGCCGTGCTCGCCAGCGGCTACACCGACACGCAGCGCTTCACCAACCTGCAGGACCGCGGCGTGCTGTTCTTCCAGAAGCCGTTCCAGGTGGGCGACCTGATCCGCGCGCTCGCCGCCCGCCTGCGCTAGGTCCCAGGCACGGACCTGCGCGGCAAGTCCGTGCCTGGCACCTCTACTTGCGGCGGGTCGCCAGGGCGAGCGTCCTCGCGAACGACTCGATCTCGCCCGGCAGCTCCGCGCGGTCGCCGAGCTCGCCGATCCGCTCGACCAGCGCGGATCCCACCACCACGCCGTCGGCGAAGCGCGCCACGCGCTGCACCTGCTCCGGCGTGGAGACCCCGAAGCCGACCGCGACCCGGGTCCTGACCAGCCGGCGCACCGACCGCACCTGCTCCTCGAGCGCATCCTGGAGCCGGTCCTGGACGCCGGTCACGCCGGCGCGCGAGACGAAGTAGACGAAGCTGCCGGCGAGCTTGCGCACCGCCTTGACGCGGTCGCGCGTCGAGGTCGGCGCGAGCAGCGGCACGAGGTCGATCCCGACCCGCCGCAACGCCTCGCGCGGCGCCGCCGCCTCCTCCGCCGGCACGTCGGTGAACAGCACGCCGTCGACGCCCGCCGCGGCCGCGTCGACCGCGAAGCGCGACAGGCCGTAGGCGTGGACCGGGTTGAAGTAGGTGAACAGCACGAGCGGCAGGTCGCAGGAGTAACGCAGCTCGCGCACGAGCTGGAGCACGCCGGTGAGCGTCGTGCCGCGGGCGAGCGCGCGCTCGGCGGCGCGCTGGTTGGTCGGGCCGTCGGCGATCGGGTCGGTGAACGGGACGCCGAGCTCGAGGACGTCGGCGCCGGCCCGCTCGAGGCAGCGGGCGAGCACGACGGTGCGGCCCGGGTTCGGGTCGCCGGCGGTGATGTACGGCACGAACGCGGCGCGCCGAGCCCGGGCCGCGCGCGCGAAGGCACGCTCCAGGCGCCGGTTCACAGCCGCACCCCCTCCACCCGCGCGACCTCGGTCACGTCCTTGTCGCCGCGGCCGGAGAGGTTGACGAGGATCGCCTCGCCCGCCCGCATCCGCCCCGCGACGTGGGTCACGTAGGCCAGGGCGTGGGCGGTCTCGAGCGCGGGCAGGATGCCCTCAAGCTCGCCCAGGGTGTGGAACGCGGCCAGCGCCTCGACGTCGGAGACGCGGACGTAGCTGACGCGCCGGGTGTCGTGCCAGTGCGCGTGCTCCGGGCCGACCGCCGGGTAGTCGAGGCCGGCCGAGACCGAGTGCGTCGCGGCCACCTTCCCGTCGTGGTCCTGGAGGACGTAGGTGCGCGTGCCGTGCAGCACGCCGGGCGACCCGCCGGCGAAGCGCGCGGCGTGCTCGCCGAGGCCGGTGCCGCGCCCGCCCGCCTCGACGCCGACGAGCTCGACGTCGCGGTACGGCACGAACGCGGAGAAGATCCCGGCGGCGTTGGAGCCGCCGCCGACGCAGGCGACGACGAGGCGCGGCAGCCGGCGGTGCGCCTCGCGGATCTGCAGCAGCGCCTCGCTGCCGATCACCGCCTGGAAGTCGCGCACCATCGCCGGGTACGGGTGCGGCCCGAGCACCGAGCCGAGCACGTAGTGTGTCGTCGCGACGTTCGTCACCCAGTCGCGCAGCGACTCGTTGATCGCGTCCTTGAGCGTGCGCGCGCCGGCGTCGACGCCGACCACCTCGGCGCCGAGCAGCTTCATGCGGTAGACGTTGAGCGCCTGGCGCCGCTCGTCCTCGGTGCCCATGTAGACGCGGCACTTGAGCCCGAGCAGCGCCGCCGCGGTGGCGACCGCGACGCCGTGCTGGCCGGCGCCGGTCTCGGCGATGACGCGCGCCTTGCCCATGCGGCGGGCGAGCAGGCACTGCCCGATCGCGTTGTTGATCTTGTGCGCGCCGGTGTGGCAGAGGTCCTCGCGCTTGAGGTAGATCGACGCGCCGCCGAGCTGCTCGGTGAGGCGCGCGGCGAACGAGAGCGGCGTGGGGCGGCCGCAGTAGGTCGCGAGCAGGCGCTGCAGCTCGCGGCGGAAGGCGCGGTCGCGCGAGGCGTCGTGCCAGGCGCGCTCGAGCTGCTCGAGCGGCGCCATCAGCGTCTCGGGGACGAAGCGCCCGCCGTAGGGGCCGAAATACCCGCGTTTGTCGGGCAGCGGCTTCATCGCCTTGCCGGACCTCCCTCAACCCGCCGATGCGGGCTTCCCCGTTGCCGGGAGCGCGACGCCGCGGCCCGGCTCACGACCGCTCGACCGCGCGCACGGCAGCGATGAAGGCCCGAATCTTAGCAGGGTCCTTGCGGCCGACCGCCGCCTCGACCCCGCTCGCCACGTCGACGCCGGCGGGACCCAGCGCGCGCACCGCCTCGCCGACATTCCCCGGCGCGAGCCCGCCGGCGACCCAGAACGCCAGCCCCGGCGGCCGGCCGTCGAGCCAGGCCCAGTCGAACCGCCTGCCGGTCCCGCCACCGGTCGGCGAGCCGGTGTCGAACAGCACGCGCGCCACCGCGGCGTATGCGGCGACCCGCCCCCAGTCGAGGCGGGGCGCCGCCGGCACCGCCTTGATCACCGCGCCGGCGCCGCCGAGCGCCTCGCACGCCTCCGGCGTCTCGTCGCCGTGGAGCTGGACGAGGTCGAGCGACGCCGCCTCGCGCATCCGCCCGACGAGCTCGGGCGCCTGGTCGCGGAATACGCCGACCTTCCGCGCGCCGTCCAACCGCCGGATCCAGTCGCCGTCGCTCTCGGCCAGGCAGCGCCGCGAGGCCGGGTAGAACACGAACCCGAGGTAGTCGGCCCCGGCCGCGATCGCCGCGCGCGCGTCCTCCTCGCGCGTGAGGCCGCAGATCTTCACCGTCACCCGGCGTTCGTCTCGCACCCCGGATCCCGGACCCCGGTTCCCGGTCCTCATCCGCACGCCACCAGCGCGGCGAGCGCCGCAGCCGGGTCGGCGGCGCGCAGCAGGTGCTCGCCGACGAGGAAGTGACGCAGGCCGCGCCCGAGCATCCGCCGCACGTCGTCGGGACTCGCGATCCCGCTCTCGATCACCACGACGCGGTCGGGCGGCACGCGCGCGGCGAGCGCCGCGGCGGCGTCCGCGTCGACGCGGAACGTGCGCAGGTCGCGCGAGTTGACGCCGAGCAGGGGGGCGCGCAGCTCGAGCGCGCGCTCGAGGTCGCGCTCGTCGTGGAGCTCGAGCAGCACCTCGAGACCCAGCTCCTCGGCGACCGTCAGCATCTCGGCGAGCAGCCCGCCGGGCAGCACGCGGGCGATCAGCAGCACCGCGTCGGCGCCGAGGATGACGGCCTCGTGGAGCTGGCTCGGCGCGAGCAGGAAGTCCTTCTGCATCACCGGCAGCGCGACGACCTGGCGCGCCACCGGCACCCAGCCCGCCTGGCCGGCGAAGAAGCGCGGCTCGGTGACGATCGACAGCGCGGCGGCGCCGCCGGCGGCGTACGCGCGCACCAGCTCGAGCGGCTCGAACGGCTGGCGCAGCCAGCCCGCCGACGGCGAGCGGCGCTTGCACTCCGCGATCACGCGCACCCCGGGGGCCGCGAGCGCCGCGAGCAGGCTGCGGCGCCCGCCGCGGCGGCGCACGCCCGCCGCCTCGCGCGCACGCTGCTCGAGCCCGACCGGCGGCGGCTCGTGCGCGAGGCGCTCGCGCACCGCGTCGGTGATCTGCACCAGGACGTCTGGCTCCGGCCCGCTCACGGCTGCATCCCCTTCGCCGCCGCGACCACGGCCTCGAGCTTGCGCAGCGCCGCGCCCTCGGCGAGGCACGTCTGCGCCCGGCGCAGCCCGTCCCCGAGCTGCTCGACGGCCCCCGCCACGACCAGCGCGGCGGCGGCGTTGAGCGCCACCGCGTCGGCGGCGGGCGATCGCTCCGCGCCCGCCAGGATCGAGCGCAGGCGCGCCGCGTTCTCCGCCGCGTCGCCGCCGGCGATCTCGGCCCGCGTCGCGCGCCGGATGCCGAGCCGCTCCGGCTCCACCGTCAGCTCCGCCGTGGCGTCTCCCCCGCGCACGTCGAGCACCCGCGTCGGGGCGCACACCGAGAGCTCGTCGAGACCGTCCTCGCCGTGCACCACCCACGCGCGCTCCGCGCCGAGCTCGGCGAGCGCCCCGGCGACCAGCCGCATGGCGGCGGCTCCGTAGACGCCCACCACCTGGCGGCGCACCCCGGCCGGGTTGGCGATCGGCCCGAGCAGGTTGAACACCGTGCGCACGCCGAGCGCGCGCCGCACCGGCATCACCGCGCGCATCGCCGGGTGCAGCCGCGGCGCGAAGAGGAACGCGAACCCCTGCGCGTCGAGCAGCTCGCCGAGCCGCTCGGGCGGCAGCTCGAGCGGCACGCCGAGCGCCTCGAGCACGTCGGCGGAGCCGCAGCGCGACGACACCGAGCGGTTGCCGTGCTTGGCCACCGCCACGCCGCAGGCGGCGGCGACGAGCGCGGCGCCGGTGGAGATGTTGAGCGTGTGCGCGCCGTCGCCGCCGGTGCCGCAGGTGTCGATCAGCGGCTCGCGCCGGCTCGCGACCGGGATCGCGCAGCCGCGCAGCACGCGCGCCGCGGCGGCGACCTCGCCCGGCGTCTCACCCTTGGCGCGCAATGCGACGAGGAACGCCGCCTGCTCCGGCTCGCTCCACTCCCCCGCCATCAGCGCCGCGAAGCACGCCTCCATCGTCGCGGAGGGCAGCGCCTCGCCGGCGAGCAGCGGCTCGAGCACGTCGCGAATCATGACTTCCACACCGAGAGAAACGGGGCCAGGGGCCGGGGGCCAGGGGCC
>DATIYW010000302.1:0-4803 GCA_035517415.1 Thermoanaerobaculaceae bacterium
CGGCGCGCCGGTTCACCCGGCCGCCGCGGCGCCAACGCCGCGACAGCGGCCGACGCAGGCCGCCGCGGCCGCGCCCGCGCAGCCGACGCCCGCGGCGGCGCCGCCCGCCGCGGCCGCAGCGCAACCGGCCGCCGCCGCGCCGCAGCCGACCGCGGTCCCGGCCGCGCCCGAGCAGCCCACCGCCGCACCGGCGCCCGCGGCGCCGGCCGAGGTGCCGACCGCGATCCCGCCGACGGCGACGCCCGCCCCGGCACCGACCCGCGCCGCACTCGCGGCGGAGCAGCCGGCGGTGAAGCAGGGCGACCTGGTCGAGCTCGGTCCCGACGTCACGCCGCCGCAGGCGATCTACAGCCCGAAGCCCGGGTATCCCCCGCTCGCGGTGCGCCAGCGCGTGGGCGGGACCGTGATCCTCGAGGCGCTCGTCGACGAGAACGGCTCGGTCCAGGACGTCCGCGTGCTGCGCGGCGTCAAGCCTGACCTCGGGCTCGACAGCGCCGCGGCCAACGCGGTGCGCACCTGGCGGTTCAAGCCGGCGACCAAGGGCGGCGTGAGGGTGAAGGTCCACATTACCGAGGCCATTCCGTTCAAACCTTGAGACGGAGGAGGATTGCATGTCGGTGCTCAACGACCAGCAGCGCAAGTTCTACGAGGAGACCCGCAAGGTGACGCGGCAGGAGATCGGCGACCTGGAGAACCAGATCCAGGAGGAGCTCCAGCGCGTCAAGCAGCGCATCGCCGAGCTGCAGGCGGCGCAGAAGGCCGCCCGCCAGATGTACGACGCGGCGTGCCAGCGCCTCGGCATCCCCAACGACATGGAAGAGCAGGGAACCGAGTAGCCTGAGCCGGCCTCACCGCAACTCGCGGAGAACCCACACCCGGTGGTGTGGGTTCTTTGCGCTTCTGCCGCTCCTCGCCTGCTCCGCCCCGCCACCGCCCGGGATCCCCGACCAGACCGGCGAGCCCGTCGCGCCGGGGCCGGTCCGCCGCATCGTCGCCCTCGCGCCCGACGTCACCGAGATCACCTACGCCATCGGCGCCGGCGGCCTCCTCGTCGCGGTCAACCCGGCCGCCGACTACCCCGCCGCGGCGCGCGTGCTGCCGCGAGTCCGCCCCGAGGACGTCGAGGCGATCGTCGCGGCGCGGCCCGACCTCGTGCTCGCCACCGCCGCCGGCAACGACCCGCGCACGGTGGCGCGCCTCCGCCAGCTCGGACTGCGGACGTGCACGCTCGACGTCACCTCCTTCGACCGTCTCGCCGCCGCCTGCCGCCTCCTCGGCGAGGTGACCGGCGACCGCGCGGCGGGCGAGCGCCTCGGCGCCGCGATCGCGGAGCGGGCGCGCGCGCTGGCCGGACGGGCGGCGCGCCTGCCGCGCCGGCGCGCTCTCTACGTCGTCTGGCCCGACCCACTCATCGTCGCGGCGCCGGGGACGTTCCACGACGACCTGCTGCGGCGGGCCGGTCTTGATAACCTCGCGCCGGGCGGGGGCGGGCGCTACCCCCGGGTGGACCCGGAGCTGCTGCTCGACCCGCGCCTCGAGGTGATCGTGGCGCCTGACGAAAACGAGGTCCGCTCCGGGTTCGCGCGGCTGCGGCGCACGCCGGCGGGCGGCCGGATCGCGGGTGGCGGCGTGCGCGTGATCTGGCTGCCCGCCGACGCGGCGAGCCGGCCCGGCCCGCGCCTGGTCGACGCGCTCGCCGCGCTGGTCGCGGCGAGGGAGGAGGAAGAGGCGGGGCCAGGGGTCAGGGATCAGGGGTCTGGCCCCCTCCCAGCCGACCGCCAGCACCGAGGGCAGACGGAGGGGCGGTGAAGCGAGCGGCCGATCTGCTGCTGGTGGCGACGCTGCTCGCGGCGGTGGCCGCCGCGCTGCTCGCCGCCGGGCCGGCGGCGCCCGCCGGCGACGTGCTCGCCGCGCTCGCCGGCGGCGGGTCGCCGGCGCAGCGCGTGATCGTGTTCGAGCTGCGCATGCCGCGCGTCGCGCTCGCGGTCCTGGTCGGCGCCTCCCTCGCGCTCGCCGGCGCCGCGCTCCAGGCGCTGCTCGCCAACCCGCTCGCCGACCCGTTCCTGCTCGGCATCTCCGGCGGCGCTGCTGCGGCTGCGACTGCCGCGTATGCCGCGCTCCCCGCCATCGCCCTCGGCCTCGTGCCCGCCGCGGCGATGGCGGGAGCCGCCGCGACGACCGGCCTGGTGTGGTGGATGGCGCGCGGCCCGCTCGGGCCGTCGCCGACGCGGATGATCCTCGCCGGGGTGGCGGTCAACGCGGCGGCGTCGGCGGCGATCCTCGTCATCCTCTCGGTCGCGCCGTCGCCGCGCCTGCCGGCGGTGCTCGCGGTGATGATGGGCTCGCTGGCGTCGGCCTCCGTCCCGTCGGTCGCGGCGCTCGCGCCCTACCTGCTCGTCCCGGCGGCGGTGCTGCTCTTCCACGGGCGTGACCTCGGCCTGCTGGCGACCGGCGAGGAGTCCGCGTTCGCGCTCGGCGTCGACGTGCCGTCGGTGCGGCGGCGCGTGTTCGTCGCCGCCGCGGCGCTGTGCGGCGGTGCGGTGGCGTTCGCCGGCGTGATCGGCTTCGTCGGCCTCGTGACGCCGCACCTGTGCCGGTTGGTCTGGGGCGCCAGCCCGCGCCGCCTGCTGCCCCGCGCCGCGCTCGCGGGGGCCGCGCTGACGGTCCTCGGCGACCTCGTCGCCCGCCGCCTGCTCGCGCCGGTCGAGCTGCCGGTCGGCGTCGTCACGGCGGTGCTCGGCGTGCCGTTCTTCGTCGCGCTGCTGCGGAGGGCGGCGTGATCACGCTCGCCGCGCGCGGCGTGTGCGGCGGCTATCCCGGGCGCGAGGTGCTGCGCGACGTCCACTTCGCGGTCGGCGAGGGCGAGTGCGTGGCGCTGCTGGGACCGAACGGCGCGGGCAAGAGCACGCTGCTGCGCCTGCTCGCCGGCATCCTCGCGCCGCGCGCCGGCAGCGTCGAGCTCGGCGACCGGCCGCTCGCGAGCTGGCGCCGGCGCGAGGCGGCGCAGCGCATCGGCTACGTGCCGCAGATGGTGGGGTTCGCGTTCCCGCTCACCGTCCGCGAGGTGGTCGAGCAGGGGCGCGCGCCGTACCTCGGCGCCTGGCGCCCGCCGGCGCCGCGCGACCACGAGGCGGTGGACGCGGCGCTCGCGCAGGTCGGGCTGACGGACCGCGGCGCCACGCCGGTCCAGCAGCTCTCCGGCGGCGAGCGGCAGCTCGTCATCCTCGCCCGCGCGCTGGCGAGCCGGCCGCGGCTGCTGCTGCTCGACGAGCCGGCCGCGGCGCTCGACGTCCGCCACCAGCTCGACCTCGTCGCGATCCTCCGCGAGCTGGTCGGCGCCGGCGTCGGGGTGGTGCTGGTGGCGCACGACTGGAACCTCGCGCTGCGGGTCGCCGGCCGCCTCGCCGTGCTCGACCGCGGCCGCATTCGCGCCAGCGGCACGCCGGGCGAGGTGCTCGACCCCGAGCTGTTCCGCGCCGTGTTCGGTATCGGCGTCGACGTCCTCGAGCGCCCCGGCCACCCCCCGCTCGTCGTCCCCCGCGACTGACAGGGCGGGTCCGGAGACCCGCTGCGTGCCGCGCGGAGATCGTTCCTTCACCTCCCGTTCCTTGACCTCCGACCCCTGTTCCCTGGCCCCGTCTTTCCTTGCTTCACCCAAGGCCGGATGCTAGATTCGACCCCCATGGTCTGGTTCCGCCGCTCGGAGTCCGCGCCGCATCCCTCCAGCCGCGTCCCGGAGGGGCTGTGGGTGAAGTGCGACGGGTGCCGCGAGACGCTCTACCGCAAGGAGCTCGAGCGCTCGCTGTTCGTCTGCCCGCGCTGCGGCTTCCACCACCGGGTGGCGGCGCGCACCCGGTTGGACCAGCTCTTCGACGGCGGCGACTGGAAGGAGGTCGTCACCAACGTCTACTCCGCCGACCCGCTCGAGTTCACCGACTCCAAGCCCTACGCCCAGCGCCTCAAGGACCTGCGCGAGAAGGGCATCCGCAGCGACGCGGTGGTCGTCGGGATGGGGCGGATCGCGGGCGCGCGCACGGTGGTGGCGGCGATGGAGTACGCGTTCATGGGCGGCTCGATGGGCTCGGCGGTGGGCGAGAAGCTCACCCGCGCGATCGAGCGCTGCGTGAAGAGCCGCATCCCGCTCGTGATCGTGTCGTGCTCCGGCGGCGCGCGGATGCAGGAGGGGATCCTCTCGCTGATGCAGATGGCGAAGATCTCCGCCGCGCTCGCGCGCCTGCACGCGGCGCGCGTGCCGTTCATCTCCGTGCTCACCGACCCCACCACCGGCGGCGTGACCGCGTCGTACGCGATGCTCGGCGACCTCAACATCGGCGAGCCCGGCGCGCTGATCGGCTTCGCCGGACCGCGCGTGATCGAGCAGACGATCCGCCAGAAGCTGCCCGAGGGGTTCCAGCGCGCGGAGTTCCTCCTCGAGCATGGCATGCTCGACATGGTGGTGCCGCGGCAGGAGCTGAAGGAGACGCTGGCCCGGTGTCTCAAGCACCTATCCTGAGCGCGGGGCGCGGCCTTCCCGCCCACCCATCCGCCTCGCCGTTGCCGCCCGGGCCCCCACCGCTCGCGCCGGCAGAGCCGGAGGCTCGCTTCGCTCCCCCATCCGCCCCGATTCGCTCGTCGAGGATGTGCACTGATGCCGGCTAGCGCGACGGTGAGCGCCGAGGCGCTTCTGGCGCCGCGCGTCGAGCAGCGCATCCTCCCCGGGCTCGACCGCATGCGGCGGGCGCTCGACGGGCTCGACCACCCGGAGCGGGCGTTCGCCTCCGTGCTGATCGTCGGCACCAACGG
>DATIYW010000303.1:0-17318 GCA_035517415.1 Thermoanaerobaculaceae bacterium
CGGCTCCGCCAGCCGCCGCCACGCGCGCTCGCGCCAGCCGGGGAGGAACATCACGCGCCTCCCTCGCCGGCCGGACGCGGGTGGATGACCGCTGGGTTGAGCGTGCCCGCGGGATCGAGCGCGCGGCTCAGCGCGTCGAACGCCGCCACGCCGGGCGCGCCCAGCTCCGCCCCGATCCACGGCGCGTGCATGGTGCCGACGCCGTGGTGGTGGGAGAGCGTCCCGCCCGCCGCCAGCAGTGCGTTCGTCGCCGCTGCCTTGAGCGCGCCCCACTGGGCGGACTCCTCGCCCCGCCGCAGCGGCCAGAAGAACGTGAAGTAGAGCGAGGCGCCGTCACGGTAGGCGTGCGAGAGGTGGCAGAGCGTCGCCGCCCTCACTCCGAGCGCGGCCGCGGCGTCGGTGATCGCCGCCGGCACCGCCGCCGACAGCGTGCCGAGCCGCGCCCACGGGGCGGCGGTCTCGAGCGTGTCGACGCCCCAGCCGAGCGAGAGCAGCTCGTCGCGCAGGTAGGGGTGGCGGAAGCGCTCCGCCCGCCAGCGCCGCCAGCCGCTCCGCCCGAGCCCGAGGCCGCGCGCCGCGCGCCACAGGCGCGCCGCCTCCTGCCGTGCCACGGTTACCTCCTGCGCCGGGCCCGCCCAGCCGAGCAGCAGCAGACATCCGCGGCGATAGCGCGGCAGGCCGAAGAGCAGGCGGCTGACGCGCGATCGCAACGGCGACATCTCGACGAGCGCGGTGGCGAAGCCGGTCTCGGCGGGATCGGAGAGGCGCAGCACCTCGAGGCGGAGACCGCGCCGGAGCATGGCGCGACAGAGATCGAGGCCGGCGCTCCAGCCCGGCAGCAGCACGACCTCGCCGTCCTCCGCCTCCGGCCGCGGGCGGACGCGCAGCGTCGCCGCGGTGATCACGCCGAAGCGGCCCTCGCTGCCGAGCAGGAGCCGGCGCGGGTCCGGCCCCGCCGCCGACGCAGGCTGGGCGGGGATCCGCCACGGCCCGGATGCGGTCGCCACCTCAACGGCGGCGAGCAGGTCGTCGATCTTGCCGACGCCGGTCGAGCGCTGCCCCGCCGAGCGGGTCGCGACCCAGCCGCCGACGCTGGAGAACTCGAACGACTGCGGCTCGTGGCCGAGGCGCAGGCCGTGCGGAGCGAGCGCGTCCTCCACCTCCGGGCCGAGCGTGCCGGCGCCGAACGTGGCGAGCAGCGAGGCGCGATCGAGCTCGCCCAGGCCGTGGAGGGCGGCGAGCGAGACCACCGCCACCGGCCGCGACTCGCGGCGGACCGTCACGCCGCCGACCACGCTCGTCCCGCCGCCGCGCGGGATGACCACCACTCCCTCGGCGGCTGCGGCGCGGAGCAGCGCGACCACGCCATCACCATCGGCGGGAGTACAAACCGCGTCCGGGAACGCCTCGATCCGCCCGGTGCGAAGCGCCACCAGGTCGGGGAACGACTGGCCGCAGGCGTGCCGCAGCCGGGTCGCGGCGTCGGTCGCGACGGGGACCGGGAGCGGCGGCAGGCGACGCGCCGGCGGAACCGCGATCGCCGCCTCGTCCACGGCGGGCAGCGGGTCGCCCTCGCCGAGGCGGGCGGCGAGCCACGCGCGGGCCGCCGCGGGGACCGGAAAGCTCTCGCCCGCGCGCCCCCAGCCGTTCCACCGCCTCTCGCCGCTCGGCATGTACGGCCATGCTACCGCGGCGCCTGGGCACGGCCAAGCCGCGGCGTCCCGACCGGCGAGCGGCCAACGCCGCCGACGGCCTACCGCGTCTTGACCGGCGCCGGCGGCCGCGGCGGCAGCGGGCGCGGGTGCGCCTCCAGCGCCTTCGTCACCTCGACGATCGCGCGCTCGAGCTGCGGGTCGCGCCCGGCGATCACCGCCGCCGGGTCGTTCTCGACCACGATGTCGGGGTCGACGCCGTGCCCCTCGATCACCCACTCGCCCTTGTCGGAGGCGGTCGCGTCCTCCGGCACGAACACGTCGCCGCCGTCGAGCAGCGGACCGTGGTCGCCGATGCCGACGACGCCGCCCCACGAGCGCTTGCCGATCAGCGGCCCGAGCCCGGCCTTGCGGAACATGTAGGGGAAGATGTCGCCGTCGGAGGCCGAGGTCTCGTTGAGCAGGCAGACCATCGGCCCGACGAACACCGTGTCCGGGTAGGTCTCCGTGTCACGGCTGGTGCGGCCGAAGCCGGTGCCGAGCAGCGTGCGCGAGAGGCGCTCGATCACCATCTGCGAGACGTTGCCCCCGCCGTTGCTGCGGTCGTCGACGATCAGCGCCTGCTTGCGGATCTGCGGGTAGTACCACTTGACGAACTCGCGGATGCCGTCCTCGGCCATGTCGGGGAGGTGGATGTAGCCGACGCGGCCGCCGGTGGCCTGGCTGACGCGGTCGCGGCAGCGCTTCACCCAGTCGAGGTAGATGAGGTCCGCCTCGGTCGTGATCGGGCGGTAGGTGACCTCGCGCGCCCCCTTGGGATCCGGCACGGCGTTGAGGGTCAGGCGGACCGGACGGTCGGCCTTGAAGCGCAGCAGGCGGTACGGGCTGTCGTTCGCCTTCAGCTCCTCGCCGTCGATCGCCAGCACGTAGTCGCCGACCCTGGCGTCGACGCCGATCTCGGTCAGCGGCGAGCGGTAGCGCTCCTCCTCGTTCTCGCCGGCGAAGATCTCGGCGATGCGGTAGCGGCCGGCCTTGGGGTCGAGCGCGAAGCGGGCGCCGGGCAGGGCGACCTTCGGCCGCTCCGGGATGTCGAAATCGCCGCCCTGGATGTAGGCGTGGCCGATGTTGAGCTCGGCCACCATCTCGCCGAGCACGTAGTTGAGGTCGGAGCGGTGGGCGACGTAGGGGAGCAGGGCGCGGTAGCGCGCGCCGAGCCCCTCCCAGTCGTAGCCGTGCATGTTCGGCACGTAGAAGAAGTCGCGGTAGCGCCGCCACACCTCGTTGAAGATCTCGGCCCACTCCTGGGCGGGGATCCGGTCGACGGCGAGGTCCTTCACCGCCACCGCCTTCTTCGCCTCCTTGCTCTTCGGGCTCGCGTCGAGGAGGTTGTAGGCCTTGTCCTGGTGCACCAGCAGCTTCTTGCCGTCGGCCGAGACCGCGTAGGCGTCGGTGTCCTCGGCGAGCACCGTCTCCTTGCGGTCGTCGAACGAGAACGCCACCAGCGCACCCTTGCTCTCCGGCTCGCGGCCGTAGACGAACGGCGGGCGCCTGAGGTAGAGGAGGCCGCCCTCGTTGGCGGCGAGGTCGGCAAGGTTGTCGGCGGTCACCGGCACGCGGGCGACGCGCGCGGCGAGGCCGTCGAAGTCGATCGCCAGCGGCTCGGTCGGCTTGGGGGTCGGCTTCGTCTCCTTCTCACCCGGCTTGGGCGTGGCCGCCGCTTCCGGCGGCTTGACCTCGTCGCTCTGGAACGGGAACGGGTTGGCGACGTCGCGGCGCAGCGCGAGGGCGAAGATCCCGGTCTGGCGCGTCGTGGCGAAGTCGAACTCGGCGCGGGAGATCTGCGGCGCGTACTCGCGGTCGGAGAGGAAGAACAGGTAGTTCCCGGCGGGGTCCCAGACCGGCTCGAAGCTGTTGAAGTTCGGGTCGGTGAGCTCGCGCGTCGTGCCGTCGGCGGCGCTCCAGACGTGGATCGAGCGGAAGTTGCTGGGGTTGGCGAGCGAGAAGGCGAGGAAGTGACCGCGCGGCGAGAACTGGTAGTCGAGCACGCTGCCGTGGCGGTCCTGCGCCACCTCGACGCGCTTGCGGTCGGCGACGCGGAGGGCGTAGAGCCGGCCGTCCTTGTCGGAGAACGCGAGGTACTCGCCGTCGGGCGACCAGACCGGGGCGTAGAGCATCGCCTTGAGGTCGGTGGTGAGCGCCTCGAGGCCGCCGGAGCCGTCCTGGTTGACGAGGTAGACCTCCTCCTCGCCGCTGCGGTCGGAGACGAACGCCACGCGCTTGCCGTCCGGCGACCAGCGCGCCCACTTGTCGTGCGCGTTCGAGGAATCAGTCAGGTTGCGGGGGACGCCGTGCTCGATCGGCACCGTGAAGACGTCGCCGCGCGCCACGAACAGCGCCCGCTCGCCCTTGGGCGCGAGCGCGAAGTCCTCGACGAACTTCTCCACCGGGTAGTGCGACGGCCGCATCGCCACCCCGTCGTCGGGCACGAGGATCTTGGTCGGCGTGTCGGCGCCGTTGCGGGTGTCGAAGACGCGCAGCTCGCCGCCGAACTCGTAGACGATCCGCCCCTCGGCGTCCGAGGAGGGCCAGCGCACGTCGAACGTCGTGGAGTGGGTGAGCTCGCTGGTCGCCCTGGTGGCGATGTCGTAGCGGTAGAGGTTAAGCGTGCCGTCGCGGTCGGAGGCGAAGTAGATCGCGTTGCCGATCCACATCGGGTCGCGGTCGGTGCGCGGGTTGTTGGTGATGTTCTCGCTCGCGTGGGTGGCGAGGTCGAAGATGAAGAGGTCCTCCGCCCACCCGCCCTGGTAGCGCTTCCAGGTGCGGAAGTCGCGCGCGAGCGGCGAGTAGCAGACCTTGGCGCCGTCGGGCGAGAACGTGCCCGCGCCGGAGTTCGGCATCGGCAGCGCCACCGGCAGGCCGCCGTCGACGCTCACGGTGTAGAGCTGCGTGTCGCCGAGGTCCCAGTGGTCCCGGAGCGAGCGGAACAGCACCGCCTTGCCGTCGACGGTCCAGCCGTAGACCTGGTTGTCGTAGCCCCAGCGCGGATTCAGCGGCCCGCGCGCCGGGTAGAAGGTGAGCTGCCGCGGCACGCCGCCCTCGGCCGGCACCACGTAGACCTGCTCGTCGCCGTCGTACTGCCCGGTGAACGCGATCCACTTGCCGTCGGGCGAGAAGTGGGGGAACAGCTCGAGGCCGGGGTGGGCGGTGATGCGCGTCGCGGTGCCGCCGGCCACCGGCGCGGTCCAGATGTCGCCGGCGTAGCAGAACGCCACTCGGTCGCCGTGCACGGCGGGGAAGCGCAGCAGCTTGGTCTGGGCGCTCGCCACGCTCGCGGCGAGCCACAGGACGGTCACGACGGAGAGGGTGCGGAATCGGTTCGGGCGCATGTATCCTCCGTGCCCCAACACCGGCAGGGGCGAGATCCGTTGCGGTCGGGACGCCGGCTCGGCGTCGCGCCGCGGTGCGGCGTTGCGCCGAAGAGAATAGCCCAACTCGCGCCCCGCGCTCGATCCGCGGGTGCCGGTCCCCCGGGTCGCCGGGGAGGGCGGACCGACACGCGGCCCGCGCCGCGCGGTTGCGGCCTCGGGAGGCGACCGGCATACTGGCGGGCGATGGTGAGACTCGGTCGAGTCGGCGGCGCGAGCGCTGGGGCCGTCGGACCTGGCGCCCCGCCCGGCGCGCCGGCGGCGCGGGGGACGGCGCGATGACGACCCGACCCGCCCAGGAAGCGCCGGGGCCTCAGGCGCCGTCGACGTCGAGCGCAGCTTCGACCGCGGACGGCGGGGGCGCGGCAGGCGGACCGCGCCGGATCATCGCCGTCGGCGGGGGCAAGGGCGGCAGCGGCAAGAGCCTCGTCTCCACCTCGCTCGGCCTCGGCGTGGCGCGGCGGGAGCGCCGGGCGATCCTCGTCGACTGCGACCTCGGCGGCGCCAACCTCCACAGCCTGCTCGGCATGGACTACCCGCGGGCGACCCTCTCCGACTTCATCCTGCGCCGCGCGGAGCGCCTCGAGGACCTGGTGGTCGCCACCCCCGTGCCGGGCCTCGGCCTGATCTCCGGCGCGCGCAACGCGGTCCAGGTCGCGAACCCGCTCCACCAGCAGAAGCTCCGCCTGATGCGGGCGGTCCAGCGCCTCGCCGCCGAGGTCGTGATCCTCGACCTCGGCGCCGGCACCAACTTCAACGTCGTCGACTTCTTCCTCCTCGCCGACTTCGGCGTCCTCGTGATCGTGCCGGAGCCGACCTCGGTCGAGAACGCCTACCGCTTCCTCAAGGCCGCGTTCCTCCGCCGCGTCAAGGCGGTCGCCGGCGCCGGGGGGTTCCGCGACCTCGTCGAGGAGGCGGTGCGCAGCCGCGGGCAGCGGCCGCTCACGCCGGCGGAGCTGGCCGCCGAGCTCACCGCGCGCGACCCCGCGGCCGGCGCCGCGCTGGAGCGCGAGCTGGCCGGGTTCCGCCCGCTGCTGCTGGTCAACCAGGTCCGCGAGGCGAAGGACCTCGCGCTCCAGGACGGGATGGTCGCGGCGGCGCGCCGCCTGTTCGGACTCGAGCTCGTCAGCCTCGGCCACCTCCCCTACGACGACCACGTCTGGCGCGCGGTGCGTGCCCATCAGGCGCTCTCCTTCGAGCAGCTCGGAGCGCCCTTCGCAGGCGAGCTCGACGGGGTCGTGGGCCGCCTCCTGGAGCTGCCCGTGACCACCGCCCGGGCGTCGCTGTGAAGCGCTTCGACGAGCAGGATCCCTACGAGCTGCTCGGCGTGCCACGTGACGCCGGCGCGGAGGAGATCCGCCGCGCCTTCGAGCGGTTGTCCGTGCTGCTCGCGCCCGGCTCGCTCGCGCTCTACGCCGCCGCCGACGTCGAGGAGCAGCACGAGCTGCAGCGCCGCCTCCGCGCCGCCTACCTGGAGCTGACCGGCAAGGCGGCGCCGCCATCGCCCCCGCCGACGACCGGCGAGCCCACCGCCGCGGTGGGACAGGACGAACCTCCCCTTCCGCCTGAGACGCCCGCCACGCCGGAAACGCCTCCGGCGGCCGCGCTGTCGCCGGTCGACGACGCCGCCGAGTTCTCCGGCGCCCGGCTGCGCGAGCTTCGCGAGGGGGCGGGGATCTCGCTGCGCGTGATGGGCGAGCGCACCCGCATCCGTCCCCAGCTGCTCGAGCAGCTCGAGGCGGAAGCCTGGGCGACGCTGCCGCCGCGGGTCTACGTCCGCGGCTTCGTCATGGCGTGCGCCCGCGTGCTCGGGCTCGACCCCGAACGGGCGTGGGCTGGCTACTTCCGGCGCTGGCAGGCGGCACATCCCGTCCAGCCGTGACCGCGGCACGGACGGCCCATCACCGGGGCGGCCGGCGTTTCTCGGCCGCGTGGCCAGACGCTTGCGGAATAGCAGCGTGCGGTCTACACTATAACTGAATGGCGATACGGCTATTCAGCCCGATCGTCCCGAGGGAGGCACCGTGGCACTCAAAGAGCTGACGAGCAAGAACTTCAACCAGACGATCGAGGGAAACGACATCGTCCTGATCGACTTCTGGGCTTCGTGGTGCGGGCCATGCCGTGCCTTCAAGCCGACCTTCGAGGCGGCGGCGGAGCACCACCCCGACCTCACCTTCGCGTCGTGCAACACCGAGGAGCAGGAGGAGCTGGCCGCCGCGTTCGGGATCCGGTCGATCCCGACGCTGGCGATCTTCCGCGAGAAGGTGCTGCTCTTCGCCCAACCGGGCCTGGTCCCGGCGGAGGCGCTCGAGGAGCTGATCGGCAAGGTGCGCGCCCTCGACATGGCCGCGGTGCACGCGGAGGTCGCGAAACAGCAGGCCGCCGCCGCGACCGCGTGAGGGTTGCGGGCCGGAGCAGCCGCGGCGAGCGTCGTTGCGCATCGGGGGGAGATCAAGCCGGGGCCGGCATCGCGCCGGCCCCGGCCGTCTTCGGCGGCCTCGCGGCCCGGCTCGCGCGGGTAGCCGCCGGCGGGGCCCGCGTCGATTTGACGGCATGATTTCCCCGCCTGTACCGTTGCGCCTGAGGAGGGGCCGCGAACGCCTCTCCGGGAGGCCCACTTCGACATGCCGATGAGTGCCCAGCGCCGCACGGTCGGGGTCCGCGTCGGCGGCGTCCAGGTGGGAGGCGGCGCGCCGGTGGTGGTGCAGTCGATGACCTCGACCGACACCGCGGATGTCGTCGCGACCGCCACGCAGTGTCAGGAGCTGGCGGAGGCCGGCTCGGAGCTGGTGCGTGTCACGGTCAACCTGCCGGAGGCGGCGCGCGCGGTGCCGGAGATCCGCAGGCGCCTCGACGACGCCGGCTGCGGCGTCCCGCTGATCGGCGACTTCCACTACAACGGCCACGTCCTCCTCACCCAGTTCCCCGACTGCGCGCGGGTGCTCGACAAGTACCGCATCAACCCCGGTAACGTCGGCCACGGCGCGCGCCGCGACGAGCAGTTCGCCACCATCTGCCGGGTCGCGGTGGACAACGGCAAGCCGGTGCGGATCGGCGTCAACGGCGGCTCGCTCGACCAGGAGCTGGTGGTCGCCAAGATGGCGGAGAACACCGACCGCGACCTCGGTAAGTCGTCGGCGGCGATCATCGGCGAGTGCATGGTGCTCTCCGCCCTGCAGTCGACCGAGCTGGCGCTCGCCGCGGGGCTGCGGGCGGACCAGATCATCATCTCCTGCAAGCTGTCGCAACCGCGCGAGCTGATCGAGGTCTACCGCGAGCTCGCCCGGCGCACCGACCAGCCGCTCCACCTCGGGCTGACCGAGGCGGGGATGGGGATCAAGGGCCTGGTGTGGTCCGCCACGGCGATGGGGGTGCTGCTGGCGGAGGGGATCGGCGACACGGTGCGCGTCTCGCTCACGCCCCGCCCCGGCGGCGACCGGCGCGACGAGGTGTATGCCGCGTGCGAGTTGCTCCAGGCGCTCGGTCTGCGCGCGTTCGCGCCCTCCGTGACCGCCTGCCCGGGCTGCGGTCGCACCACCTCGACCACGTTCCAGGAGCTGGCGGAGCGCATCCAGGGCTACGTCCGCGAGCGGATGCCGGAGTGGAAGCAGCGCTACAACGGGGTCGAGACGATGCGTTTGGCGGTGATGGGCTGCATCGTCAACGGCCCGGGCGAGTCGAAGTCCGCCAACATCGGCATCAGCCTGCCCGGAACGGGCGAGACGCCGTCGTGCCCGGTGTACGTCGACGGGCAGAAGTTTGCCACCCTCAAGGGAACCTACGACGAGCTGTCGCAGGCGTTCCGCGCGCTGATCGACGACTACGTCGCAACCAAGTACGCGCCGCGCCAGTCTCGCTAGCGCCGCCGCTCCCACCGGCGCGATTCCGCTACCATGCGTCGCGGAGGCTCCCATGCCACGCTTCGCGTTCGCCGCCCTGCTGCTCGCCGCCGCGCCGCTCTCGGCCCAGAGCGCGTCCCCCCTGGCGCGCTTCGACCGCTTCTTCGCCGATGCGACGATGCGGGTCGACCTCTACCACACCGGCAGCGCCGGCGACGAGCTGTTCGCCCTCGACGAGGTCTACCGCCAGGGCGCCTGGGCCGGCAGCCGCGTCCACCTGACCGACGACCTCGGCGTCGGCCGCTACCTCGCCACCGTCAGCGACGCCGCCAGCGGCGAGCTGCTCTTCTCACGCGGCTTCGACGACTACTTCGGCGAGTACCGCACCACCGCCGGCGCGCTCAAGGGGGTGCGCCGCACCTTCCACGAGTCGGTGCTGATCCCTTACCCGAAGGCGAAGGTGACGCTCGCGCTCGTGCTGCGCGAGCCGGGCAAGGCGCCGCGGCCGATCTTCAGCGCCGAGCTCGACCCCGCGGCGCTCACCGTTCTGCGCAAGCCGCTCGACGCCGGCGTCGAGGTGATCGAGGTCGCCAACGCCGGCGACCCGCACGCGAAGGTCGACGTCGCCTTCCTCGCCGAGGGCTACACCGCCGCCGAGGAGCCCAAGTTCCGCGCCGATCTGGTGCGCTTCGCCCGCATCTTCTTCGCCGCCGAGCCGTACGCCAGCCACCGATCGAGCTTCAACCTGTGGGGCGTGTTCAAGCCGTCGCAGGACAGCGGCGCCGACGAGCCGAGCTGGGGGAGCTTCAAGAACACCGCGCTTTCGACCACGTTCGACTCGCTCGGGTCGGAGCGCTACCTGCTCACCGAGGCGAACAAGGCGATGCGCGACCTCGCCGCCCACGTGCCGTACGACGCGATCTACATCATGGTCAACTCGCCGCGCTACGGCGGCGGCGGGATCTACAACCTCTACTGCACGTTCACCACCGACAACCAGTGGCACGAGTACGTCTTCCTCCACGAGTTCGGCCACACCTTCGCCGGCCTCGCCGACGAGTACTACACCTCGTCGGTCGCCTACAACGACTTCTACCCCAAGGGGGTGGAGCCCAACGAGCCGAACGTCACGGCGCTGCTCGACCCCGCCAACCTGAAGTGGAAGGAGCTCCTCACGCCCGGCATCGCGCTCCCGACGCCGTGGGAGAAGACCGAGTTCGACTCCATGGACAACGCCTACCAGAAGCTCCGCGGCGAGTGGAACGAGCGCATCGCCGCCGCCAAGCGCGCCGGCGCGCCGCGCGCGGAGGTCGAGAAGCTCCAGGCGGAGTCCGAGCGGCTGTCCAAGGAGCAGGCGGACAAGGTCGACGCCTACCTGGCGCGGAGCCGGTACGCCGGGCAGGTCGGCGCGTTCGAGGGCGCCGGCTACGCGGCGACCGGGATCTACCGCCCGATGGTCGACTGCATCATGTTCTCCAAGGGCGCCAAGCCGTTCTGCCGAGTGTGCCAGCGCGCGATCGAGCGGGTGATCGCGCACGACTCCGAGTAGGCAGGGGCGCGAGCGCCTCGCCTCGCGGCGGCGCCGTCTCCGCTATCATGGGAGCGAGCCGACCGGAAAGCCTGCGCTGCGAACGTGCCCGCCGACCGGGGGCTTCCAGGCATGAGCGGCGCTCCGCCACCCTCAGGGTCCGACCGCGACGACCGCGACCTCCTCCCCGGCCAGGCCGCGCCGGCGACGCCCGGCGCCGCCGAGACGGTCGAGGACGCGATCGAGGCGCAGGCCGGGCGCAGCGCGCGCGGCAAGGCGGCGAGCGACGCGCTCCGCGCCCTCGCCCACACCGCGCGCTCGTTCGTCCTCTACGACGCGGGCAACGAGCGGATCCGCGGGTTCCTGCAGGAGGTCCGCGACCGCGTCGAGCACTTCCTGCGCACCTACGGCGAGCTGGTGGTCGAGGTGCGGCCGTGGGAGCTCGCGGTCGACGGCGAAGTGGTCTACAGCGAGCCCGACCGCGAGCGCTCGCTCGCGTTCCGGCTCTACCGCGACGGCGTCCGCCGCCTCACCTTCCACCCCGAGCTCGACTGGAGCGAGCTGGTCACCCTCGTCGGCATCATGTCGATCCGCTACAAGGGCATCCGCACCCAGGAGGACGACATCGTCACGCTCCTCTGGCGCGCCGGCTTCTCCGGCATCGAGATGGCCGCGGTCGAGGGCCTGGTTGCGAGCGAGGAGGACGCCACCCGCGACGACACCGAGAACCCCCGCGACCCGTTCGGCCCGCAGAACGCGGCGCAGGCTGCGATCTTCGCCGCGCCGTACGCGTTCGACTACCCCTGGCCGACCTTCGCCGAGCGCGCGGTCGTCGAGCTGCGCCCGCTCGCGCCCGGCCTGCTCGAGCGGATCGCCCGCGAGGACGGCCCGGAGTCGCTCCCGGCCGACTGCCTGCGCCTGGCGCGCGAGCTGGCCGCGGCGCTCGCGGATCGCGACGACCCGCTGGCGCTCGCCGACGTCACCGCGACGCTGCGCGAGGTCCGCGACTACCTCGTCGGGGAGGAGCGGTTCGACACGCTGGTCGAGGTCGTGCGCGCGGTCGCCGCCGGTGCGGCCGCCAGCGGCGCCCGGCCCGAGCCGCTGCTCGCCGCCTGCGTCGACGCCGACACGCTCAAGCGCTTCATCGCCTCGATCCCCGCCGATGTCGCCGAGGCGCCGCCGGCGCTGCTCGAGCTCGCCAGCCTGGTGCCCGGGGACCTCCTCACGCCGCTGCTCGATCTGTTCGAGGCGGCCGATGGCCGCCCGGCGCCGGCGGTCCTGCAGCTCCTCGCCGTCCAGGCCAGGGGGCAGGCCCCGCGCCTGCTCGGCCGGCTCCGCCAGGCGTCGGGACCGGTCGCCCTCGGCTTGTTCCGCCTCCTCGCCCAGGTCGACGGAGCGGCCGCGGCCGGCGCCGCCGCCGAACTGCTCGGACGCGGCGCCGCCGATCTCCAGCTCGACGTGGTCGCGTTCTGCGAGCGCACACCGTACGGACCGAAGATCGGCCGCGCCCTCGTCGTCGCGCTCGAGAGCGAGTCGGCTGCGGTGCGCGCCCGGGCGCTCGCGGTGCTCGTCCGCCAGCGCGAGCGGCGCGCGTTCGAACCGCTGCTCGAGCGCCTCAAGCGCGGGACCGGGAGCGGGTTCGCCGAGACGGAGGCACCGGCGCTCGGGGAGGCGCTTGCCCGCCTCGACCCGGAGCGCGCGATGGAGCTGTTCCGCGAGTGGGCCAAGCCGCCCGGGTTGCTCGGTCGCATCGTCCCCGGCCAGACGATGTTCCGCTGGGCCGCCGCCTCCGGCCTCGCGGCGCTGCCGGGCCCCGAATCCGAGGAGCTGCTGGAGCGGCTCGCGCGCGGCGCCAGCGAGGAGTTGCGCCGCCACGCCGAGGCCGCGCTCGCCCGCGCCCGGCGCGGGGCGGGGAAGCCGCATGCCTGACGCGATCGAGGCGGCGCAGCAGCGCCTCGCCCACCTGCTCGCGCAGGCGCGCGCGGAGGAGGACCGCGAGCTCGCGATCGCCGTGCGCGAGCAGGGCGCGCAGGTCGCCCACCTGCTCAACGGCCTGCTGCGCATGGCGCGCACCCACGCGCTCAACAACACCGCGTTCGACGACCCGGTGCGCGAGTTCGGCGCGGCGCTCTTCCGCCTCCAGGACCTGCTCGGGCCGGTGAGCCTGCAGTGCGTCGAGAAGCACATCTACGTCAACGACCTGCGGCTCCGCTTCGACAAGATCCTCGAGCCCTCGATCTCCCTCGGCGACGACCTCAAGAAGCACGGCGTCGGCGGCATCACGTTCAACGAGCCGCTCTCCGGCGACGAGATCCGCGCCCTGATTCGCCTGGTGTACGCGCCGCCAACCTCGGACCAGCCGCGCGCCGAGCTGCTGGCGGCGCTCGCCGCCGCGGGGATGCGTTCGCTGCAGCTCCACCCGGTGTTCCGCTACCGCATCTCCGGCGAGGACTACCTGGCGCCGAGCCTCGAGTTCGCCGACGTCTACCGCTCCGGCGCGGTGGCGATCGCGACCGTGTTCGCCGCCGTGAGCGCCGGCCGGCTGCCGAGCCCGCTGCCGGTGCGGCGTGTGATCCAGCAGCTGATCGACGCGTCGCGGGGCCGCGACGCGGTCGCCGAGGCGGTCGCCGCCGACCCCTCGCTGCCGCCGTTCGCGCGCCACACGATGATGGTGACGATGCTCTCGCTGCTGATCGGGCGCGGCGCGGGGCTCGCGGATGCGTCGCTCGCCGACCTCGGCGTGGCGGCGGCGTTCCACGACCTCGGCCTGCGCGTCGGCGGGCCGGGCGCGAGCGTGCCGTTCGCGCGCCACACCCGCTCCGGCCTGCCGGTGCTGCTGCGCCAGCGCGGCTTCCACCGCGCCAAGCTCCGCCGCCTCCTCGCCGTGAGCGAGCACGGCCGCGACGCGACCGACCGCGGCGGCGTGCCTTCGCTCTACGCGCGCGTCATCCGCATCGCCGACGACTACGACATCCTGACCCGCCCCCGCGCCGGGCGCGGCCCGATCGTCTCGACCCCCGACGCGATCGCGAGGATGGCGGCGCAGGGCGGCAAGGCGTACGACCCGCTGCTGCTGCAGGTGTTCGTCAACCTGATCGGGCGCTTCCCGCCCGGGGCGGTCCTCCGCCTCGCCGACGGCCACGTCGTGCTCTCGGTCTCGTCGGTGCGCTCGCCGCAGACGTTCGCCGGCCCGCTCTGCCGCGTGCTGCAGCGCCCCGACGGCGTGGCTCCCGCGCAGGCGGCGTTCCTCGACCTCGCCGCCGGCACCGCCAAGGTGGTCAAGGTCCACCTCCCCACCGCCTGAGCGGGACGTGATGGCGACCTCGAGGCAACCGCGCTTCGCCGGCCGCGTCGTGCTGATCACCGGGGCCTCGTCGGGGATCGGCGCCGCGCTGGCGCGCGAGTTCGCGGCGCAGGGCGCGGCGGCGGCGCTCGCCGCACGGCGCCTGGCGCGCCTGCGCTCGCTCGCCGGCGAGATCGAATCGGGCGGCGGCCGGGCGCTGGCGATCGAGTGCGACGTCAGGCGCGACGGCGACATCGAGAGCGCCGTCGCCGCCACCCTGGAGCGGTTCGGCCGCCTCGACGTCGTCGTCGCCAACGCCGGGTTCGGCGTCGCCGGCGAGTTCGCGGCGCTGACCCTCGACGATTACCGGCGCCAGTTCGAGACCAACGTGTTCGGCGTGCTCCGCACCGCCTACGCCGCGCTCCCCGCGCTCGAGGACAGCCGCGGCGTGTTGGCGATCCTCGGCAGCGTCGCCGGCTACCTCGCAGCGCCGGGCGCGTCGGCGTACGCGATGAGCAAGTTCGCGCTGCGCGGCTTCGCCAGCGCGCTCCGCGGCGAGCTCGCGACGCGCGGCGTGGGCGTGGTGCTGGTCTCGCCGGGGTTCGTCGAGAGCGAGATCCGTCGCGTCGACAACCGCGGCGAGCTGCACGCCGCGGAGCCCGATCCGATCCCGGCGTGGCTGCGCATGCCGGCGGAGCGGGCGGCCCGCAAGATCGTGCGCGCGGTGGCGCGGCGGCGGCGCGAGCGGGTGATCACCGCGCACGGCAAGCTGGCGGTGTGGCTCGCGCGCCACCTGCCGGGGCTCGTCCACGCGGCCGTCGGCCGCGGGCGGATCCGCCGCCCGGAGCCGGGTCGGGCGGCGAGGCGCTGAGGTCGGTTTCGGCCGGCTCTGCGGTCAGCGGATCGCGGTGATGTAGACCTGACCGCCCTGGCGGGTCAGCGTGACCTCGGCGGGCGAGCCGTCGTCCTTGGCGACCCCGATCACGTGGGGCGCCTCGGCGGCGCTGCGAAAGGACGCGTTGAAGGTCGCGAGCGCCCCCTGCTGCCAGACCACCAGGGTGTTGGCGAACCCCTCCGCCTTGGGCGAGATCGCCGCCCCGCCGTAGCTGACGGCGGCCGCCTTGGCGACGAATCGGTCGAGCACCGCCTCGTCGGCCTTGGTGCGGAACGGGGGGTAGATCACCACCACGTACGGCTTGCGCGCGCCGAGGTCGAGGCGCACCGTGGTCGTCGTCTGGGTCGAGTCCTTGAGCCGGCGGGCGCCGTCGGCGATCGCGCTCGCGCAGGTGGCGGCGTTGTCGGAGCTGCAGCCGGCCAGCATCGTCGCGAGCAGCGGGATCAGAAGCAGTCGCACGCGTGCGAACCCGTTCATCGCGTCCCCTCCCGCGCCCTTGGGCGGGCGCCCGGCCGCGCGTCACTACCCGATCTCGGTGACCTCCTCGAAGTTTAGACGGACCCCGGAGGGACAAGTCAAGCCGCGGGCGCGGCGGCGGGCGGGAGCACCGCCCTGGGCCTCAGTCGCCGATGACCTTGACCAGCACGCGCTTGGCCCGGCGCCCGTCGAACTCGCCGTAGAAGATCTGCTCCCAGGGGCCGAAGTCGAGCTTGCCGCCGGTGATCGCCACCACCACCTCGCGCCCCATCACCTGCCGCTTGAGGTGGGCGTCGGCGTTGTCCTCGCCGCTGCGGTTGTGCCGGTAGCGCGCCGGCGACGGGTCGAACGGGGCGAGCTGCTCGAGCCACCGCCGGTAGTCCTCGTGCAGGCCCGACTCGTCGTCGTTGACGAACACGCTCGCCGTGATGTGCATGGCGTTGACCAGGCAGAGCCCCTCCCGGACGCCGCTCTCGCGCACCGCCGCGGCGACGTCCGCGGTGATGTTGACGAAGTCCATCCGGGCCGGCACGTTCATCGTCAGGTAGCGGGTGAGAGACTTCATCGCGGCCTCCCTCTCGGCGCGTCGCGGCGCCAAGGAGTACCGCATCGCGGCAGCCCGGCGCAACCCGCGCGGCTGGGCTGCCACCCGGCGGCGACGCGGTGTCCGCAAACGAGAACGAGACGTGTCGCGCCTCACCGCACCCGGCCTGCCGGGTCAACGCCGGCGCCGCTCCGCCCGTCATTGCCGGTGGAAGGAGACGACGATGACCACGACCAAGATCCGCGTCACGCTGGGAGCGATCACGGTGCTCGGCTCCCTGCTCGTCGGCACCTCGGCGCAGGCGGGAGAGATCCGGGTGCGCCGGGAGCGCCAGCAGCAGCGCATCGCGCAGGGGGTCGCGAGCGGCCAGCTCACCGCGCGCGAGGCCGCCCGCCTCGAGGGCGGCGAGGCGCGCCTCAACGGCGAGATCCGCGCGATGCGCCGCGCCAACGGCGGCCCGCTGGGACCGGGCGAGCGGGCGCTGGTAAACCGCCAGCAGGACCGTCTGTCGGCGCGGATCTACCGCGAGAAGCACGACGGCGAGCGCCGCCGCTAGCCGCCGCCCGCCAGATCGCCGCGCACCCCCGGGGTCCCGCCGCGGGGTGCGCGTCGCTTGCCGCCGATCAAGACGGAGTCTATATTTCGACCGATCCGGGAGGTCGCGATGAAGAGACTGCAAGCCGTTCTGGTGGGGGCGGCGTTCCTCGGCGGCGTCGCCGTCGGGATCGCCAGTTCGGTCGCCAAGTCCAACGCCTCGCTGTTCACCGGCAAGGCCCCGAAAGACGCCGCGCTCGCGCTGCTCGGGGTGGCGCAGTCGCAGGCGGAGAACGGGAGCTGGGAGAACCTCGCGGTCGGGCGGGCCTACTACCTGATGGGCGACCGCGCCGGCGGCCAGGCGATCTTCGACCGCGTCATGGCGGGCAAGGTCAAGGAGAGCGACTGGATGCGGCTCGGGCGCATCTACGTCGAGGGCAAGGAGTGGGACAAGGCGCAGGCGGCGTTCGACAAGGCGCTCTCGCTCGACCCCAAGGACGCGGAGAAGCTCGCCGAGATCGGCGCGTACTACAACCTCCACGGCAACCGCGCCAAGGCCGAGGAGCTGTTCACCCGCTCGTTCCAGCTGAAGCCCGACCAGGTGTGGAACACGCTCAACGTCGCCGGCTCCTACGTCGGCATCAAGCCGCAGTAGCGCGACTCAAGCGGCCGGGATGTCCTCCAGGACGGTGCCGTCCTGCACGTGAACGACGCGCCTGGTGCGGCGGGCGATCGCCGCATCGTGGGTGATCAGGACGAGGGTGTGGCCCTTGCTCCACAACTCCTCGAACATGCCGATGATGTCCTTCCCGGAAGCCGAATCGAGGTTGCCGGTCGGCTCGTCGGCAAGGACGATGTCCGGTTCGCACGCGAGCGCGCGGGCGATCGCCACCCGCTGCATCTGACCGCCGGAGAGCTCGACCGGGCGGTGCTGCATGCGATCGGCCAGACCGACCTGATCGAGCAGCGTCTCGACGCGTTCCCGCCGGTCGCGCAAAGAGGCGCCCTTGAACAACAACGGGAGCTCGACGTTCTCGAACGTGGTCAGTTGCGGAAGCAGGTTGAAGTTCTGGAACACGAACCCGATGCGGCGGTTGCGGATGTCGGCGAGACGGTCGACGGACAGACCCGCGACTTC
>DATIYW010000304.1:0-7788 GCA_035517415.1 Thermoanaerobaculaceae bacterium
AGTGCTGGGGCGTGATCGTGGTCGACGGGCCGGCGGTCGACAAGATCCGCAAGGAGTTCCGCCGCCTCGCCGAGCATGGGCTCCCGGGCGTGCCCGATTTCGCCATGCCGCGCCAATGGCCGCCGGCGCTGCAGGCGCGCAGCGGCGGGCTGGTCAAGGCGCTGAGCGCGGCGCGCGACGCGTCGCGGCTGCCGACGCCGACCGCCACGATGCTGGACTTCTTCGGCGCCCCGTGCCTGCTGCTCGTGACCGTGGACAAGGACCTGGTGCCGGACTACGCCTGCTTCGACGCCGGGCTGTTCGTCCAGTCGCTGTGCCTCGCCGCGCACGCGCAGGGCCTCGGCACCTGCATCATGGCGCGCGCGGTGCGCTACCCCGAGGTGCTGCGCGAGATGCTGCCGGGCGCCGCGGGCCGCAAGTTCGTGATCGGCCTCGCGCTCGGCTACCCCGACCCGGACTCGCCGCTCAACGCGTTCGAGCGCCCGCGCGCGCCGCTCGACGAGATCGCCAGCTTCGTCGGGTAGCTCCGATCCCGTGCCGCTCCGCGGCCGGCGAACCTTCCGCCGCGCCGAAGCGTTTGATCGTTGGGATGCCAGGCACGGACTTACCGTGCTTCGCCTGAGACGGTGCACGCGTCCAACCGCGGCAAGTCCGTGCCTGGCACCCCGAGGAGGGCTCGATGCGGCGATCGCTCCTGCTTGCGGCCACCATCGCGTCGCTGACCTGCGGCGCGTCACTCGCGGACACGACGAGGACGCTGCGCGTCTCGCTCGCCGGCGACCCGGCGCGGGAGTTCGCGGTCGAGAATCTCGCCGGCTCGATGACCGTGGTCGCGGCCGACGTCGCCACGGTGGAGGCGGTCGCCACGATCCACGCCGAGAGCGAGGAGCTGGCGGCGGCGATGGGATTCGAGCAGGTGCGAGGGCGCGACGGGACGCCGACGCTGCGCGTGGTCTACCCGCTCGACCGCGAGCGGCGGATCCGCTTCCCCGGCGCGGGCGACGAGGCCGGGGCGCGCGGCCACGAGCGGCGCCACCACTGGTGGTCGGCGTTCGGCTGGGACAGCTCGGAGACGACCTACGACGGTCACCGCGTCCGCGTGAGCGAGAGCAGCGGCGTGCTGCTGTTCGCCGACGTCGAGGTGCGCGTGCCGCGCCGCGCCGTCGAGGCGACGTTCCGCAACCTGGTCGGTCTGCTGCGCGCCGATGGCATCGAGGGCACGGTACTGCTCGACACCACGCACGGCGACGTGATCGCCCGGCACCTCGACGGCGAGATCAAGGCCGACACCGGCTCCGGCGACGTGCGGGCGGAGGCGATCCGCGGCCGCTTCGTCTGCGACACCGGCAGCGGCGCGTGCGTCGTCGACGGGTTCGACGGGCGCGAGCTCTCCTGCGACACCGGCTCCGGCGAGGTGCGGGTGAGCGGCGCGCGCGCGGAGCGGCTGGTCGCCGACACCGGCTCCGGCGGCGTACGCGTCGAGCGCGCCGACGTCGAGGAGTTCAAGGGCGACACCGGCTCCGGCGAGATCGAGGCCGAGCTGATCGGGTCGCGGCTGCGCCGCGTGATCGCCGACACCGGCAGCGGCGGCGTCGTCCTGCGGCTGCCGGCGGACGCCTCGTTCGAGGTGAGCGCCGACCAGGGCAGCGGCGGCCTGGAGTGCTCGTTCCGCGACGCGCAGCCGGTGATCCACGACAAGAAGGTGGTCGGCTGGCGGCGCGCCGACGCGCGGGTGCGCATCAGCATCGACACCGGCAGCGGCGACGCGCGCGTGATCCCGGCGGCGTGAGCGGCCAGGCCCGGCGCGGGCGCGACCTAGCGGCGCCCGCCGGCGAGACGGTCGACGAGCGCGGCGTAGGCGCGCATCGCCTCGTCCTTCGCCATGCCGCGGCGCTCGGCCCACGCGTCGTACTTCGCGCGGCCGACGAAGTCGAACATGCCGGGCTCGTCTCCGCTGACGTCGCCGAGGGTCGCCTGCTTGTACAGGCCGTAGAGCTCGAGGAGCACCTCGTCGGGCTGCGCTGTCAGCCCCTTGACCCGCACTGCCGCCTGCTCGAACTCGGTCTGGACGCTCATCGCGCGCTCCCTGCGACGCCGCGGCGTCTCGCTTCGGGCGTGCGCCCGCACCGCACGGTCGCGGCGCGCCGGCGGCCCCCGTGACACGGCGCCGGGAGCAGGATACCCTGGCAGGGCACGATCGGGCGGAGCGGCCGCGCAAGACGCGCCGCGATCGCCGGGAACGGGAGGGCGCGGTGGGGATCGACGACGTCGCGAGTCGGATCGATGGCTTCCGGGAATGGGCGATCGAGCTGCAGCGGGGATTGACGGCAATACCGGCGATCTCGCCGGACAGCGACGGACAGGGTGAGCTGGAGAAGGCGGCGTGGCTCGAGGGCGAGCTGGCGAAGCTGCCGTTCGACGAGGTCGTGCGCCTCGACGCGCCCGACCCGCGGGCCAAGGGTGGCGTGCGTCCCAACCTGATCGCGCGGCTGCGCGGCGCGAGCTCGTCGCGGACGCTGTGGATCATGTCGCACCTCGACGTGGTGCCGCCCGGCGAGCGCAGCCTGTGGCGCACCGACCCCTACCGGCTGCAGGTGGAGGACGGCCGGGTGATCGGGCGCGGCGTCGAGGACAACCAGCAGGCGATCGTGTCGAGCCTGCTCGTCGCGCGCGCCCTGATCGAGAGCGGCGTGCGGCCGGCGGTCGACCTCGCGCTGCTGTTCTGCGCCGACGAGGAGACCGGCTCGGCGCACGGCGCGGAGTTCCTCGCGAAGCATCACCGTGGCCTGTTCGGCCCGCGCGACATGTTCATCGTGCCCGACGCCGGGAACGCGCACGGCACGCTGGTCGAGATCGCCGAGAAGTCGTCGTGGTGGCTGCGCCTGCGGACGCACGGCAAGCAGTGCCACGCCTCGACGCCGGAGCAGGGCGTCAACGCGTTCCGCGCCGCGAGCGAGCTGGTCGTGAGCCTCGGCACGCTGGCGGAGACGTTCCCGCTGCGCGACCCGCTGTTCGACCCGCCGCAGTCGACGTTCGAGCCGACGAAGAAGGAAGCGAACGTCCCGAACGTCAACACGATCCCGGGCGACGACGTGTTCTACCTCGACTCCCGGGTCCTTCCGGCGATCCCGCTCGCGGCGGTCGAGGCGGAGGTGCGGCGGCTGGCCGCGGCGGTCGAGGCGAAGCACGGCGTCCGCATCACGCTTGAGGATGTGCAGCGCAGCGAGGCGGCACCGGCGACCCGGCCGGACGCCGAGGTGGTCCGCCTCGTCCTCGCCGCGGTGCGCGAGGTCAACGGCGTGGAGGCGCAGCCGAGCGGCATCGGCGGCGGGACGGTCGCCTCGACGTTCCGCCGTCTCGGCCTCCCCGCCGTCGTCTACTCCAAGATCGACGAGGTCGCCCACCAGCCGAACGAGTACTGCGTCCTCGACAACCTGCTCGCCGACGCGCGCGTGTTCGCCGCCGTGGCGCTGCGCTGCGGCCCCTGAGCCCGCCGGCGGCTACCGGCTCATCGCCACCGCCGGGGCGGCCGTGCGCGCCGGCGCGCGCCGCGGGAACAGGCCGGTCGTCAGCGCGGTGCCGGCGAGGATGATCGCGCACGCGCCGACCATGCGCGGCGTCACGGCCTCGCCGAGCACGACGGCGCCCCACAGGATGCCGAACACCGGGATCAGGAACGTCACCGCGATCGCCTTCGCCGGACCGACGTTCGCGATCAGGCGGAAGTAGAGGATGTAGGCGACCGCGGTGCAGGCGAGCGCGAGCGCCGCGACCGCGGCCCACGCCGAGGCCGGCGGCGCGCTCCGCGGCCACGCCCACGCGGCGACCGGCGCGAGCACGACCGCGGCGCCGACCTGGCTGCCGGCGGCGGTCGCGAGCGGGTCGACGCCGGTCAACCGGCGCTTCGTGTAGTTCGCCGCGACGCCGTAGAGCAGCGTGGCGACGAGCGCGGCGACGACCGCGAGCCCGCTGCCGCCGGGCTTGAACCCGGTCTTGCCCCAGACCAGCATGAGGACGCCACCGAAGCCGACCGCGAGCCCGGCCACCCGCCACGCCGAGAGCCGGTCGCCGAGCCACAGCCACGCGACGAGGGCCCCGAACATCGGCGCCGTCGCGTTCAGCACCGAGGCGAAGCCGGCGGTGAGCGAGAGCGTCGCGAACGCGAGCAGCGAGAACGGCAGCGCCGAGTTGATCGCGCCGACGACGAGGATCGGCAGCGCGTTCGCGCGCGCGGCGCGGAGGCGGCCGCCCGCGAGCAGGACCGGCAGCAGCGCGAGCGCGGCGAGGGCGACGCGCAGCTCGATCAGCGGCACCGGCCCGAACCGCGGCGCGGCGACGCGCATGAACAGGAACGACGCGCCCCACAGCGCCGCGAGCGCCACCAGCGCGACCGCGTCGCGCGGCCTCACCGGCGCGCTCCCGGCGGCGCGGTGCCCGGCCGCGCGGTCACGCCGCGCCGTCCAGCGAGCGCCACAGGTGCATCGCGGCGTAGGCGCGCCACGGCCGCCAGCGCTCGCCGGCGGCGAGGATGCGGCGCGGCGACGGCTCGCCGAGCGCCTTGCGGAGGCCGAGGTCGGCGTGGGGGAACGCGTCGGGCCACGACAGCGCCCGCATCGCGATGTACTGCGTCGTCCACTCGCCGACCCCGGGCAGCTCGCGCAGCGCGGCGAGCGTCGCCTCGACGTCGGAGCCGTGGTCGAGGCGGAGCGTGCCGCCCGCGAGCGCGCGGGCGAGCGCGACGATCGTGCGGGCGCGCGCCGCGACGACGCCGAGCTCGGCGATCACGGCGGGCTCGAGCCGGGAGACGGTCTCCGGGGTGGGGAACAGCACGTCGAGCCCGGCGAACGGTGTCTCGATCGGGTCGCCGAAGCGCCGCGCGAACCTGCCGGCGAGCGTGCGCGCCGCCCTGACCGACACCTGCTGGCCGAGCACCGCCCGCACCGCGAGCTCGAAGCCGTCGAACGCGCCGGGCACGCGCAGGCCGGGGCGGGGCTCGGCGAGCGGACCGAGCGCCGCGGCGATCTCCTCCGGGTGTGCCGCGAGGTCGAACAGGCGGCGCACCCGCGCGAGCGCCTGCGGCAGCGCGGGCAGCAGCGCCGCGTCGAGGTCGGCCTCGACCACGCGTCGCGCCGGGTCGTGGCGGACCGCGATCCAGCCGCGCAGCTCGCCGCCGCGGCGCGCCAGCCGCACCGTGCGGCGGTAGGTCGCCCCGTCCACCTGCTCGACGCCGTCGACCGTGCGCGGCCCGAGGAAACCGATCAGCCCGGCCCAGTCGAACGGCGGGCGGTAGCCGAGCCGCGTCTGGATGCGGCCGTCGGCGGGCGCGGTGCCGGCGCGCTTCCGCAGCGCGGTCGGGCTCATCCGGTAGCGGGCGAGGAACAGCGCGTTGAACCGCCGCAGGCTGCGGAACCCGCTCGCGATCGCCACGCTCGTGACCGGCAGCGCGGTGTCGGTGAGCAGGCGCTTCGCGAGCAGCAGGCGCTGCGTCTGCGCGTACTGGACCGGCGAGACGCCGTACGCGGCGCGGAACGCCCGCCGAAGGTGGCGCGCGGTCACGCCGAGGCGCGCCGCGAGCTCCCCGATCCGATCGTCGTTGCACGCCCCGTCCTCGATCATCGCGGTCGCGGCATGGGCGATCCGCGCGGGGGCGTCGACCGAGCCGTTACCGGGCGCGAGCTCGGGCCGGCAGCGCAGGCAGGGGCGGAACCCGGCCGCCTCGGCCGCGGCGGCGCTCGCGAAGAACGTGCAGTTCTCGCGCTTCGGCGTGCGCGCGGTGCACACCGGACGGCAATAGACGCCGGTCGACGAGACGCCGACGAAGAAGAGGCCGTCGAACCGCGCGTCGCGCGAGCGGAGCGCCCGGTAGCAGGTCTCGGGATCGGTCCTCACGCCCCAATCATAGGGGCGGGCCCGCGCCGATGCTGGCCGTTTTCGGACCGGACGCCCTCGCCGCCGGGGCGGCCGGGCGGGAGGTCACGGATTCGCGTTGCCGCCGAGCTGTTCGAACGTCGGGACGGTCTGGAGCGCCTCGACGAGCGTGCGGAAGCGTTCCGGGTCCGCGCCCTCGACCGGCTTCAACATGTCGGGACGCACGACCGCGAAATCCGTCTCGCGCAGCAGGCTGACGTCGGCGTACGCGAGCGCGCTCGGGGCCGGGTTCATGTCCGTCGCGCTGAACGAGTAGACGACGCGCCACGTGCCGCACGTCGGCAGGATCGTCTGGATGTAGCCGATCGGGTAGAACTGGCCGGACGTCGAGGCCTGCCCGTTGTCGATCGTCCTCCACATCACGGACGGGACGACGAAGTTGATCGGGTCCGCATACCACGACTGGCGGTCGTTCATGCACGATTCGTCGGCGGCCTCGAGATGGTACATGATCGCGACGCGCTGCGCCGGGGTGCCGGTCGTCGTGATCGCGTTCGTCTGCGAGTCGAAGTAGAGGAACTTGTTCGTGACCGGGAACGCGATCGAGGCGTAGGTCAGACCGATCCCGGCGAGCTTGTCGGGCTCGTTCAGCGCCTCGTTGCTGAACAGCGTGAACGAGGCCACCGCCGCCGTCGAGCCGGGGACCGGGACGTTGTCGAGTGTGAGCAGCGGCCGCTCCTGGAACGCGGGGATCACGGACGGGTCGTCCGGCGCGTAGATGCGCGCGGGAGTCGAGTTGTCGGGCTCCGTCGGCGTCGCGTCGGCGACGAGCCAGGCGCCGTCCGCGAACACGCGCACCGCCGCGTGGGCGTTGTTCCAGGTGATGAACCGCATCGCCGGGATGCCGGCGAGGCGCGCCATCGCGGTGAGCAGGAACGACGCCTCCTCGCACTGGATCGCCGGGAACCCCCACATGTCGACGATGCTCGCGGGCCAGGTCGTGTACTGGTGGGCGCCGGACGTTCGCGCGTGCTTGAGCCAGTCCGCGAGCGCTGCCACCTGGTCGCGCTGGGACGTGAATCCGGTGACGAGCGAGGCGACCTGCTCCTGCATCGGCGCGTAGTGCCGCCAGTCGCTCGGACGCTCGTAGGAGATCCGGTCGCCGAGGTACTGCTTCGGGTCGTTCGGCCCTTGCAGGACGTAGAGCCTCGGCGTCTGATCGCACCACGGGGAGGGACAATCAGTCCGCTGCGGGGGGCCGATGTGCCGCTGCGCGACGCCGAGATCCGCGGCCGAGGCCGCCGTCGCCAGAAGCGCACAGGGAAGCAGGGCTGCAATTCGCATGCGTCACCCCCTTCACCGCAACTCGCGACCTCTCCTGCCGGTTGCGCGCGACCCCGTGGTCGGTGGCGGAGAGGGCTGAACCCGTCATGCCAGCCGCAGGTGCAACCGAGATGCCATCGCATTTCGCCGGGCGAACCTCATGCCGGAGATCGAGTTACGGTCCGACCTTGAGAAAGCCCGCTGCGGCCGGCCAGATCCGCCCGGAGGTGCCGCGGAATTCGACGCCTGTCAGCACTTTCCATGTCGGCTCCGGATGCCGTCGGGGGACCGACCGGGGGCGAGTGGACGGATAGGCGGGAAATTCTCCCTGGCGGGGGCTCGCCTGGGAGGCCTCTCGCTCACGCCCCCGGCCTCGCGGAGCGGGCGCCCGGAGTGCGGCTCGTGCCGCGACCGGGGACGCTCCGTGCGCCGACCGCGTGGGCCGACGACCGGCCGCGGCGCGCTCGTCCGGAGATCGCACCCGACCGCCCGGACGATCGCCTTCGGAGATCGGCCGGCCCCGCGCATCGTGGTCGCAGACGGCGCCCTTAAAGCGGCGAGCTCCCGATGTCATCTCGAGCGGATTCGGGCCGTCAG
>DATIYW010000305.1:0-5308 GCA_035517415.1 Thermoanaerobaculaceae bacterium
GAGGGGCTGGTGCTGGACGCGCAGAACCCGGTCGCCTGGAGGCTGTTGAGCGAGGCGCACATGGCGCTCGGCGACCGGCTCTCGGCGCTCGACGCGATGCAGCGCTGCCTCGAGCTGGTCCCCGGCGACGAGGTGCTGACCGCGGCGGTCGAGGCGCTGGCGGCGGAGACGCACCCGCCCAAGCCGCGCCCCGCGGCTGAGCCCGAGGCCGCCGCGCCGCCCGTCGAGCCCGTCGGCCCGGCGTCGGCCGAAGCCCCCGCACCACCGCCCGCCGCGGCCGTCGCGCCGTCGCCCGCCGCCGTCGAGCCGTTCGCCGCCGCCGCGCCCGAGCCGCCTCCGGCGGTCGTGGCGGCGGTGGCCGAGCCGTTCGCGGCGCCGCTCCCCCAGCCGTTCGCCGTGCCGGAGCCGCAAGCGGTGCGGGGCGACGTGTTCGACCTCGCGCTCGAGCCGCTGGGGCAGGCGGCGAGCGCGGACGGGCTGGTGTTCGACCTGCCGGAGTTCGCCGCCGCGCCTCCGGCGGCGCCCGCGCTCGCGGCCCCCCCGCTGTCCGTGGTCGGGGAGTCGACTCCGCCGGCTCCGGCCGAGGCGCTGGTCGCCGAGGCGCCGCCCGCCCTTGTCGCGGAGCCGACCCCGGCCGTCGCGCAAGCCGCGGTGCTTCCTCCGCTTGAGCAGCTCGCGGAGGCGAGCCCCGTCGTTGAGGCGGAGCCGGAACCGGTTGCGGAGGTGGTCACGGTCGCCGCCGAGCCCGCCGCGCCTTCGCCTTCGGCGCCGGCCGGCACGGAGCCGTTCGGCGCCGTCGAGGCGGTGCCGCCGGCCGCGGAGGCGATCGCGGAGGCTGCGCCGCTCGTCGCGGCCGCCGAGGAGGTCCCCGCTCCGCCGGCCGCGGAGGCCCAGGCGCCGGCACCCACGCCCGCAGCGGCGCGGGTGGCGCCGCCGCTGCCGCTGCCGACGCAGCCCCGCGCCACGGTCTCGCTCGCGCGGCTGTACGTCCAGCAGCAGGACCTCGCCCGCGCCGCCGACGTGCTCGAGCGCGTCCTCGAGCGCGACGGCAGCAACATGGAGGCGCGCGAGCTGCTCGCGCTCGTCCACGACATGATGGTGCCGCTGCCCGAGCCGCTCCCGCCGCTCTCCGCGCGCGAGCGCAAGATCGCGGCGTTGCAGCGCTGGCTGGCCTACCTTACACTTGGCCGAGAAAGAGCGGCGTCATGAACTTCTCCGAGGTGTTGAGCGGCGTGAGGGGCTGCCCCGGCGTGTCCCTCACCGCCATCGCCGATCGCGACGGCATCCCCGTGCAGAGCTGGGGGACGAGCGCCGACGAGACGGAGGAGTTCATCGCCGAGTACTCGACGTTCCTGCGCGAGGTCGCGACCGCCAACCGCGAGCTGCAGCTCGGCGAGCTCGAGCAGATCGTCGTCACCGCGGAACGCAAGCTGGTGATGGTCACCAGCATCACCGGCGAGTACTTCCTCATGACCGTCGTCGATCGCGGCGGCAACCCGGGGAAGGCGCGCTTCGCCAGCCGGATCGCCGCGCACCGGCTGCGCAACGAGTTCCTCTGAGGTCCCGCCGGAATCAGGGCGAAAGCGAGGGTGGCGATGGCGCCGGAGAGCAAGGGAGGGGGACGAGTCGCCCGCAAGCGGCGCGAGACGCGCCGAGAGCGCGCCCTGGCCAAGCCCGCGGCGGGCAGGTCGCCGCGCGCAGCGGCAGGCAGCACCTCCGCCGCGCCGAAGCCCGCGAAAGGGAGCGGAATGTTCACCTACGATGAGCTGGTCGCCCTCATCCGCCTCGTCTCCGAGACGCGGGTGGGCGGCGTGGAGATGGAGAAGGACGGCGTCCGCGTACGCATCGACGGCGTGCCGGTCGCGCCCGCGGTCGAGCTGCGCGGCGGGGCGCCGCTGCTGCCGCCGGCGCTCGCCGCCGCGTCGCAGCTCGCGGTCGCCCCGGCGCTGCTGCCGGAGGCGCCGCGCCCGGCGCCGTCGGACCGCGCCGCCGCCGCGCCGGAGAGCGACGAGGGCCTCTCGTTCGTGACCTCGCCGATCGTCGGCACGTTCTACGTCGCGCCGTCGCCCGACGCCGAGCCGTATGTCCGGATCGGCGATCGGGTGCACAAGGGCCAGGTGCTCTGCATCGTCGAGGCGATGAAGCTGATGAACGAGATCGAGGCCGACGTCTCCGGCACGGTCGAGGCGCTCTACCCGGAGAACGCCTCGCCGGTCGAGTTCGGCGAGCGGCTGTTCGCGATCCGGCCAGCCTAGGCGGGCATGCTCTCCAAGGTCCTGATCGCCAATCGCGGGGAGATCGCCCTGCGGATCATCGCCGCGTGCCGCGAGGCCGGCCTCGCCACCGTCGCGGTGCACTCCGAGGCCGACCGCGACTCGCTCCACGTGAAGATGGCCGACGAGTCGGTGTGCATCGGCCCGGCCTACGCCAACGCCAGCTACCTCAACATCACGGCGGTGATCGCGGCGGCCGAGATCAGCGGCGCCGACGCGGTCCACCCCGGCTACGGCTTCCTCGCCGAGAACGCGCACTTCGCCGAGATCGTGCAGGAGTGCGGGCTGACCTGGATCGGCCCGCCGCCGGAGGCGATCCGGGCGATGGGCGACAAGTCGAACGCCCGCCGCACCGTGATCGCGCGCGAGGTGCCGGTGCTGCCCGGCTCCGACGGGCCGCTCGGCTCGCGCGAGGAGGCGGTGGCGGTGGCGGAGCGGATCGGCTTCCCGGTGATCCTCAAGGCCTCCGCCGGCGGCGGCGGCAAGGGGATGCGCGTGGCGGCGGACGCGCGCGAGCTGCGCAGCGCGTTCGACACCGCGCGCCACGAGGCGGAGCGGGCGTTCGGCGTCGCCGACGTCTACCTCGAGAAGTACCTCCGCAGCCCGCGCCACATCGAGATCCAGGTGTTCGCCGACGCCGCCGGCAAGGCGGTCGCGCTCGGCGAGCGCGAGTGCTCGATCCAGCGCCGCCACCAGAAGCTGATCGAGGAGGCGCCCTCGCCGGTGATGACCGAGGAGCTGCGCGCGCAGATGTGCACGGCGGCGGTCGCGGCGGCGGAGGCGGTCGGGTACGTCTCCGCCGGCACCGTCGAGTTCCTCTACGACGAGGGCAAGTTCTACTTCATGGAGATGAACACGCGCATCCAGGTCGAGCACCCGGTCACCGAGCTGGTCACCGGGACCGACCTCGTGCTCGAGCAGCTCCGCGTCGCCGCCGGGCAGCCGCTCTCGATCCGCCGCCGGCCGAAGCTCTCCGGCCATGCCATCGAGTTCCGCGTCAACGCCGAGGACCCGGTGACGTTCGCGCCGGCGCCCGGCGAGATCACCGAGCTCGCGTTCCCGGTCGGCCCCGGGGTGCGGATGGAGACCCACATCTACCGCGGCTACCGGGTGCCGCCGTACTACGACTCGCTGCTCGCCAAGGTGATCGTGTTCGGCGCCGACCGCCGCGAGGCGATCCGGCGCGCGAAGCGGGCGCTGGCGATGTTCCGCGTCGGCGGGATCAAGACCTCGATCCCCCTCCACCTGCGCATCCTCGACGATCCCGATTTCGTCGAGGGTCGCCTCTCGACCTCGTTCATGGAGCGGTTCCTGCGCGAGGCGTGAGGCGGCGGGCCGGCGATGCGCGTCTTCCTGGTCGGGTTCATGGGCGCGGGGAAGAGCACCACCGGCCGGGCGTTGTCCCGCCGGATGCGCGCGCTATTCTGGGACCTGGACGGGAGGATCGAAGCGAGCTTGCAGATGGGCGTGCCTGAGATCTTCCAGCGCTTCGGCGAGGCCGGCTTCCGCGCCGAGGAGACGCGCCAGCTCGCGGTCGCCACGCACTTCCCGTCGCTCGTGGTGGCGACCGGCGGCGGAACGTTCGCGCAGGCCGCCAACCGCGAGCTGATCGGCCGCCTCGGCGTGTCGGTGTTCCTCGACGTCCCCTGGGGCGAGGTGCTGCGCCGCCTGCCGGGCAAGCGCGCGGAGCGCCCGCTGTTCGCCAGCCCGGAGCAGGCGTTCGAGCTGTACTCGGCGCGCCTGCCGCACTACCGCGGCGCGGACTTCGTCCTCCGGCCCGAGGACGGCGAGGACGCCGAGTCGCTCGCCGGACGGCTCCTCCTGATGCTCACGAGGCCGCGGTGAAGTACCTCATCCTCTCCGACATCCACGCCAACCTCGAGGCCTTCCGGGCGGTCCTGTCCCACGCCGCGCGCAAGCGCCGCGACGCCGTGCTGTTCCTCGGCGACGTGGTCGGCTACGGCGCGGCACCGAACCAGGTGGTGGAGCGGCTGCGGCGGATGGGCAACGTCGTCTCGGTGCGCGGCAACCACGACCGCGTCGTGCTCGACCCGGAGCAGGGCGCCGTCTTCTTCAACACCCACGCGCGCCGCGCCGCGCAGTGGAGCGCCGAGATGCTCACCCCCGCCAACCAGCGCTACGTCGAGGGCCTGCCGATCGGCCCGCGCACGGTGGGGGAGGGCGTCGCGATCTGCCACGGCTCGCCGAGCGACGAGGACGAGTACCTGTTCTCGGAGGCCGAGGCGATGTCGGCGTTCCACGCCGCCCCGGCGCGAGTGACGTTCTTCGGCCACTCGCACGTGCCGTGCATGTTCGAGCTCTCCGGGGAGGGCGACCACGAGAGCCTGGTCGGGGTGCTGCTGCGCGGCAGCCGGGTCGTGATCGACCTCGATCCGACCCGCCGCTACCTGATCAACCCGGGCTCGGTCGGCCAGCCTCGCGACCGCGACCCGCGCGCCTCGTACGGGATGTACGACACCGCGGTGGGGCGGTTCACGCTCTACCGCGTGCCCTACAACGTCGAGCTGGCACGGCGGCGGATCCTCACCGCCGGCCTGCCGCCGATCCTCGGCGACCGCCTCGTCCACGGCACCTGACGGCCTCCGGCCCGGCCCGCGCACGTGGGGCGCGGCCGCGGAATTGAGCGACAATGGTCTCCGGCGTGACGGGGGTCGTGTCATGGATGAGAAGAGCCTGGACGGGCGCCACTGCTTCCGCTGCGGGCGCGACCTCGGCCCGCTGCTCGAGTGGAAGAAGATGGACACCGAGGCGGGGCCGATCTGCTTCGTCTGCTTCAACGACGCCGCCGGCGAGGAGCGCCGCCGGGAGGAGCGCTCGTGACGCTCGCGGCGCTCTGCCTGCTGGTCGGCGCCGCTGCCGCCCCGGCGCCGCCGCCCGCCGCACCCGCGCTGCCGTCGCTCGAGGCGCGGGCACGGCTGCTCGCGCTCGCCGACGCGCGGGCGTTCGACGCCGCGGCGCTCGTCGCGCTCGCCTCCGACGCCGACGCGGGCGTCCGCGCGGACTGCGCCCGCGCC
>DATIYW010000306.1:0-9459 GCA_035517415.1 Thermoanaerobaculaceae bacterium
CTTGCGCGCGACCTCCGCCTCGGCCTGCTTGCGCGCCGTGATGTCCCTGGAGTTGAGCAGGATGCCGCGGATCGACGGGTTGCGCAGCTGGTCGCTGCCGACCCCCTCGATCCACACCCAGGAGCCGGCCGCGTGGCGCACCCGGAACTGGATCGCGACGCCGGTCGGAGCGCCGCTGGCGGTGCGCTCGAACGCCTCGCGGACGTGCGCGACGTCGTCGGGGTGGAGGATCGCGAACGCGTTCTGCCCGACCAGGCCGTCGGGCGCGAGGCCGAGCACGCGGGACGCGCTCGGCGTCGCGTAGGTGATCGTGCCGCCCGCGTCGATGACGGTGGTGAAGTCGTACGACTGCTGCACCATCGAGCGGAGCCGCTCCTCGCTGAGGCGGAGCGCCTCCTCGGCGCGCCGCCGGCCGCTGATGTCGCGCACGACGGCGAGCACCCGCTCGCTGCCGCCGATCCGCGAGCTGCGCAGCGCGACCTCGACCCAGAGCTCCTCGCCGTTCTTCCGCCGGGCGAGCCACTCGAACATCTGCGGGCCGGACTCCACCGCCAGGCGGATCCGCTCGTGCGCCTCGGCCTCGGTGAACGGCGCCCGGTTCGCCGAGAGGTCGCCGGCGACCAGCCCGAGCGCCTCCTCGCGACCGTAGCCGTAGAGGTCGACCATCGCCTGGTTCACGTCGAGGATCGCGCCGCTCGCCGGGTCGTGAACGAAGATCGCGTCGCTGGTCGCGTCGAACACCTCCCGGTACCTCCGCTCGCTGCGGAGCAGCTCGTCCTCGACCGCGTTGCCCATCACGACGACCAGGCCGAGGAACCCGTACTCGATGGTGTAGACGGAGTTGATCAGCCCGAGGCCGACGCAGGCGTCGTTGAGGGCGGCGACGAAGAGGAGCGCGGTCGCGATTCCGAGGCTGGCGGCGCGGCGGCGGTCGCCGTGCCTTGCCAGCTCGACGACCGACATCGACACGAGTACGAACGCCGCCAGGCTGATCGCGTCGAAGGCGATCATCAGCGGACCCGCCGCGGTGTCGTGGTAAGCGACGGTCAAGCCACCGGGCAACAGCACCCGCCGTGGCGTCACGACATCGGTCCAGAGGAACCTCCAGCCAAGGAGCGCGGCAGCGGCGAACACGCCGGCGTAGGCGACCGCCAGCGCGGCCCGGAGGCGACGCGTCGGGCGGCCGGTGTAGTCGCCGAGAAAGGTCACGAAGGCGAGGGCTCCGAACGCGAGCAGCACGGTCTGGGCGAGCTCCCACGGCGCCGCCGCTCCCGTCCCGGCGAGCGCCGCCGAGCAGACGCAGTAGGCGGCGACGGCGAGCGCGAGGAGCGCGAAGCTGAGGTGCTCGCGCGCGCGGCGCCGGCGGAAGTACACGCCGAGGTGGTGCAGACCCGCCCCGGCGTTCACGCCGGCCATGACCAGCGGAGGGATCGCGGCGCCACTGATCATCGCGATGGGTTCCTCTGTGCTACCAATCAGGATAGCGCAGACCGGGCGCCGGCGGCGGACGGTGCGCCGGACAAGCAACGCCGCCGCGCCGGTTGGGCGCGGCGGCGTCCGAGAAGCGGGGAGCGTCGATGCCTACAGCAGCGGGTTGATGGTGGTCGGGTCGTTGGTGATGTTGTTGAGCACCGAGGCGTAGATCTGAGCGCCGGAGCCGGAGTTGATCGTCACCTTCGCGTACCCCGCCGCCATCGACGTCTGCTTCGGCGTGGCGTTGTTCTTGAACGGCTGCGTCACCTGCTGCCACTGGCCCGGCGCCAGGCTCACGCCGTAGCTGCCGAGCGAATGGCCGGCGGCGTCGTACATGTAGACGGTCGCCGTCATGTTCGTGTTGCCGGTGTTGGTCACCCCGATGTTGGTGCGGTACGAGGCGTTCTCGGTCAGCCCTCCCAGCCACGCGCTCTGCCCGGCCGAGAAACCCTGGCTCGCGGTCGCCGAGAGATAGTCCTGCCCCTGCGTCCCGCTGGCGTAGCAGGTCGCGTTCGCCGCCACCTGGTTGTAGGTCCGCGCCGTCACCTTGAGCGGGTGGTTGGAGACGATCTCGATCGCGCCGGAGCCGCTGGCGTTGAGCTGTCCGACGACGTCGGTGAGGATCACCTGCGCCCCCGCCGCCACGGCCAGGCTCTTGGTGTAGGTGCTCCCGCCGATGTATCCCTTGACCTGGACGTTGGCCGACGCCGCGCCGGTGTTGAGCAGCCCCAGGTCGCTGCGGTACTGGCTGTTGAGGAGCCCGTTGGCGTGGCTGCCGACCGCGATCCAGACGTCCGTCCCGGAGTCCGCCACCAGCGGGTTGATCGTCGTCGGGTCGTTGGTGATGTTGTTGAGCACCGAGGCGTAGCTCAGCACCCCCGATCCCGCCGTCACCGCCAGCTTCGCGTACCCCGCCGCCATCGACGACTGCTTCGGCGTCGCGTTGTTCTTGAACGGCTGTGTGACCTGCTGCCACTGCCCCGGCGTCAGGCTCACCCCGTAGCTGCCGAGCGAGTGACCGGCGGCGTCGTACATGAAGACCGTCCCGGTCATGTTGGTGCTGCCGGTGTTGGTCACGCCGATGTTGGTGCGGTACGAGGCGTTCTCGGTCAGCTGGCCGAGCCACGCCGACTGCCCGGCCGAGAGCCCGTCGCCGGTGGTCGCCGCGATGTAGTCCTGTCCCTGCGTGCCGTTGGGATAGCAGGCCGCGCTCCCCGACACCAGGTTGTAGGTCCGCGCCGTGACCTTCACCGGCAGCCCCGCCAGCGAAGCGGTCTCCGGCAGCGGCACCGTGATCTCGAGGGCACCGGAGCCGGTCGCCCCCAGCTGCTGCACGATGTTGGTCAGGATCAGCTGCGCCCCCGGTCCCACCGTGACGTCCTTGGTGTAGATCGACCCGCCGATGTACCCCTTGATGTGGACATGGGCGGTGCCGGTGCCGGTGTTGAGCAGGCCCAGGTCGCTGTTGTAGAGGCTTTGGTTGATCCCCGAGGCGTTGCTTCCCACCACCACAAACACGTCCTCCTGCTGCGCCGCGCTCGAGATCGTGATGCTGCCGCTCTTGTTGCAGGTGCTGCTGCCCGAGGTCACCGCCAGCGTCCAGTTGTAGGTCTTCGCCTGGCTGTACGGATGTGTCGGGTTCTGCTCCGTCGAGGTCGTCCCGTCGCCGAAGGTCCACAGGAAGGTGGTCGAGCCGACGCAGCCGGAGGGAGTCGCGGTGGAGGTGAAGGCGACCGCGACGCCCACCGTGCCCGTCGTCGGCACCGTCGCCGAGCAGCCCACGGTGCACTGTCCGAAGGTCGCGTTGATGTAGATGTGACTGTCGGTGGCGGTCGTCGACTTCGAATCGGTGACCGTGAGCGTGACGTTGAAGTAGCCGGGCCCCGTGTACACGTGGGTCGGGTTCTGCTGGCTGGAGTCGGCGGTGGTGTCGCCGAAGTCCCAGTCATAGGTGTACGGCGGCGTGCCGCCGGTGCCCGACCCGGTGAAGTGCACGGTGAACGGTGCGGTGCCGGAGGTCGAGTCGGCGTTTGCCACGGCGCCGACGTGGCTCGGGGCGCCGCAGATGTCGGCGACGGTGGCGGTCGTGTTGATCGGCGAAAGGGCGATCGCCGAGGTCGTGATGGTGTCGTTCGCCTCAGTGAGGGTCGTGGTCACGGGCGTCACGCTCGTGGCGCTGACGGTCGCCGGGAAGTTCGCCGGCGCTACGGTCGTGGGGTGAACGAGCCCGCAGCCGGTGGTGTTGGGCTCGACCATGTCCAGGGTCCCGATCGAGGTGCCGAGACCGCCGGCGAGGTTGCCGTTGGCATCGAGGAGCGCCGCGAACGCGTCGTCCTCCCCCGCGCCCCAGGAACTGGTGGAACCGCTCAAGAGCAGCCCGCCGCCCGAGATGCGGAACACGCCGGCGGATTCATCCGCCGAGCCGCCGTAGGCGTTCTGCCAGATCGGCACTCCCGCGTTGTCGGTCTTGATCACCCACCCGTCCTCGCCGCCGCCGCCGAACGAGTTCGTGTCGCCGAACAGCAGGTAACCGCCCGCCGAGTCCGCAAAGGCGACCAGCGACTCGTCGCCCGCCCCGCCCAACGTCTTCGACGACGTGAGGTTGAGGTTCGAGTCGAGGAACGCCAGCCAGCCGTCCCGCCCGCCTGCGCCGGACGACTCGGTGGACCCTGACATGACGTAGCCCCCGCTGATCGCCTGCACCAACCCGAACTCGTCGCCGATGCCGCCGATCGTCTCCTGTTTGAGGATGTTGCCCGAGCCGTCGAGCTTGAGCAGCCACATGTCGGACTTGCCCGCTCCGAACGAGGTCGTCAGACCGGGGACCAGGTAGCCGCCGCTGATCGGGAGGACCTGGAACGCCTCGTCCGCGAGCGACCCGCCGTACCTCTTCTGCCACACGATGTTGCCGCTGGAGTCGAGCTTGACGATGAGGATGTCGATGTCGTTCGGTCCCACGGCGATCGTGCCGATGCCCGTGAAGCTGCCGTCGGCCTGCTGCTGGAACGCCAGCGTGATCGCGACCGGCGAGGTCAACACCTTCTGCCACACGATGTTGCCGGAGGAATCGGTCTTCACCAGCACGATCGCGAAGGTGATCGACGGGGTGTCCGCGTGGATCCCCGAGGTGGAGAAGAGGACCGTGGAGCCCTCGAGAAGGAAGCTGTTGTCCGCGAGCACCACGGCCGATTCCAGGCCCTCGCCTCCGACGCCGTACTGCTTCTGCCACACGCTGCCGAAGGAGCTGTTGAGTCGGATCAGCTGGAGGAACGTCTGTCCCGGGGTGGTGGAGTCGAGCAGGCTGACGAAGTACCCGCCGTCGGGCGTGAAGCCGACTTCGCCGAGCTCGGTCTGCGATGTTCCCCAGACCTGCTGGAGGACCGGGTTGCCGCTCCCGTCGATCTCGAGGATCCACGGGAGGAAGCCGCCGGCGCTCACCGGCCCGAACGAATCGGTCGTGCCGGTGAGGAGGAAGTTGCTGCCGATCTGCTTGTTGAAAAAGCCATCATCCGACTTGGTTCCGCCGTAGGTCTTGGCGAACCCGCCGGAGCTGACCAGCGGGGCCACGCTCGACGTCCCCGTCTGGACCCGGCGCAGCTTGGCGGCCAGCGCCTTCATCCTGGTGAAGCTGTCGCCGCCGTCGGCTGCGCCCGCGAGCGCGGCCCAACCCGCGATGACGACGATCGCGACGACCTTGCGAGTGGCTGCATTCAGATTGACGTTCATCCTCCGCCTCCCCCGGGCGCGCCAACTTCCCGCTTCTTTGAGCGAGTCATCTTCCCGTGCCGATCCGAAGGGGTGAACCGGGTGCGGTCCCCGGAGCATTCCGGGCCGGTGTCGCGGGCGTCACGTCCAATCGAGCCGCGAGCGCGAGGCGGCCCCGCTTGCGCCGTCCTTCACATCCGGCGGGTCGGCGCCGGCTCGCCGTCCGGCTGGTACCATGCGACCGTCGACGCAGGCGGCTCGGCCGGGATGCGGCGCGGAGGTGGGGATGAGACGTTGGGGCGCTGTGCTGATCGTTGGTGCGCTGGTGGCTGCCGGCGGGGCCCGTCCGCTCGCCGCCGGGGCTCCCATGTCCCGGGAGCAGCTGGTCCGCCTGGCGAGCCAGGGGGTGGACGCATCGGTCCTCGCTTCCCTCGTGGCGCGGGACTGCGTGGACTTCGACGTCAACGCCGGCAACGTCGCCGAGCTGTCGAAGCTCCTGCCCAAGGAAGTCGTCAAGGCAGCGCTCGACTGCCGCGCGCAGCCGGCGCCGACCGCCCCGGCGGTCGCCCCGCCGATCGCGCCAGCGCCGGCGGCGAAAGGCGAGGCCGGGCGGGAGTTCGGCCCCGCGCTGGAGGTCTGCGAGTCCGCTGGCATGGGCGACTTCGCCGTCGACCACGGCGCGAAGAAGACCTGCTACGGCACGCTCACGGCCGACGACGCCGGCGTCTCGTTCGTCACCGCTCACTGTCGCAAGCACGCCGACGGCGACGACTTCGAGGTCGGTTGGGGCGCGCTCGCGCGGATCATCGTGCGTCCGGGCGAGAAGTCCTACGCGCTGGAGTTCGAGGACGCGAAGGGCGCCAGTCACCGCCTCGTGCTCGACCCGTCGGTGCCGTGGGCGGATCCGATGTGGTCGGACACCTACGACAAGCGCAGGAAGGACTGCCAGGCCGCGGTGCAGCGCTTCCTCGACCGGGTCCGCGAGCGCGAGCCGCGCGTGCAGGTCGCCGTCGGGCGCCCGTAACGGACGGCGCCGGCGCGGCGACCCGCGGTCGCCGCGCGCGGCTCGCTCTTCCTAGAGGCGGTCGGTCGACGTGATGAAACCGGCCACCGCGTCCTTGAACGCCGTCAGCGAGGCCGGGTGGAGGTACATCATGTGGCCCGCCTCGAAGTAGCGCATCTCGATGTTGGCGTGCAGCTTCGCGTCCAGGCCGAGGTGCTGCATGGTGTACTCGGTGCCGAGGAAGGGCGTGGCCAGGTCGTAGTACCCGTTGAACACCAGCACGTGCAGGCTCGGGTTGGTCACGATCGCGTGGGCGAGGTCGGCCGAGGTGCTCGGGGAGCCCGCCACCGGCATGCGCGCGCCGGGAGGCTTGTGCTTCCAGTCCCAGTCGCGCCACATCTCGGTCTCCACCCGGTACGTCTTGCCCTCCCCGAACTTCAGCTCGTCGTGGAAATACGAGAGGAACGCCGCGGTGAAGGCGCCGCCGATCGCAGCCTCCTGCGGGTCCTCGCCGGCCTCCTTGTCGAGGCGGTCGAGCGCCACGCCGGTGAAGCGCGCGTCGAGCCGGCCGACGATCTCGGCGTGCTCGCGCAGCAGCTCGGCGGTGAACTCGCCCTCGGTCACGCGCAGGTTCGCCTTGTCGAGGTACCCAGGGGAGAGCGTGGTGAGCCGCGCCATCGTCGCGATCGCGGCGCTCCGCTCCTCGCCGGTCAGGGCGTCGCCCTTCATCAGCGCCGCGGCGTAGGGGCCGAGGGCGAACTGGCGCGCCTGGTCGAGCCAGGCGGCGAGCGGCGGCGCGTCCTTGACCAGGTGGTGGTACCACGCCACCGCGGCGTAGGTGGGCAGGAACATCTCGAAGCCGAGGTCGTTGCCGCGGTAGGTGACCGCTGTTCTCGAGTCGACGAAGACCGACACCAGGATCACGCCGTTGAACGCCATGCCCCACTTGGTCTGCATGTGGTCGACCAGGCCGGCCGAGCGCATCGTCCCGTAGCTCTCGCCGAGCAGGTACTTGGGCGAGTTCCAGCGGTCGTTGTCGCTGACGTACTGCGCAACGAAGCGGCCGACCGAGTCGATGTCCTGGTCGACGCCCCAGAAGTCCTTGTTCTTCGCCTTGCCGACGGCGTGGCTCAGACCGGTGCCGACCGGGTCGATCATCACGAGGTCGGTGACGTCGAGGATCGTGCTCTCGTTGTCGACCACCTGGTAGGGCGGCGGCGGCGTGGGCGCGGCGTCGGTGGTGACGATCCGGCGCGGGCCGAGCGCGCCCATGTGCAACCAGATCGACGAGGAGCCCGGGCCGCCGTTGTAGGCGAATGTGATCGGCCGGCGCGACGGCTCGACGCCGTCCTTGACATACGCAACGTAGCCGATCACCGCCGTCGGCTCGTCGTCGTCGTTGCGGATCACCAGCGTGCCCGCGGTCGCCTTGTACCTGATCACCGCGCCGCCGAGCTTGATCGTGTGATCCGTGGTGGACCGCTCCGGCTTCGGGACCGCGGCCGCCTCCGGCCTGGCGCTCTCGCCCGGCTCCGTCTTGTCGGGTCGCGCCGGCGGCTCCGCCGCCCCTGCCGCCAACGCCACCGAGAACAGCGCCCCGACCAGCAGTGATCCAACAGGTCGCGTCATCGTCGCCCCCTTTGCGGCTGGGAGCCTACACGAGATCGCTGCCTCCGACAAAACCGCGACGCCGTCGCAACCCGATATCCTCCTCGCCGCTAGCGGCGGCGAAACCACGCCGGCTCGCCCCGCACCGGCACGCCGCCCCGGAGCCTGGCCTGCATCTCGTCGTGGAAGAAGTAGTAGGGGAACGCCGCCTCGGGGCGGGAGGCCTTCTCCAGGCGCTCCTCCAGCGGCTCGGGGATGGTGAACTCGAGCGCGGCGAGGTTGTCCTCGAGCTGCGCCAAGGTGCTGGCGCCGAGGATCGTGGAGGCGACGCCGGGGCGCCGGGTCACCCAGTTGATCGCCACCTGCGCCGGCGGGCGGTCCACCTCGCGCGCCACCGCGACCAGCTCGGCGACGATCTTCCAGTTCCGCTCGTTGGCCTTGGAGAAGCGGGCGCCGCTCTCGGTGGAGAGGCGGCCAGCGCCCTTGACGCCGCCCTTGGCGGGACGGTACTTGCCGGCCAGCAGCCCGCTCGCGAGCGGGCTCCAGGGGCAGATGCCCATGCCGAGCTCGAGCGCGGCCGGGATGTGTTCCCGCTCGATCGTGCGCTCCAGCAGCGAGTACTCGAGCTGCAGCGCGCAGACCGGCTCGCTGCCGCGCAGCTCGGCGATCGTCTGGGCGCGCGCGAGGTACCACGCCGGGACGTCGGAGAGGCCGAAGTAGCGCACCTTGCCGGCGCGCACCACGCTGTCGATGGTCGCCATCACCTCCTGGACCGGGGTCAGCATGTCCCAGGCGTGGAGCCAGTAGAGGTCGACGTAGTCGGTCTGGAGACGGCGCAGCGAGCCGTCGAGCGCGCGCAGGATGTTCTTCCTCCCGTTGCCGCCCGCGTTCGGGTCGCCGGGATGGGCGTTGAACGTGAACTTGGTGGCGAGGACGACGCGGTCGCGCCGCTTGCCCGCTTTCAGGTACCGTCCGAGGATCTCCTCGCTGTGACCGTTGGTGTAGCCGTCGGCGGTGTCGAGGAAGTTGCCGCCGGCGTCGAGGTAGCGGTCGAGGAGGGTGCGGACCACCTCCTCCGGCGCGCCCCACCCCCAGTCCTCGCCGAACGTCATCGCGCCCAGGCACAGCGGCGAGACGCGCAGGCCGCTTCGTCCCAGCAGGTGGTAGGTGGCAAGGCTGTCGATCTTGCGGTGCCCGCGATTTTCCGGCATGGTGGCTCCAATCGGTCCGCACCCATGACAACACACTCCTCGCCCCGGGCTTTCCCGGCGCCTTGGACGCCGGTGGAGGGGGATACCCCGCGGCCCGAGTCGGCGAGCCACGCGGAAGCGGGCGCGGCCACGCCGCGTTGCCGTGACATGGCGCGACACCCGGGTTCCACCGGCTCCCGAGTTGGCGCGGCGGTCGCGGCGATCCTGGCCGCGGGGCTGGCGGGCGCGCAGTACGCACAGGTCGGCGGCAAGCTGATCGGCGCCGGCGCCGCCGGGGCGGCGCGGCAGGGCTACTCGGTCGCCATCTCGTCCGACGCCCTGACCGCGGTCGTCGGCGGCTGGGGCGACGCCGCGGACACCGGCGCCGCGTGGGTGTTCACGCGGGCCGGCGGCGGCTGGTCGCAGCAGGGCGGCAAGCTCGTCGGCGCCGGGGCGGTCGGGCCCGGCCGCCAGGGCCGG
>DATIYW010000307.1:0-2728 GCA_035517415.1 Thermoanaerobaculaceae bacterium
GGCGTCGTCCTGCAGCGTCGACGCGGGCAGCGCGAGCGCCGTCGGGTTGCCGAACACGAACGCGACCAGCCGGACGCCGGGCCAGCCCTCGGCCGGGAGGTGCTGGCGGATGTCGCCCGCGGCGAGCGCGAGCTCGACCGGGGACTGGAGCCGCGACGCCACGCCGCGCGCGAACCCGGGCAGCCCGGGGAAGAACCGGCGCGCCGCGAGCACCACGCCGCCGCCGTGGGGCAGCGAGCGCGCCACCGGGGCGAACTGCGCGGCGAACACCGCCGGGTCGCCGGTCGCCTTGCCCGTCCCCTCGACCCAGACCAGCCCGGTGACCGTGACGCCGGCGAGCGGCGTGAGGTCCGGCACCGGCGCCAGGGTGAACCGCGCGCTCCCCTCGCCGACGTCGACCTGGCCGACCGGCACGACGAAGCCGTCCACGCCGACCTCGCGCAGCGCCGCCACTGCGGCCTGGTCCGGCACGCCGTCGAGCAGCCAGACGCGGTGGGAGAGCAGACGGGTCGGCGCGGCCGCCAGCAGCGACGCCGCGAACAGGCCCACGCCGGCGAGCGAGACGCGCTTTCGCGACATCGCCCGCATGCTAGCAAACTCAGCCCGGAGAACGCAGTTGGATTCGTCGAGAGAGGGCGGAGACGCCGATGAAGGCGGTCGAACGGAGCGGCGAGGACCGGAGCCGTACTGTGCGGTACAGCGGCACGGTCCGAGCCGCGAGCGCGGCCGCCAGCGCGGCACAATCCGCCCTCGCAGCAGAAGCAAGCTGCGGTCTCCGGGCTTAGCCGGGCTGGGCGGGGAAACGGAGGCGGACCTCGAGGCCTCCTCCGACGTTGGCGGCCTCGGCGCTGCCGCCCGCCCGCGCCGCCACGCGCTGCACGACTGCGAGGCCGAGCCCGCTGCCCTCGCCGGTGGTGGAGAAGTGCGGCTCGAAGAGGCGGCCGAGCAGCGTCGCCGGGGCGCCGCCGCCGGTGTCGCGGACCGCGAGCACCACCTCGCCGTCGAGGCGCCGCACCGTGACGACGATCTCGCCGCGACGCCCGCCGAGCACCCGCACCGAGTTCTCGAGCAGGTGGCGCAGCGCGCGCGCCACCCACTGCCGGTCCGCCGTCACCTCCGCCTCCTCGGTCTGGAGGCGCACGGCGACGCCGCGCTGCGCCAGCACGCCGTACTCCGCCACGACCTCGCGGGCGAGCTGCGCGAGGGCGATCGTCGAAGGCTCCCAGTGCTCGAGCGCGACCAGGTTCGAGAACCCCTGCGCCACCTCGCGCAGGTGCTCGACGCGCTCGAGGATCTGCTGCGCCGCCAGGCCCGCCACCTCCACCACCGCCGCCGGGCCGCGCTCGAGCGCGGCGTGCAGCTCCTCGGCCCACAGCCGAATCGGCGTGAGCGGGTTCTTCACCTCGTGAGCGGCGATGCGCGCCAGCTCGGCGAGCGAGGAGAGCCGCTCGGCGCGCGCCACCTCGGAGAGGTCCTCCATCACCAGCAGCACCCTCCCGCCGCCGCTCGCCAGCGGCAGCACGGTGACCCGCCACAGCGACTCCGGCGAGTCGAGCGGGTGGACCGTCTCCTCCGCCCTCGCCCCGGCACGCGCCCGCGCCACGAGGGCGCCGATCTGCGGCGCGAAGCGCGCGACCAGCCCGTCGAGCTGCCGGTCGGCGCCGAGCACCGCCTTGGCCGCCGCGTTGGCCAGCTCGACGCCGCCGCCGGCGTCGGCCACCAGCACCGCGGCGGAGAGCGTGCCGAGGACGCTGTCGAGCAGGTCGCGCTCGCGGCGCAGCTCGATCTCGCGCCGCTGCACCTCCGACGCCATGGTCGCGAACGCGCTGCCGAGGGCGCGCACGTCCTCGTCGCCGCCGGTCTCCACGTCGCCGACCGGCTGCCCGCGCTGGAGGCGGTGGGCGGCGGCGACCAGCCGGCCGAGCGGGCGCGCGAGCCGCTGCCCGAGGCCCTCCGCGGTCGCGAGCGCGACCATCATGGCGAGGATCGCGGTGACCAGGAACCACTCCCCGGGCGTCGGGCTGCGACCGAGCGCGTCGAGGCGCAGCCCCATCACCGCCACCACGATCGACTCGTCGCCGTCGCGCAGCGGCGCGAGCACGTCGGTCTCCTCCCCGCTCACGATCACCGGCTCGCGCCAGCCGCGCACCGAGCGCACGTAGGCCTCGGCGGGCGCCAGGCCGGGGATCTTCCCTTCCGCGGCGAGGTCGGGGCGGGTCGAGCTGGTGAGGCGGCCGGAGTGGTACACCGCGACCGCGCCGCCGGTCTCCCGCACCAGCACGCTCAGCCCCTCCTCGCCATGGGTCGACGCGACCAACTGCGAGATCCCGCGCCCGAGCTCGAGACTCGCCTTGGCCCGCTGCCGGCTCCACTGCTGCGGCAGGAACTGGCCGAGCAGCACGACCGGCAGCACCGCGGTCGCGACCGCCAGCAGGCGCACCTTGCCGGCGAACGTCCGCCGCCGCAGCCACCAGTTGCGCCACCGCCGGCGCCGCTCCCAGACCGCCAGCGGGAACACCGCCCACAGTGTCATCGCCGCGATCAGCAGGCCCTCGTCCGCCGGCGCCGGCCGCACCCACGGCACCGCCAGGACGAGGTCGCCGCGCGCCCGCAGGTAGGCGGTGAACTCGCGCTCGCCGACCCCGACCCGCCCCCAGCCGCGCCCCTCCGCCAGCGCCTTGCCCACCACGAACGGCGAGAGCGGGCGGAACATCGCGCCGCGGCTGGT
>DATIYW010000308.1:0-9707 GCA_035517415.1 Thermoanaerobaculaceae bacterium
GCGCGCTCGGTCAGGTTCTCAAGCATGCCCATCCCCGACAGCGGCCCCGGTCAGCCGCAGGACGCGCGTGCAGCGGCTGGCCAGGGCCTCGTTGTGGGTCACGATAACACTCGTCAGCCCGCGGCTCAAATGCAGCTGGGCGAGCAGGTCGAACAGCGCGGACGCCGCGCTCGCGTCGAGGTTGCCGGTCGGCTCGTCCGCGAGCAGCAGCTCCGGCCGCGCCACCAGCGCGCGGGCGACGGCGCCGCGCTGCTGCTCGCCGCCGGAGAGCTCGTCGGGAAAGTGCGTGGCCCGGCTCGCCAGCCCGACCGCGGCCACCAGCTCCCGCGCGCGCTCGAGCGCGGCCCGCCGCGAGGCGCCGCCGATCAGCAGCGGCATCGCGACGTTCTCCTCGAGCGAGAACTCCGGGAGCAGGGCGTGGAACTGGAAGACGAAGCCGAGGCGGCGGTTGCGCCACTCGGCCCGCGCCTCGACGGCGAGCGTCTCGACGTCGGTGTCGAACAGCTCGAGGCGACCGGCGTCGGGCCGGTCGAGGAGGCCGAGCAGGTGCAGCAGCGTGCTCTTCCCCACGCCGGACGGGCCGACCACCGCGAGCATCTCGCCGCGCGGCAGCTCGAGGTCGAGGCCGCGCAGCACCTCGACGCGGCGCTCGCCGCTGCCGTAGCCCTTGCGCAGCCCCGCCGCCGTAACCACCGTCCCGACTCCGCGCGCCGCCGCAGCCTCACTCATAGCGGAGCCCTTCCAGGACGTCGCGCCGCGCCGCCGCGCGCGCCGGCGCCAGCGAGGCGAGCAGCGCGGCGAGGAGCGAGACGCCAAGCACGACGGTCACCGCCCCCGGCGTCACCCGGAACGGCACGTGCGAGACGATGAACACGCCGCGCGGCAAGGGCAGCGCGTGGGTGCGCTCGAGCAGCGCCGCGGCGGCGGCACCGAGGACGGTGCCGAGGATGCCGCCGAGCGCCCCGACGCCGAGGCCGAGGAGGAGGAAGAGCCGCCGCACCCGGGAAGGGGCGAGGCCGGCCGCCGCCAGGACCGCCACATCGGCGCGTTTCTCCGCCGCCAGGAGTGCCAGATTGCACAGCAGGTTGAGCGCCGCCACGACCATTACGAGGCCGACGCCGAAACCGATCATCACGCGCTCGAGGGCGAGCGCGGCCAGCAACGGCCGGTTGAGCTCGGCGAACGACACGACCTCCACTCCTCCTGGCACGTCCCTTTGCACGTCCGATGCCACCTCCCACGCCCGCCGCGGATCGTGCGCGCGCAGGTCGACGGCGCGCGGAGCGGTCGAGCCGAGCAGCTCGCCGCCGAGCTGCAGCGGCACCCGGATCACGGCGCGCTCGTCGCCGGGCTGCGTCGCGCCGACCGCCGCGACCTCGACGCGGCGCCGCAGCGGCAGCGGACCGAGCGGGCTCAGCGTGAGGCGCGGGCTCGCGATCGTCACCTCGGTTCCGACCCCCGCGCCGAGCTCCGCGGCGAGGACCCGGTTGACCTCCACGCGGGACAGGGTGTCCACCGCCTCGAGGTCCGCCGGCACGGCGGAGTCGGGCCCGAGGCACCACACCGCCCCGCCGCGCACGATCCGCACCTCGAGCTCGGGATGCGCCGCCCGCAGCCTCGCCACCCAGTCCCCGCCGGGAAGCACCCGCCCCGACCGCGGCCGCAGCTCGGCGTGTACCCCGCTCGCCGCCAGCTGCGTGCGGATGGTCGACTGGAAGCCCTCCAGCAGGGCCAGCGTCACGATCAGGGCGGCGGCGCCCAAGGCCATCGCGCCGAACGAGATCGCGCTGACCGCGGCGACATGGGTGCGGCGCCGCAGCCCGAGCAGGTACCGCCCCGCGAGCAGGCTCAGGACGCCCACGAATTCCCCCTCGAGAACGAACCGGGGTCAGGGGCCAGGGGCCAGGGGTCAGGGTAGCCGCTCGAGCGAGCTCGACCCTCCGGGACGCGGCAGTGAGGAGTGGACAACGTGATGCTTGAAGCCGGGCGGAAGCGGGGCCTCACCCGTGGGGAGGCCCGGTCACGAGTCACGGGTCGTTTATTAGCCCCTGACCCCTGATCCCTGGCCCCGTTGTCCACTACCCCTCCTTCGGTCGGAGCAGTGGGAAGAGGATCACGTCGCGGATCGAGTGCGAGTCGGTGAGCAGCATGACGAGGCGGTCGATGCCGATCCCCTCGCCGGCCGTCGGCGGCATGCCGTGCTCGAGCGCGAGCACGTAGTCCTCGTCGACCACCCCGCCGCCGCGCCGCACCTGCTCCTCGAAGCGGCCGCGCTGGTCGTCCGGGTCGTTCAATTCGGTGAACGCGTTGGCGAGCTCCATGCCGGCGAGGTAGAGCTCGAAGCGCTCGGTCAGCGACGGGTCGGACGGCTTGCGCTTGGCCAGCGGCGAGATGTCGGCGGGGAAGTCGACGATGAAGGTCGGGTCGAACATGTGGCTCTCGGCCGTCGCCTCGAACAGCTCGGCGAGCAGCTTGCCGGAAGGCAGCTCGGCCGCTCCCTCGACGCCGTGCCGGAGCGCGGCCGCCTCCAGGCGCGCGCGGTCGTCGAGGTCCGCCGGCTGGAGGTCGGAGTGGGCGAGCACCGCCTCGCGCATCGACAGCCGGCGCCACGGCCTCGTCAGGTCGAGCGTCCGCTCGCCCCACGGCAAGCGCGTGCGGCCCGCCACGGTCTCGGCGACCTCGCCGAGCATCTCCTCGGTGAGCGCCATCAGGTCGTCGTAGCCGGCGTACGCCCAGTAGAACTCGAGCATGGTGAACTCGGGGTTGTGCTGGGTCGAGACCCCCTCGTTACGGAAGTTGCGGTTGATCTCGTACACGCGCTCAAACCCGCCGACCACCAGGCGCTTGAGGTAGAGCTCGGGAGCGATGCGGAGGTAGAGCTCCATGTCGAGGGTGTTGTGGTGGGTGAGGAACGGCCGCGCCGTCGCGCCCCCCGGGATGGCGTGCATCATGGGCGTCTCGACCTCGATGAACCCCCTCGCGTCGAGGAACTTGCGGATCTCCCGCACGGCCGCCGAGCGGGCCATGAAGACGCGCCGCGAGTCGGGGTTGGTGGCGAGGTCGAGGTAGCGGTAGCGGGCGCGCAGCTCGCGGTCGGCGAGGCCGTGCCACTTCTCCGGCCACGGCTGCAGCCCCTTGGCGAGCACGGTGAGGCGCTCGGCGCGCACCGACAGCTCGCCGGTGCGGGTGCGGAAGACGACGCCCTCGACGCCCCAGAAGTCGCCGAGGTCGAGCTGCTCGAGGAGGGCGAAGGCGTCCTCGCCGACCGCGTCGCGCTTGACGTACGCCTGGATCCGCCCGTCGCCGTCGGAGAGGTCGAGGAACGCGCTCTTGCCGTGGCTGCGCAGCGCGGTGACGCGGCCCGCCACCCGCACCCGCGGCGGCTCGGCCTCGAGCGCAGCGGCGTCGGCGCCGGCGAAGCGGGCGACGATCTCGCTCACCCTGCCGTCGACCGGGAAGCGCGGCGGGTAGGGGTCGATGCCGCGCCCCCGCAGGGCCTCGAGCTTGGCCCGTCGGTTGGCCCTTAACCTCTCAAGCGATTCCACTTCGTTCCCGCTCCTCTCGACCCGGAGAAACGCCCAGAAGCGGCGCATTCTAGCACTGGCGCGCGCGCCCGCCCCCGCACCGGCCGCGCCGCAGCGGCACCCGTCGCTCTCGCCCGGCGGTGCTACCATCTGGGCGTCTGGAGGGCCTCCCGCCCTCCGCATCCGCCCTCAAGGAGGGTCGTGAGCGTGAACGCTTCCCGTTCGACCGCCTTCGTCGTCCTCGCGCTGTTCGCCCTCGCCGGCGTGGTCTTCTCCGCGGTCTCGACCTTCGACTACGTCGCGCACCTCGACCGCCAGGTCCACGCCATCACCTGCTCGTTCGTACCCGGCCTCGGCGCCGCCGACACCACCGGCACGAGCGGCTGCCACGCCGTGCTGATGAGCCCCTACTCGGCGGTGCTGCGCAGCATGACCTGGGGCGGGATCCCGATCGCGCTGCCGGCGTTCGCGGTGTTCGCGTTCCTGCTCTACCGCGGGCTCCACGTCCTACTCGCCGGCCACGGCGAGGACGCCGGCGAGACCGCGTTCACGCTCGCCGCAACGCTGCTCCCGCTCGCCGCGTCGGCGGTCTACTTCGTGATCGCGCTGACGCGGGTCGGGGCGCTGTGCAAGCTCTGCGTCGGCATCTACGTCGCCTCGCTCGGCGTGTTCGCCTCGGCGCTCGCCGCCCACCTGCGCGCGCGCCGCGCCGCGCCGGCCGCCGAGGCGCCGCGCCCGCGCTGGACCGGCCACGCGCTCCGCTTCGCCGAGGGCGTCTGCTTCGTCGCCGTGCCGGTCGTCCTCTACCTCGCGCTCAAGCCCGCCTGGTCGGAGAGCATGGCGCGCTGCGGCGAGCTGATGCACCCCGACGACCGCTACAACGTGCGGGTCAAGCTGCCCGGCGGCGACGTGCCGGCGATCGAGCTGCTCGACCCGCTCTGCCCGGCGTGCAAGGGGTTCTACCAGCGGCTGGAGGCGAGCGGCCTCGCCGCGCGGCTCGCTCCCGAGCTGGTGATGTTCCCGCTCGACAAGGAATGCAACTGGATGGTCGGCACCTCGCTCCACCCCGGCGCGTGCGCGGTGAGCGAGGCGGTGCTGTGCGGCGGCGCCCGTGCCCGCGACGTCCTCGAGTGGGCGTTCGCGCACCAGGCCGAGCTGCGCGAGCTGGGATCGCAACCGGCGCGGCTGAACGCGCGGATCAAGCAGGCGTTCCCGGAGGTGGCGGCCTGCCTCGGCCGGCCCGAGGTGCGCACGCGCCTCAACCGATCGCTGCGCTGGGCGGTCGCGAACTCGCTGCCGGTGCAGACGCCGCAGCTGTTCGTGCGCGGACGCAAGGTGTGCGAGGAGGACACCGACCTCGGCCTCGAGTTCGTGCTCTCCCGCATGCTCGCGGCGCCGGGCGCGGCGGCGCGAGCGGGGAGGTGAGCCGATGCGACCGGACCGGATCCACCTGCCGCTGTTCCTCGTCATGCTCGTCGTCCTCTCGCTGCTGGTCGCGGTGTGGGTGCGCTCCGCCGGCGTCCGGCTCGAGGCGGTCGAGAGCGGCAAGGGGAAGTCGCCCGCCGCGGCGGTCGCGAGCGCGGCCGACGAGGGCTACTGCAACGGCGCGCTCAAGCAGATCCTCCGCCGCGTGCTGACCTCGTGCGGCCTCCTCCAGGGCGGCGGCCAGCGCGGCTGCCAGCCGCTCCAGGCGCGCAACGTCGCGGCGATGTCGGGCGACGACTTCAACGCGCTGTTCGTGCCGCTCGCCGACCGCGCCGCGATCATCCAGTTCGACCAGGACAGCGCCGACCTCGACCCCGCCGCGCTCGCGCTGCTCGACTCGACGTTCGCCGCCCAGCGCGGTGCCTCCTACTTCCTCGTCGTCTCGCGCGCCTCGCTCGAAGGGCCGATCGGCTACAACCGCGAGCTCTCCCGGAAGCGGGCGGAGGCCGTGCTCGACCACCTGCGCTCGCGCTTCGCCGACCCCGACCTCGACCAGGAGGTGGGGCTGCTCTGGCTCGGCGCCGAGTTCGCCCAGCTCGACCGTGACTTCTGCAAGTGGAGCCGATCGCGCTCCGGCGAGGGCTGCTCGACCGCGCACCTCAACCGCTCCGCATTCATCGCCTGGATCGACTGCCGGCTGTGATGCGCCGCGCCGCGATCCCGTTGCTCGCGGTCGCGCTCACCGCCGCGTGCCGCGGCGAGGCGCCGCAGGCGACGCGCAGCGAGAGCGTGCGCGGCGACGCCGGCGCCGCGTCTGCCGCCGCCGAGCGCTGGTGCGACGCGTACTTCCCGGCGGGCAAGGCGCCGCGGCTCGCGCTGCCGAAGGTCGTGCCGGCGCGCGCCGGGGCGGCGGTCCCCGTGCTGCCGGCCGGCCGCTGGGTGTGGGTCAACCTGTGGGCGACCTGGTGCGGCCCGTGCCGGCGCGAGATGCCGTTGCTCGAGAGCTGGCGCCGGCAGCTCGACCACGACGGGATCGCGGTCGACCTCTGGTTCGTGTCGGTCGACGAGCAGGCGGAGACGCTGACGAGCTTCCTCGCCGCCAACCCCTCGGCCGCGCCGGAGCCCTCGCTGCGCCTGGCCGCGTTCCGCGACCTCGGCCCGTGGCTGGTCGGCCTCGGCGGCGCCGCCGATCTCACCATTCCGGTGCAGATCGTCGTCGCTCCCGGGGGCACGGTGCGGTGCCTGCGGGCCGGCTCGCTGCGCGAGGGCGATTACCCCGCGGTGAAGGCGCTCTTCGAGCGCTGACCCGGCGCGGACCGCTGCCGCGGCCGACGCGCGGCACGCTCCTAGCGGTTGGCGGTGAACACCTCGACCTCCTCGATTGCCCGGTGCGCCTCGAGCGGGTCGACGAGGAGCCCGCTGGCCCGAGCGGGGTCGAGCTGGTAGGTGCGGTCGTCGGCGGTGCGGACCGGCTCGCCGTGCGGGTCGAAGACGTAGTTGCCCGCCCCGGCGAAGCGCTCCGACGGCGTCTCCGCCGCCGCTACGCAGCAGCCGAGGACGAAGACGCCGTTCTCGATCGCCCGGGCGCGCAGCAGCGTCCGCCAGACGTCGTCGCGCCGCCACGGCCACCATGCGGCGACCAGGAGGGCGTCGCAGCGCGCGTGCAGGCGCAGCGCCCGCGCCTGCTCGGGGAAGCGCACGTCGTTGCAGGTGAGCAGGCCGAGCGTCCAGCCCTCGAAACGGACCGCGGCGTAGCGGTCGCCCGGGTCCCAAAGCGCCGCCTCGTCGTTCGGCGCGAACAGGTGGACCTTGTCGTAGTGCGCGACCTCGCGGCCCGAGTACCAAACCGTCATCCGGTTGCGGCGGTCCTCGGTGAACGAGCCGAAGGCGAAGGCGGTCTGCGGGTGCTTCTCCGAGATCGAGCCGAACGTGCCGCGCACCCGCTCCGCCTCGACGCGCTGCGTGTAGCCGTGGAGGAACGCTTCCGGGAACACCACCAGGCGGGCGCCCGCATCGGCGGCGCGGGCGGACTCGTCGGCCAGCCGCCGGAGGTTGGTGTCGGCTTCCTGGCACACCCAACGCGCGAGGTAGGCCTGCACCGCGGAAGGCTAGCACGCGGCGCCGCTACTCGACGATGCGGACCTCGTCGACGAAGTACGGCGTCTCGCCGAAGCACGAGCCGGGGAGGCCGTGGTGCTCGGTGTAATGGAGAGCCACCCGCTTGCCGAGCGCGTCCCTCACCCTCGCCGCCACGCCGGCGTCGCGCACGGTGAAGCTCCAGATCGTCGGCGCCACGCCGGGAACGGTCGACATCGCCATCTCGCCCTCCCAGGTCTTGCACACCCAACCCTTGCGGGAGAGCTTCTGCAGGACGCCCGCCCGCTCGCCGTCCGAGTAGCTCCAGTGCACCGCCCCGTAGAGGTACACCGCGGCGACCAGCGCGATCGCGACGATCACGAGCAGGAGGACGAGCACGGCGCCGCCTCGCTCGCGCCGGGCAGGGAAGAACGCCGATCCGGAGGGGGTTTGCACCATGCGGCATGATAGCGTGGCGCGATATGCATGGACCACACAGTGCTCCGGACCGGGGCACCGCGATCGCGCAGCGGCGCTCGACCGTCGGCGGCGTCCTCGCCGCGGGCGCGATCGCGGCGACGCTCGCGATCTCGGGGTGCGGCCGCGGCGGCCCGGCGGTCGACCCCGCCTACCGCGCCGAGGTCGAGCAGTGGCGCGCCAAGCGGCTCGCCTCGCTCACGTCCGAGACCGGGTGGCTCACCGTCGTCGGCCTGTTCTGGCTCCAACCGGGGGAGAACCGATTCGGCGCCGATCCGGGCAACGAGGTCGTGTTGCGCGGCAGCGGGGTCCCGCCGCTCGCGGGGACGTTCGAGCTGCGGCCCGACGGCGCCGTGCTCGCGCATCCGCGCGCAGAGGCCGGCGTCACGCTCGCGGGCCAGCCGGTGCCCGACCGGCCGTTGCGCTCCGACGCGGAGGGCAAGCCCGACGTCCTCTCGCTCGGCTCCGCCCGCTTCTTCGTGATCCGCCGCGGCGGCAAGGCGGCGATCCGCGCCAAGGACACGCAGAACCCGGCCCGCACCGCCTTCAAGGGCATCGACTACTTCCCGATCGACCCCGCCTACCGCGTCGAAGCGGCCTGGGAGACGTACGCGAAGCCGCGCGACGTGCTGATCCCGAGCACGCAGGGGCCGCCGCAGAAGATGGTCGTTCCCGGCGTCGCGCGCTTCGAGCTCGCGGGCAAGCCGTACGCGCTCGAGCCGTACGCCTCGTCGCCGGACGACCCCGAGTTCATGTTCGTGTTCCGCGACGCCACCGCCGGCCACGAGACCTACGGCGCCGGCCGCTTCCTCGACGTCGAGCGGCCGACCGGCGAGGCGCACAAGCTCGTGCTCGACTTCAACTACGCCTACAACCCGCCGTGCGCCTTCACCGCCTACGCGACCTGCCCGCTCCCGGAGCGGCAGAACGAGCTGCCGGTCCGCATCGCCGCCGGCGAGAAGTTCAGCGGCCACTAGGAAGCGGCGGTTCGTCTCGGTCGCTGGCAGCGCGAGCGGGCAGGGCGCTACGGCGAGAGCGATCGAAGGTGCCGCCGGATCCTCCCCAGGGCAGCCGCCTCGCACGTCGGCGTGCGGCAGTGTGCGAGCGTCAGGCTCCCGTTGGCGCCGTAGTAGCTGATCACGGGCGGGCCGTCGGCGCCGATCCGCAGGGTCGGGTGCAGCCCGTGAGCCCCGCCCGGCTCGACCGTCGTCACCACGTTCCCGGAGGTGCAGCCCGGATCGCCGCAGTGCACCAGCTTGAGGGCGGGGATCGCCGCGCCGTAGGCGATCACCGGCAACCCGTCGTTGCCGATCGCCACGGACGTCGCTTCGGCGATGCAGCTGCTCCCGTCGACGACCGCCACCGCGTTCCCTGCGGCGCAGGCTTCGTCGCCGCAGTGGACCACCTTCAACCGGTCGCCGTCGAGGTCCAGGTAGGCCACGATGGGGAGGCCGTCCCTGCCGATCGCGATCGAGGATTCCCATCCACTGTCCGGAGCGGCGTCGACGACGGTGATGGTGTTCGCGGGCGCCGTCGAGCCGCGATCGAGTTCCTCACCGGCCCCGGGACCGGTCACCCCAGCGCTGCCGGCCGACCACCTCGACGAGGCCGCGGGTGGCCGCCCGGGCTTCGCCCGCCCCGACTTCCCGCGGCCCCTCAGCTCGCCCTGGCCGGACGCGCCCACGAGCAAGCAGAAGGCGCAGAGGACAACGACCATCGGGCTGCGCGACACCGGTCACCTCCCGCGGCCGTCGACGCCCTGCCCGGGATGGACGGCTGCCGTCGAGCGGCGGCCCGTCGCCGGAGACGGGGACGCATCCACGCGCCCGGGCGGGCTCGAGTCCGGCAGGGGTTTCCCACCCATCGGCCGGATCCTCGCGCCGCAGTCGCCGGCGTCGACGAGAGGCAGCGGGAGGAAGAGCACACCCAGCGTGTTGCGGTCGCTCGAGACCACCACGCTCACCTCGACCGTCTCGTCGCCGGTGATGTCGAATTCCACCCAGTCGTCGCTCGTCAAGCGCCTCAATCCGCCGCTCGGCGTACGGAGCCCTTCGAGGACGACGCAGTAGCGGCCGGGCGCGAGGTCGGACCGGACCCATCGCGGCTCGCTGCTCTCGACCAGCACGCTGCCGCGCCGGCCGCCGACCCGCAGGCTCGTGACGATCGGTCTCCTCGTCAGGCGACCGAGCTTGAGATCGGCGTCCC
>DATIYW010000309.1:0-4739 GCA_035517415.1 Thermoanaerobaculaceae bacterium
CTGGCGCTCGCGGGCGCGCGGGCGCTCGGCGGCCAGACGCAGACCTTGCCGGCGCCGCCGGTGGCGGCGAAGGCGCCGGTCGTGCTCGAGACCCACGGCGAGAAGCGCACCGACGACTACTTCTGGATGCGCGACCGCGACGACCCGCGCGTCGCCGCCTATCTCGCCGCCGAGAACGCCTACGCCGAGGCCGTGATGGCGCCGTCGGCGCGGCTGCGCGCGCGGCTCTACGACGAGATCGTCGGCCGCCTCGAGCCGGACGAGGCGAGCGTGCCGGTCGAGGACCACGGCTACTTCTACTCGACGCGCTACCTCCCCGGGAAGGACTACCCGCTCCACTGCCGTCGCAAGGGAGCGCCCGACGCGACGGAGGAGGTGATCCTCGACGTCAACGAGGTGGCGGCGGGGCTCAAGCTGTGCAAGGTCGCCGGTCTCGCGGTCAGCCCCGACGGTCGCCTGCTCGCCTACGGCGTCGACTCGCGCGGCGACCGCCGCTACACCGTCCGCGTCCGCGACCTCGCGAGCGGGACGACGCTCGCGGACGCGATCCCCGGCACCGCCGCCGAGGTCGCGTGGGCCGCGGACAGCCGCACGTTCTTCTACACCGCCAGCGACGCGACGGTGCGGACCTACCGCGTGCTCCGCCACACGCTCGGCCGGCCGGTCGCCTCCGACCCGATCGTGTTCGAGGAGGACGACCCCAGGTTCGAGGTCTCGCTGCGGCTGTCGAAGTCGCGCCGCTTCGTGCTGATCGAGTCCGCGAGCACGACCTCGTCGGAGTGGTGGGTCGCCGACGCGGCCGCGCCGTCCGCCCCGCCCCGCGTGTTCCAACCGCGCACGGCGGGGCTGCGCTACTGGGTCGAGCACGCCGCCGGCCGCTTCTTCATCCGCACCAACCACGGTGCGCCCGACTTCGCGGTCGTGGCGGCCGAGGCGGGGCGCACCGGGATCGCCGACTGGCGCCCGGTCGTGCCGCCGCGCCGCGGCGTGCTGATCGAGGGGTTCGATGTCTTCGACGGCTACCTGGTGCTGGCGGAGCGGTCCGGCGGGCTGCCGCGCATCCGCATCGTGCGCCTCGCCGACGGCGACGAGCGCGTCGTCCGCTTTGACGACGCGGCGTACGACGCGGGGCTGGAGGAGAACCCGGACCCCGGCGCCCGCGCGTTCCGCATCCACTACTCCTCGCCGGTGACGCCGGAGTCGGTGATCGAGGTCGAGCTCGCGAGCGGCGCCCAGCGCGTGCTCAAGCGCGCCAAGGTGGGCGGCGGCTACGATCCCTCCCGCTACGAGGTGCGCCGCCTCGAGGCGCCGGCGGCGGACGGCGCGCGCGTGCCGATCTCGCTCGTGATGCGCCGGGGCGCGCGCCTGGACGGCGGCAACCCGCTCCTGCTCTACGGCTACGGCGCCTACGGCAACAGCCGCAAGGCGGACTTCGCGCCGGAGCGGATCAGCCTGCTCGACCGCGGCTTCGTCTTCGCCATCGCGCACGTGCGCGGCGGCCAGGAGCTCGGCCGGGCGTGGTACGAGGACGGCAAGCTCCAGCACAAGCGGAACACCTTCTCGGACTTCGTCGCCTGCGCCGAGTACCTGATTGCGCAGAGGTTCACGAGCCCGGGGAAGCTCTTTGCCAACGGCATGTCGGCCGGCGGGATGATGATGGCCGCGGTCGCCAACGCGCGGCCGGAGCTGTTCCGCGGCATCATCGCCGAGGTGCCGTGGACCGACGTCGTCACCGACTCCCTCGACGCCCGCCTGCCGCTCACCACCGTCGAGTACGAGGAGTGGGGCGACCCGCGCCGCAAGGCGGACTTCGACTACCTGCTGTCGTACTCGCCCTACGACAACGTGCGGCCGCAGGCCTACCCGGCGCTGCTCGTGACCGCGGCGTTCAACGACACGCAGGTACCGTACTGGAGCCCGGCGAAGTGGGTGGCGAAGCTGCGCGCGATGAAAACCGACGCGAACCCGCTGCTGCTCGTCACCAACATGGCCTCCGGCCACAGCGGCGCGTCCGGCCGCCTCGAGCGCTACCGCCTCACCGCGCTCAAGTACGCGTTCATGCTCGGACTGGTCGGCATCGACCGCTGAGGTCCCCGTCGACTGCGCCGGCGGCCGGCGCGGTAGAATTCCATCGAGGTGTCACTCGATGAGACAAGTCGCCCCGGCGTTGGTTGTCTCTCTGCTCGGCGCGGCGGCGGTGCGCGCGGACGGCCTCGCCGACCTGCGCGCGTGCCTCGCGACGCTGGCCGCCCGCGACCCGATCCGCGCGACGGTGACCGTCGAGGTGCGGCCGCTCCCCGATCCCAAGGCCGCGAAGGACGCGGCGAAGCCGGAGCCCGTGCGGATCACGGTGGAGGCATCGGCGGGCGACGGCGCGGTCACCGTCACGGCTCCGCCCGAGCTGCTGGCGGCGTTGCGCAAGGAGGGGGAGGAGCGGCGGGAGGGCAAGCGGACAGGGAGCCCGCTGCGTTCGGCTCTCGACGACGCCAGGGTCGACGCGCTCGCGAGCATCCTCGACGCGGGCGGCGCGCTCGCCGAGCGCCTCGCCGGCGCGGCCGCCGTGCGCGAGTCGGCCGACTCCTTCCGCGGCGCCGCGGCGCGTTTGCTCGTCCTCAAGCCCGTCTCGGAGCTCGACGAGGAGGCACGCAAGCACGTCAAGAACCTCAAGGAGGAGCTGCTGGTCTGGGTCGGTGCGGACGGCTGCCCGCTGGCCACCGAGCGGGCCAGCGAAGGGAAGTTCCGCTTCATGGTCATCAGCGCGGAGTTCCGCATGCGATCGCACCGGGAGTACGCGCGCCTCGGCGACCGCCTCGTCGTCACGCGCGAGGAGACTGAGGCGAGCGGGGAAGGGATGGGGGAGCAGAGCCGCGACGCGGTCACCGTCACGGTCGTGCCTCACCCGCCCGACGGCGCCGCGGCGCCGCACCCCGCCAGCCAGATCCCCGTCGGTTCGCCCGCCGGCGGGCCCGGCTGAACGCGACGGACGCCGCGCGCAGGCCGGCACCCGATGGGTGACCGGCGCCGCATGCCTGCATCCCCCGATCGGAAGGGGCCGCTCAGCGGTCGGCGAGCAGCCACGCGGTGGCGAACGCGAGCCGCGCGACCCGCTGCACCTGCCCCGCGTCGAGCGCCTCGGCGGTGTCGCCGGGCTCGTGGTAGGCGGGGAAGAAGTTGCCGAAGAAGCGGATGAACGGGACCCGCGCCAGCGCGAAGTCGCGGTAATCGCTGCCGCCGTGCGTGCCGTCGGTGCGGTCGAAGTGGAGCGCCAGGCCGGTGCCGCGCGCGGCGCGCCGCAGCGCGTCGGCGAGCTCCGGGTGGCCGTCCGGGATGCCGGGCTCGACGAAGTCGGCGGGCTTGACCGCGGCGAGGAACGCCTCGCCGTCGGGTAGCGCCGCGTCCGCCACGAGCTTGCGGATCTCCTCCGGCAGCCACGGGTGCCCGATCATGTCGAGGTTGAGGTACGCGGCGGTGCGCTCGAGCGGCCAGAGCGGGTGGCGCACCCAGTGGCCGGAGCCGAACTTGCCCTCCTCCTCGCCGGTCCAGAACGCGAACACGACGGTGCGCTTCGGCCGCACCGGCGACGCGGCGAAGGCGCGCGCGATCTCCAGCAGCGCGGCGCTGCCCGAGGCGTTGTCGTCCGCACCGGGGTAGACCGTCTCGCCGACCTTGCCGAGGTGGTCGATGTGCGCTCCGAGGACGATCGCCTCGTCGCGCAGCCTCGGGTCGGCGCCGGCGAGGACGCCGACGACGTTGCGGCTCTCGACTCTGCGCTCCTGGCCGGTGATGCGGATCGTGGCCGAGGTCGCGGGCAGCTCGCGCGGCGAGACCGAGCGCGCCGAGCCGGCGTCGAGGTCGGCCGAGGCGAGCAGCGCGTCCGCCACCGCTCCCGACACGCGGATCAGCGGCGTCTCGCCGGCGCCCTCGAACGGCAGGAAGTAGCGCGGCTCGGGCGGCTCCTGCTTGAGGAAGCCGTCCGCCTCGACCGCGAGCACCGCGGCGGCGCCCGCGGCGCGCGCGGCGGCGAGCTTGGCCGTCCAGCGCTCCTCCGGCTTCTCGCCAGCCCAGCGCGCCTGCCGCGCCGCGGTCTGCCACTCCGGGCCCGCCGGCACGCCCGCGAGCACGAGCGCCACCTTGCCGCGCAGGTCGAGGCCGCGGTAGTCGTCGCGCCCGAGCGCGGCGTCGCGGATCCCGTAGCCGGCGAACACGACGGCGCCGGTGACGGTCTGCGGCGCCGCCTCCGGCACCAGGCAGTCGACGCCGGAGAGGAAGGTGCGGTCGACCATTGCGCCCGCCTGCCGGCGCTCCACCGTGACCTGCCCCGCGACGCCCGTGATCTCCCGCACCGGCACCGGCTGGAAGTAGCCCGATCCGAGCGGCGGGACCGAGGCCAGCGCGAGCGAGGATGCGACGTACTCGGCGGCGGCGTCGAGTCCGCGCGAGCCGAGGCCGCGCCCCTCGAGCGCCGGCGAGGCGAGGAGGCGGACGTGCGCCGCGAGGCGCGCCGCGGTGATGCCGCCGAGCGCGGTGGCGATCGGCTCCGGCAGCGGCGTCGCGGGCGCGGCGGCGACGAAGTCGTCGGCGACGCTCGGCGCCGGCTTCGCGGACTGGCCGGGCGCGAGAGCCGCGGCGAGGAGCGTGGACGTGACGGAGATCGGCAGGAGACGTGCGCGCATGTCGGGCCCACCCCGGTTCCGGTTTGCCGAGCGCTCGGTGGTGAGACCCGCGCGGGCGGATCGGCT
>DATIYW010000310.1:0-2696 GCA_035517415.1 Thermoanaerobaculaceae bacterium
CCATTTCTCCGCCGAGGCGCTCAAGCTCCATGTCGACGGCCAGGACAACGCCGTGACGGTGAAGGTCGCCGGCCGCCTCGTCGTCCTGCGCGACATGGGCAAGAGCCAGTTCGTCAAGCTCCTCGACCAGCAGGGCCAGATCCAGCTCTACGTGAAGAAGGACGTCGTCGGCGACGACGCCTACGCCGCCTTCCGCCGGCTCGACCTGGGCGACATCCTCGGGGCCGAGGGCACGCTCTTCAAGACCAAGACCGGCGAGGTCACGGTGCGCGTGACGCACTTCGTGCTCCTTGCCAAGGCGCTGCGGCCGCTGCCGGAAAAGTGGCACGGCCTCACCGACCCCGAGCAGGTCTACCGCCAGCGCTACCTCGACCTGATCGTCAACCCGGAGTCGCGCGCGCGGCTGCTCCTGCGCAGCCGGATCGTGGCGCACATCCGCCGCTTCCTCGAGGCGCGGCAGTTCATCGAGGTCGAGACGCCGGTGCTCGAGGCCACCGCGGGCGGCGCGGCGGCGCGGCCGTTCACCACCCACCACAACGCGCTCGGGGTCGACTTCTACCTGCGCATCGCCACCGAGCTGCGCCTCAAGCGCCTGCTCGTCGGCGGATTCGACCGGGTGTTCGAGATCGGTCGCATCTTCCGCAACGAGGGCGTGTCGCGGAAACACAACCCCGAGTTCACCATGCTCGAGGTCTACCAGGCCTACTCCGACCACCGCGGCATGATGGAGCTCATCCGCGCGCTGCTCCAGTCGCTCTGCCGCGAGGTGCTCGGCACCACCGAGGTCAAGCACGCGCCGAGCGGCCAGGTCATCAACCTCGGCGGCGAGTGGCGCGAGGCCGAGTACAAGGACCTGATCCGGGAGGCGACGGGGGACCGGGACTGGTTCCAGCGCACCAAGGCCGAGCACGCCGCGGCCGCGGACAAGCTGGGCCTGTATGTCGACCCGAAGTGGGAGGACTTCGAGATCACCAACGAGATCTTCGCCAAGAAGATCGAGCCGACGCTCATTCAGCCGACTTTCGTGCTCCACCTGCCGAAGGAGCTCTGCCCGCTGGCGAAGCTCAACCGCGACGATCCGACGACACTTGACGTCTTCGAGCTCACGATCGGCGGCATGGAGATCGCGCCGGCCTACTCGGAGCAGAACGACCCCTTCGTCCAGCGCGAGATGTTCGAGCACCAGGCGGGCGGGGAAAAGCAGAACATCGACGAGGATTTCCTCACCGCGCTCGAGCACGGCATGCCGCCGGCCGGCGGCATGGGCGTGGGCATCGACCGGCTCTGCATCCTCCTCACCGGCGCCGAGAGCATTCGCGACGTGATCCTGTTCCCGCAGCTCCGCCCGGGGACCGCCGGCGCCCCGCCGGCGGGCGAGAAAACCTGAGTTGCTTCAGCGCCGCAGACCGAACACCGCCACGCCGGCCTGGGCGCCGACAAAGACGCGGCCGCCGGCGATCGTCGGCACGGCGAACTTGATGCCGGAGCCGAATTGGTCGCGGTGGTCCGGCGCCTGGTCGCTGTTGTAGAGTTCGCGGGCCAGGTCCCGGGCGTCGTAGGCGCGCAGCACCGCGGGCTCGCGCAGTTCGATCGCCCAGAGGATGGCGTCGGCGCCGCCATTCGCCGAAATGCTCGGGGTGGCGCCAGGGTAGCCGAACTTGTTCGGGGTCTGCGACGTCGGCGTCGCCGGCAGGCGTGCGTCTTGGATCCGGTAGGCGCGGATGCTGTCGGCCATCGCGCCGTAGTACACTGTGCCGTCGAAGTACGCCGGCATGCCGTATTCCTGCCCGGCCAGCGCGCCGGTCAGTTCCTGGTAGACGTCGTTGCGGTCGGGATGAAAGCCGCCGAGGCGGTCGCAGTCGACGACGTAGATCGCCTGATCTTTGCCCGCGGCGATGGCGAGCCGGCGCACGCGGCCCGCGGCATCCGTCAGGTCCGGCAGGCGCAGCACGCCGCCGGACGCCAGGTCCCAGTCGACACTCGATTCCCAGACCACGTTCTTCATCGCGAAATAGTCCGCGACGGCGAGGCCGCCGCCGGCGGTGGTGAGCTTGAGAAACGTGTTGCCGAAATCCTGGTGCCGCGGGAAGCCGCGCCCATCGAGTTCGGTGTCGAAGGTGCCGTTGCCCACCGCGACGTAGAAGGTGCCGTCGGCGTCGGCGGCCGGCGCGGCGCCGGAGCCCCAGAGACCGCCTTCGGTGCCGTCCGGCGTGAGGTTCAGCACTGCCGCCTGCCGGAGCGTGCGGGCGTCGTAGGCGATCAACCAGGCGTTGAACGGCGGATGATCGCAGTGCGAGGCCCAGGTGGTGTAGATGACGCCATGGAGGAGGAGCAGACCGGAGCGCTCCTTGTACATCGCCGGATCGAAGCGCAACCGGCCGCCGGAGCTGTTTTCGCCGCTGCCGGGGCAGTCGGCCTCGATCGTCGCCGGACTGGCTGGCTGCTCGGCGCCCGTGTCGACGTCCAGGGCGTACAGGCGCTGGAAATAGTGCCCCGCGGCGTCCTTCGACATCGCGACCGCGTAGATGGTCCCGTGGGGGCCGGCGGTGGGATCGATCACCGGCGTGGCGGTGACGCCGATCTCGGGCTCGATCTGCCCGCAACCGCGGTCATCGCTCGGCGTCTCGCCCGCGCCGAGCAGCGAGGTACGCCACAGGACCGCGCCGGTGTCGGCGTCGAACGCATAGACGCTGTCG
>DATIYW010000311.1:0-4764 GCA_035517415.1 Thermoanaerobaculaceae bacterium
GGTGACGGTCACCTCTTCGGCGACCTTGGCCTGCGGCATGGTGGCGTCGAGCTTCTGCGTCTGGGCCGCGTTGACCTTGATCGACGTGTCGATGGTCTGGAAGCCCTGGAGCTCGAACTTGACGTGATAGTCGCCGGGCGGCAGGAACGGGAAGATGTAGTCGCCGCTGCCGCCGGTGGTGGCGACGCGGGCGCCCTGCAGCGCCGGTGAGGTGGCGGTCACGGTCACGCCCGGAAGCGCGTCCTTGCCGTCGCTCACGTGCCCGGACAGCGTGCCGGTCGGGTTCTGCGCGAACAGCGGCAGCGCCACCAGACCGACGAACAACGCAAGCAAAACGAACTTCTTCATCCTATCCTCCTTGCTTGTGGCTGGTTCACAGCAGATGCGGCGAGCCGCGTGCCGCATCGAGCGTTGACTCTCCTTGAAGAGCGAGCCTGACCTCCTCCTTTCGTTGACGTGAGCATGGCTTCGCCCGGATGGGCAAGCACAAGCGGGTCTGGACACAAGTCCACGGGCATTGTCGGTAGCAACCCCCATGCCCGGATCAAGGGTTTTCGCCCGGCGTGAAAATCGCTGCAACGTTCGGCAAATTGGATGATTCATCCGGTTTGACGAATGACAGAGATGGAATCTCAGTCACTGACGTGTCAAACAGGGGCCGAGCGTGCGCCCAGATGTGCACGACGGTACCTCCGGCGGAGCGCCCGGTCGTGGGCGGAAGCGCCGCCGCGTGGGAGAGGCCCGCCGATTGGTGCCGCGCGAAGTTGGTATGCTCCGGGCGTGAGGAAACTGGCCGTCGGCGTCCTCCTCGTCGCGATCGCGGCGGCCGCGGCGATCGGGGGCATCCGCCGCGTCCCCGCGGGCGGCGCGGCCTGGGACCGGCGTGCCGGCGACCTGATCGTCGCGGCGGAGGCGCGCTGGCTGCCGAGCTGGCGCTGGCGGCCGGTCGCCGGCGGCACGGCCGGCGGCGAGGTGCCGGCGGCCACCCGCGACGGCGTCCGCTTGAACCTGCACGTCTCCGCCGCCTTCCCCCCGGGCCGTCATCACCTCGGCGGCGGCGCGGATCCGGACGCGGCGCTGACCGCGGCCGTGGCCCGGCCGCTGCGTGACAGCGTCGCGACGATCGGCGCCAGCTGCCTGGCCGGGATCGCAACCGCCGGCTGCCCGGCCTCGCCCGAGGCGCAGCTCGGCGCGGCGGCCGCGGCCGCGCTCGGGCTGGCGACCGATCAGGTCAAGGTGGAGATCGAGGCGGAGCCGGCCGTGCTCGCGGCGGTCCGTCGCGACGCGCTGCGCCGGCTCGCCGGACCGCCGCGCCGGCGCGTGCTGGTGGTCGGCTGGGACGGCGCGGACTGGGAGGTGCTCGAGCCGCTGGTGAAGAAGGGCGCGATGCCGAACCTGGCGCGGCTGATGGCGGAGGGGAGCTGGGGCGAACTGAGGTCGTTGACGCCGCTGCTCTCGCCTCTGATCTGGACGACGATGGCGACCGGCGTGTCGCCCGACCGGCACGGCGTGCTGGACTTCGTCGAGGTCGACCCGGCGAGCGGGGCGAAGGTCCCGGTCAGCGGCCGCCAGCGCCGGGTGCCGGCGCTGTGGAACGAGGCCTCGGCCGTCGGCCGCACCGTCTCGGTCTCGGGCTGGTGGGCGAGCTGGCCGGCCGAGCCGGTCGACGGCGTGCTGGTCTCCGACCGCCTCTTCTTCCTGCTCGGCGACAGCGGCGGCGGCGAGCCGGCCGGCACGCTCGTCTACCCGCCCGAGCGGGAGGCCGCCTTCCGCGAGCTGGCGGCGCGCGCGGAGCGCGAGACCGGCGAGGCCGACGTCCGGTCGCTGCTGCCGGTGAGCGATGAGGCGTACCGCAAGGCGGTGGCGGCGCACCGCGGCATGGCGGACCCGATCGACGGTTTCCGCCGCATCATGGTCGGCACCCGCACCTACTTCGGCGCCACGCTGCTCGCCGCGGAGCAGGCGGCGTCGCCGGCGGACCTGACGATGGTGTACGCGATCGGCACCGACGAGGTCGGCCACCTGCTCTCGCCGTACCTGCCCCCGCCTCTGCCCGGCGCCGACCCCGCGTTCTCCGCCGCCGCCGCGGTCGGCGTCGCGCGCTACTACGCGGTGGTCGACCGCTGGCTGGGCCGTCTCCTCGCCACCTGCCCGGAGAGCGAATGCGCGGTGCTGGTGGTGTCGGACCACGGCTTCAAGTGGGGCGCCGACCGGCCGCGCGAGTTCTCCGGCACGGCGGCCGCCACCGCCGCGCTGTGGCACCGGCCGAGGGGGGTCTTCGTCCTCGCCGGCAAGGGCGTGGCGCGGCTCGGCCGGGTGGGCGAGGCGCCCTCGGTGTACGACGTGGCGCCGACGATCGCGGCGCTGGCCGGCATCCCGCCCGGGAAGGACTGGACCGGCAAGCCGCTGCCGGGCTGCCCGGCGGAAGCGCTGCCCGCCGTCGACTGGGAGACGCTGGTGCCGCCGGAGAGCTACCGTCCCGCCGCGGCCCCGGCGCAGCCCTCGGCGGAGTACCTGCAGCAGCTCCGCTCGCTCGGCTACCTCGAGACCGGCGAGGGTGCGGGGACGAGCCGCGACGCCACCGAGGGCGAGCTCAACAACCTCGGCCTCGTCCACCTCGAGGCGAAGCGCTACGCCGAGGCGGAGAAGGCGTTCCGCGGCGCGGTCGCGCGCAACCCGGCGTACGCGTCGCCGCACTACAACCTGCGGCGCACCTATTTCGAGACCGGCCGCTACGACGAGGCGGACGCGGAGCTGTGGCGCGCGGTCGAGCTGAGGCTGCGCGACGCGGCGGGCGCGGTCGACCGCGCCGCGACCGACTACGAGGCCGCCGGGCAGCCCGACCGCTCGCTCGGCCTGCTCGCGGAGGCGCGCCGGCGGTTCCCGGCCGAGGCGCGCTTCGCGGTCCACCGCGTCGCGCTCCTGGTCAAGCTGGGTCGCTGCCGCGAGGCGCTCGGCGACGGTCGCGAGGCCTCGACCGCGTTCGCGGCGGACGCGCGGGTGCACGCGTTCTGCGGCCTCGCCGCCGCCTGCGTCGGCGAGCGCGAGACTGCGCGGCGGGAGATGGAGCGCTCGCTCCAGCTCGATCCGAACCAGCCGGAGCTGCGCGCGGCGCTTGCCGGCCTTTCCGACGCCCGTTGATCCGGACGCGGGCGGCGGTCAGGGCGCGGTGGCGGTGCCGTCGCCGCCCTCGGTGACGGCGGCGTAGAGCGCCGCCTCCGCCTCCTGGAGCAGCTCTTCGGCGGCCATGTGCCGGCCGGGGCGGTACTGCGCCACCCCGGCGGTCGTGCGGATGCGCGTATGGCTTCCTGCCGCGCTCTCCGACACGGTGCGGCGGAGGCGCTCGAGGATCGACATCGCGGCGCGCTCCTCGGTCTCCGCGAGGAGCAGCACGAACGTCTCGCGGTCGTAGCGGGCGAGGAGGTCGATCTGCCGCAACCCGCGCCGCAGGTTGCTCACCGCCTGCGAGGTGGGCGGCTCGTGCTCGCCGGTGGACTCCGAGACCGTGATGCGGAGCAGGGCGACGGTGAGCGACGCCTGCGTCCGGCGCGCGCGCTGCATCTCGCTCGCGAGGCGGTCGACGAAGCGGTCGCGCGGCATCAGCCCGGTCGTCGGGTCGAACGGCTCGCCCCAGCGCCTCTCGATCCAGGTGAAGTAGAGCGCCGCCGAGAACACGAGGGCGAGCGGGACGATGCCGATCGGCGCGACGAGGTCGCCGACGAGGATGCGCTCGCGCGGGATCAGGCCGATCGAGGACAGCGTGTCGAAGCTGATCATCACGCAGCAGAACGCGGTGGCGACGAGGAGCGCCCGGCCCCAGACGCGCCGGTGGAGCAGGTAGCGGATCTCGAGCTGGAGCGTCGGCACGATCAGCAGGATCGTCGCCGCCTGGGCGAGGAACATCCAGAGATAGAGGTCGCCCTCGTCGCGCCAGGCGAACACGAACGCCGCGCCGAGGGCGAGCAGCGTCTCCACCGCCAGCAGCGGGATCGGCTGGCTGCGGCGGGCGAGGCGGTACGGCGTCGAGGGGAAGAGGGCGATCGCGAGCAGCATCGCGGCGACGTTCATGCGGAAGGCGAAGCTGTGACCGAGCAGCTGCGCCGGGCCCCAGTGGGTGTAGGCGACGAAGAGCAAGGCGAGCGCGGCGAGGAAGCCGGCGAATGCAAGGTGCTCGAGCGAGTCGCGCTGCGAGGTGAAGAGGAGGAGCTGCAGCGCCGCGAGGGTGAGGAGCAGCGTCGCCAGGCAGTAGGCGCCGACGTCGCGGAGCACCTCACGGGCGAGGATCGCGTCGTAGGCGTCGAGCACCGGCGCCGGCCCGAGCAGGCCGCCGAAGTGCGAGTCGTTGAAGACGTGGATGGCGAGCTCGTTGTACTGCCCGAAGCGCAGCGCCTCGCGCGGGACGAGGTAGAAGCGCCGCGCCAGCGTCGCCTTGTCGTAGTGGGGCGGGAAGTCGCCGGTCTGCCCGACCTTGCGGCTGTTGAGGAACACCTCGTCGACGTCGCCGACCTGGCCGAGGTCGAGCCCGAGGTCCTCGCCCTCCAGGTCGGACGCGATGAAGAGCGACACGCGGTACCAGGCGTGGCCGTTGTAGCCCGCCCACCCCTGGCGCTCCCACGCCCCCGGCACCCGGATCGTGCCCCAGTTGCGGCGCTCGCGGAACGGGCTGGCGAAGGCGGGGTCGTGGCCGACGCGGAACAGCCACGTGCCGGCGAGCGAGGCGGGGAGCTGCTTGACGACGATCGGCTGCGGCTCGTCCGCGCGCGC